>DATKMS010000335.1:0-52486 GCA_035541735.1 Candidatus Margulisiibacteriota bacterium
TGCGTTGAGCGGGTTCCAGCGGGTGAGCAGCGAGACGATCTCGAAGCCGTAGGGCAGATGCAGCACCTCCGTGAGAATGCCGGTTTCGATCTGTGGAATGTTCACCGGGTCTTGCTTCTGGAAGATGCACGACTTCATGCAGTCGTTGCAGATCCGGTGTCCGGTGCCCGCGAGCATGGGGTTGTCGATCATGATCACCGCGAGCGCGCCGATCGGGTGGCCGTCACGGTAGAGCTGGATCATCTCCGAGATCTTCTCGTCGAGCGGGCACCCTTCCAACGCGATGCCGAGCGGGTTGCGCTGCGCCGCACCGTCCTTGCCGCGCAGGCCGGTGGCGCACGAGTCCTTGCCGCGGTCGTGGCAGGTGAGGCAGTAATGCGCCTCGCGCAGGTTCTCGCGCGCCGTGAAACGCGTGTCGGTGAGGTTGAAGCCGTCGCGGTGGCGGCGGGTCTCGGCTGGGCCGACGAAGTACTCGGGCAGCTCGGGACGCGGCCGAACCCGCGGCACCAACTCGTCGAAGTCGATCTTGTGAGGGACCGCGAAGCACGTGAACTGCTTGCGACGTTGCGCCAGCGCGGGGTGAAAGGCGAGTGCCGAGACCCACGCCTCGACAGCGGCGAGTTGCGCCTTGGCCGTGGCGTCGTGCGTCTCGTCGATCGTGGTTTGCAGGGTTGTGGTGATGACTGTCAGCTCGCGCTCCGGGTCGGCCGTGAGCGCGGCGTCGGGCATCAGCGCGTCGACCACTTCGCGATAGGCAACCTCCAGCTCCACCGGATCCATGTGTGCCAGGGCTTCATTCGAGGGCGGGCTTTTCAAGATGCGGCGTTCGATGAACTGTCGCTTCCATTCGAACACCATCTGGTCGGCGCGCACGCGCTCACAGAGCGCAGCATAGGCGTCGGTGACGTGGAATAGCCGTGCCACAAAGGCGCCAAGGTGGGGCGCGACACGGATCAACAGCTCGGATTCTTGCAGACGAGTGAGGTCGGCACCCCGCGTGTCACGGTAACGCTTGAGGTCGGCGGCCAGAGCGGCGTCAGTGTCGTGCAGCGTGGAGAGAAAGGCCTGGTCGAGTGCCTCCAGGCGCCGTACGCGGTTGAGATCGGCGTACTTGAAACCGCGGATGCCGAGTTGCAGGTTCCAGGCACGCGCCTCCTGGCGTGGGTTTTCGGGTAGATGCGTGAGCGCCATCGCCTACCTCATGGCAACCGATGGTGCCGGAAACCGGGCGGCATGGCCAGGGGGGCACGCACTTATAGCTTGCATCAGCAAACGCCGTTGCGGCCCTGGCGCTACTTCTGCGGGTACTCAGCGACGTGATAGGCGGCGGTGTGACCGATGAAACGCGCCATGTCGTCGCGAATCATGCGTTCGCCCTCGGGTGAGTCGAACATGCCTGTGGCCAGCGCCGGCGCCGAAGGAAAGTGCAGCTCCGCGATGCCGTCGAGCGGCGCCCCAGCGTCACCGAGCCGTTGATCGACGACGTTGGTGACGTACTTGCTCATCCCCGGGTGGTGGCGCAGCGCCAGCGGCACGTGGCGCGTGAGCCAATGCGTGAGAAACTCCTCATGGCTCATCCCATTGCGGCGGACGACCGGGCAAATCAGTTTTACCCCCGGCGTGCGCGCGCCGTTGGCTGGCGCTGCGGCCGGCGCGCGTTGCACATACTCGGTTGTCACATAGGCATCGGCACCACCCATGAAGCCGGCGACGTCGCGCTCCACGATCTGCCTGCCGGCCGGCGAGTCGTAAAGCCGGTCGCGGAAGTCGTCCAAGCTGTCGAACCACAGCTCACCGATGCTATCCAGCGCATCCCATCCGGCCGGCGACTGCTCGACGATGTTCACCACGTAGCGGCGCATCGCCGGATGGTGCTTGAGCGCGATCGGGACGTGACCTGAGAGCAGCAATTCCCTGTAGCGTTCGTGCGTGATGTCCGCGCGCCGGCGGCAGAGGAAGATGAGCTTGACCATGAATGCACGGTGGCGTGGTCGGCGGCGGCGATCAAGCCACCCTGTCCCTTTCAAGGCCTGCAGCCCCAATACTGATTGCGGCGTTCGCGATGCGCCCGGTCGGCGGCACGATATAGAACAACGGCGTGAGCAAGTAGATGAGGAAGGCCAGATGCACGTTGAACCACGCGCTGGCCGCACCGAGCAGGTACGACAATGGCCCGACGAACGACTTCCGAATGGCACGCGGATCATACGTGTCGGCCAACTCCGGCTTGATCAACTGCCGCACGATGTAAGCGTGCAGCGCGATGAAGAGCACGGTGTTGAGCGCCATCACGCAGCCGAAGAAGCTGACGGCCAGAGGGTTCGTCGGGTATTCACCCATCAGCGCCGTCGGAAACGGGATGAACGACTGCAGCATGAGGAACAGTGCGTTCAGCCACACCATCGCGTAGTTCGCGTGACGGGCGAGCCCAAGGATGTGGTGGTGGTTGAGCCAGAACTTGCAGACGATGATGAAGCTGATCAGCCAACTGAGAAACTTCGGCAGCAGATCGAGGAGCTGATAGCCCAGCGCGCTGACGCTGCGCGGGTCTGCCAGCGGCGGGACCTTGAGCTCAAGCACCAGCAACGTGACGATGATCGCGAAGACACCATCGCTGAACGCCTCGATGCGCGTCAGGCGCAGCTCACCCTGGGAAAAGCGCTTCAGGAGGGGTAGGCGCGGAGCGGGTGACGTCGTCACGATTCCTCTTCCACCAGGCCCTGGAGCAAGCCCGCGTCGCGCAGAAGGCGCCGGCAGAGCTCTGCCTGGTCGGAGACCACGTAGAACCCGACTCCTTCATATTCGACTCGGAGAATGCCGAGCACGCGGTTCTCGAAGGGCTCGACGTCGACGGCGTAGTCGATGGCGTTCGCCGCAAAGACCTGCTCGACCCGCTTACTCTCACTCAAGCGACCGGCTACGTACACCATGGCGACCTCTTTGCCGTCGAATGTTTCCGGATCCACCAGCGCCATCGAGGTGCACCGTAGCACGGAGTCGAGCGCTTCGCGCAAGGCAGAGACGAGGAACCGCTGATGGCCGCTCGCCGCTGACGCTCGGCGCGTCACTGCGGCACGGCAGATTTTCGAACGACGGCGCTGCGCAGGAAGTGCATGCGGTCCTGCCCCCAGTAGAGCTTGCCGACGTAGACAAAGCTCGGAACAGCGAAGATGATCGTTGCTGCTTCCTCCAACGAGACACGGTGTTCGCGCACATTCCGCCTGGCCACCTCGCGACGCGATCGCTCGATCAGGGCGAGGAATCCAGGATGCGTGCTCAGGGCGAGGGTTTCCCGGTCGACGTTCCGAAGCGGCACAATGGCGGCGATCGGTCGGTTCCGTTTGGTCAGCAGGACAACTTCGTCGTCTAGTTCGCTCGCGTACTCGGCGAGCGAGCGTGACGCAGTCGAAAGTGCGAGGGTTTTCATATCTTGACTACCTCTCCCGCGATCCGGAGCATGTTCCGCTCCTTCTTGCCAACCGCCAGAACATACACCACGTCAGCGAGCGCTTCGAGCTTCGGGTCAGGTGGCCGCACGAGACACGCAACCGTAAGCCGTTGCGCCCGAATCCGCTGGCTCCGTGGGAATTGCGGGTCGGTGCGCTGCGGGCGTTCTATGACGCGCTCCCGTGGGGATCCCCGCCGGGAGCCGCTGGGTCACCCCCACGTCACCTTGCCAACGCTCGGAAGCCATCGCGAAGGCGACCGCTTCCCCACAGCGCGGCGCGTGTGGCAGAGTCTGATCATGCCCGAAGATACGCCTCCCAACCCGTCCTATGAGGGGAGCGGCCACTCTGCGTCGCTCCATGGCCATGACCGCGGTGCAAATGCCCGCGCAGGTGCCTTGGCTCGGTGATCGGGGCCTCGACGCCCAGTGGCGTTACTGGCTTCGCCCACCTTCAAACTGGCACAGCGTATCGGGGTTTTCGAGAACGCAGAACCTCTCGGTGAATTGATATTCCGAGTTGCCCACGGTCTTCCGCCGCCTTGGCGCCTTGGATGACGACCCCACGGTGCCGTCAAGCCGGTCGCGCGCTCTGGTTCGAATTCTGCCCATCGCGCTGCTAAGTCAGCAGCGCGATGCAGCTGATGCGCCAGCAGCACCTCGTTCTCGCCGGTGGCGGCCATGCGCACGTGCACGTGCTCAAGGCGTTGGCGATGCGGCCGGAGCCCGCGCTGCGCCTCACGGTCGTGTCGCCGCATTCGTACGCCACGTACTCCGGCATGGTGCCGGGGGTGCTCGCAGGCCAGTACCGCCTGCGTGCAGCACAGATCGATGTCCGCGCCCTCGCGGCACGCGCCGGCGCTACCTTCGTTGCCGACCGGGTCGTGCGCATCGATCCACGGCAGCGGATGCTTCATCTGCATGAACGCCCGCCGCTGGGCTACGATCTGCTCGCGCTCGACATCGGGTCGCAGCCGTCTGCGGCAAACCGCGTCGCCGAAAGCGCGCCCGCCGCGATGGTCAAGCCGATCGAGGTCGCGGCGGCAGCGATCGAGGCCGCCCTGGCTGCGCCGGCGCCGCCGCAGGGCCGGCAGGTGATTGTGGTCGGCGCCGGGGCCGGCGGGTGTGAGATTGCCTTCGCGCTCGCGGCGCGCGTGCGCGCCGCAGGCAAAGGCGAGGTCACGGTGTGCGATCGCGCCGATCGCCCGCTCGTGACCCGCCACCTGCGCACGTCGAACGCGGTCCGGCGTGCGTTCGAAACGCACGGCATCCGTTTTCTCGCGCAAGTCGTCGTCGTCCGCGTCGATGCCTTCGGTGTCCGCCTCGCCGACGGCCGCGTCTTACCGGCTTCCCTGGTTGTGTGGGCCACTGGCGCTGCGGGACCGGAACTGGTGGCGCGCTCCGGTTTGCCGGTGGACGAGCGCGGCTTCCTGCGCGTCAACGACGACCTGCGCTGTATGGAGTTTCCCGAGATCTTTGCCGCCGGCGACTGCGCCACACTTGAGTCCTATCCCGACCTGCCGAAGGCGGGCGTGTATGCAGTGCGACAGGGCCCGATCCTCGTAACGAACCTGCGCGCTGTTGTGCGTGACCGCCGCACCCGGCCGTTCCGGCCACAACGCGACTTTCTCGCCCTGCTGAACACCGGCGACGGCCGCGCCATCCTCAGCCGCGGCGCGCTCGCATTCCGCAACCGAATCGCCTGGCGGCTCAAAGACTACATCGATCGCCGTTTCGTGAGCATCTACGAACGTCCGTCGCTCGCCGACCGCAAGAAGATGGGGCGGCCGATGATCGCCTGCGGCGGCTGTGCGGCGAAGGTCGGCGCGGACATTCTCAGCCGGGCCCTGGCGCGACTCGATCTACCGAAGAGCGAGGGCGTCATCGTCGGATTGCGCGAGCCGGACGATGCGGCGGTGTTTGCGCACCCGCCGGGTACACTCGCCGTGGCGACGACCGATGCCTTTCCGCCGTTCAGTGATGATCTCTACCTCGTCGGCCAGGTGGCCGCGAACAATGCGGCAAGCGATCTCTACGCCATGGGTGCCGAAGGCAGCGCGGCCGTTGCCTTCGTCTGCCTGCCGTATGCCCAGGAGAGCGTTGCCGAGCAGCAGCTCGAGCACTTCCTGAGCGGCGCGCTGGCGCAGTTGCGGCAACTCGATATCCCGCTCGTTGGCGGCCACACGATCGCCGGCGAGCAGACGATCGCCGGTTTCAGCATGCACGGCTGGGTGGCAGCAGACGGCATCCTACGCAAGAGCGGCGCACGCGCCGGCGACGCACTGGTCCTGACCAAGCCGCTGGGTACGGGTGTGATCCTGGCTGCTGCACGCGCAGGTTTTGCTGACGCTGACTGGGTAGAGGCGGCGCACGTATCGATGCTGCGCAGCAACCGCGGCACGATGCGGCTGCTCAAGCGGCACGGCGTTCACGCCTGCACCGACGTGACCGGCTTCGGCCTGGCGGGACACCTGTCGGAGATGCTGCGTGCCAGCGGCACCGGCGCGCAACTGCGTGGCAATGCGATCCCGGCGTTGCCTGGTGCCGTGGCGTTGCTGAGCGCCGGCTGGCGCAGCTCGTTCCACGCTACCAACGAGCGCGCCGTCAGCGCGAGTGCCGCCGCACCGCACGCCACTTCCGCCGTGCTCGACTTGTGCGTCGACCCACAGACCTCCGGCGGCTTGCTCGCAGCCGTGCCGGCGGCGGTGGTGGAGGCGCTACGCGCCGACTTCAGTGCGGCTGGCGAGGACCTCTTTGTGATCGGTGAGGTCGTCGAGGGAGCGGCGTGGACACTGACGGCGTGAGAGGCCGAGCGTGCTCGTTCAGATGCGGTGCCCGCCCGTCGGCGGCTGTCCGACCACCCGTGACGAGCGCAGCACCAGCAGGGCGATCTCCGGCGGAATGCCGATGCGCATCGGGTAGCCGTAGAAGCCGACGCAGCGCGTGACGTACAGGCGCATGTCGCCGTGCGTGAACACGCCTTGATCGGGGATGCCGGCCAGACCGACGACGGTGATTGCCTGAGTGCTGCTGAGTTGGACCCCGATGTGTCCGCCGTGCGTGTGTCCCGACAGGACAAGGTCGGCGCACCCTGCCGGCAATTCGGCGAAGCCGGTGGGATCGTGACTGAGCAGGATGCGCGCGACAGCGCGGCGCGCTCCCCAGGTGCCGATGATGCGCGCATACGCCGCCGGCCGCACGGCACGCCCGAAGATGAAGTCGATGCCCGCGATCTCGAGCGGCGTGCCGCGCAGCGACAGGGTGGTGACGCGGTTGCGCAACAGGGTCACTCCGCAGCCGTGTAAGCGCTGTTCGAGCCGTTGCGGATCATCGAAGTCGTGGTTGCCGAGGCAGGCCCACTGCCCGTGCGGCGCCTGCACGCGCGCCAGCGCCTCGTAGAGCGGCGCGTCGAAATCGCCGGCGCGGTGCGTGAGGAAATCCCCGGTGTGCAACACCAGGTCCGGACGACATTGGTTCGTCAGCTCCACCACCTGCCACAAGCGCTGCCGATCCATCGCGCCGCCCACGTGGATGTCGGAGAGATGCACGACGCGCAAGCCGTCCAGGTGCTCCGGCCAGAAGGGCAGCACGATTTCCCGGTGCTCGAGGCGGAAGTCGTACGATACGGCGATGCTCGACAGTGACACGCCAAACGGCACGGCCACGCTGAACAAGCTCGCTCTTGACAGCAACTCCCGTCTGCCGATGACCAGCTCATCGCTGCGTGCCGGTGTCGAAGGCAGGCGCGTGAGCCAGCCGCGGAACGGCCGGCTCGCCAGCCGCACCAGACCCGTGATGGCGAACGCCAGCAGTAACAGCGCATGCGCGCTGAACCAGACAGCACCGATCCAACTCACACCCGGGGCTTCCAAGACCCACGGCGGTGCGGGCTGCCGCGCGGTGAGCAGCTGTGCGACCATGACGGCGTCGAAGAAGACACCCATGGTAGTGAGGATCCACATCGACGACACCGCCAAATGCGTTTCGAGGAAGCGATGCAAACGCAGTCGTGCATAGGAAAAGGGGACGAACACGAACGGGATGAGTAGCAGCAACAGTGCGGCCCGCCGCCCGCCCGACCACATCCACCACACCCCCGCGAACAGCACCACCCCGTTCAGTGCCGCCTGCGCCAGCCACACCATTCGTGCCCTGCGGGAGCGGCCGCTCGACGATGCACCCGAGTTGGAACGCACGCGCACAGGGTAGCTGCGAGGCGCCGACGGTCAAGCGCGGCGATTCGCAGCGCCGGCCGCCTCTGCTGTCACTCGATACGGATTGGCGTACGTTCCGACGCACCGCCACGTACGCCCTTCTCGAGGTCGAGCGGCTGGGTGATGACGAACTCGAGCTCGTAGGTCCCCGGGAGCCGTGGCGGGTCGACGCGCACGTGCACCTCGTCCGACGCGCCGGGGCCAAGGTTGTGGGGCAACTTGATGAAGCCGCCCTCACCAGCGAGCGCTTGTCCTTCGTGCCACCAGATGTAGACCAGCTGCACTTGCAGCAGCCCGTAGTCGCTGAAGGCCGGCCACGCTACCCCGGAGCGGTTGGTGACGACGAGATCGAGCGGTGCGCGTCCGCGGTCCTTCCAAGGCAATGCCGGCGCCGCTGCCACCATCACGGACCCGGCCAGATCCGTTTGCGTCAGCGAGCGGAGCATCACCGGTTGGGGGTCGTTGAACGCCTGCCAGAGGACCCCGGCAAGCTCGGTACCTTGCCACCCCGCTTGCAAGGCGCGGAAAATCTGTGGATCGCTCCAATCCCACAGCCGGCCCTTTGATCGATCGACGGGTACCGGGAGAGCGTCCCACGAGCGGTCATCGCAGTACACGCCGATCGCTTGCACGACAACCCCCCAGGTGGCCAACAACAGTAACAGGACGCGACCATCGGTGCGCTGCCAGAGTCGTTCGACAGTAGGCGCAGCCAGAATCGCCAGCGCCGGCAGGATGTCGGTGAGGAAGCGAGGGCCGTAGGCGTATCCGCCCCACCAGCCGCCGAAGCAGGTGTACAGCAGGAGATAGCCGAGCACGCCCGCGGCGGCATACCTCAGCCATACGCGCGCCGCCTGCCGCCAACGCAGCATCTGCGGGATGCTGAGCAGCGCAGCCGGGGTGTAGACGAACAAGCCGCGGCTGGGACTGACCAGCAAGCCGGCCAGGCGAGTGACGCCGGGCCAGCGAAAGAATCGGACGATGTCCGCATATCCTCCCAAGGCGCGCCCGAAGAAGGCGATGTTGTAGGCGAACAACGCGAGCCCACCGAGCACCGCCAACGCAGCGAACGCCACACGGTAGCGCCGGTGCTCGCGCCACGTGAACAGCACGGCAACCAGCGCGAACACCGCCATCGTCGGCCGCGCCAACACACCGAAAGCGGCAAAGAGCGCGGCCGCCACCACTGACCGCCGCCTGTCCTCAGCCAGACAACACAGGCTGAGCCCGGCGAGCGCCAACTCAGCCGGCCCGTGCTGGTACAAGGCCTGGCTGCTGGTCGACCAGGTGTTGGTTCCGATGGCGTAGACGATGGCGATCCCAGTCGCCAGAGATGGCGACGTCAGCCGATGCAGCGCGAGCAAGACCATCGCCACCGAGGCCGCCGCGATCGCGGCGGCGTTGACCCGCTCCATGACCACCACCGCGAGGCGGAAGCGGACGTCGTCGTCCGCGACCTGGTGGCGTTCCAGCCACCAGAGGGCGGCCGCATACGGCGGCGTCACTAGGAGAGGAACGGTGACAGGATAGCGTGAGAGGAGATGTCCTCCCGACGTGACCTTGAGGAAGTACGGCTCCGCTGTCAGGCGGCGCAACCAGGGGAACTCGTCCAGATTGACGTTTCCTTCGCGCAGGATGCTGATGGGTAACAGGCGAGCGGGGATCGTGTCCCAGCCGCCCATGAGCCGCAGGTTGGCCAGGTAGATGACGAAGCATGCCGCCGCCAACAGTAAAGCGCGGAGCACTGCGTGGCGACCACCGGTCGGCGATACACTCGAGTTCCTTGTCGGATCGCGTCGCGCGGTGCGACGCGCTACACGGGCGGCGCGAGGATGAGTGGTGATCACTGCCTCTCTGCTCTCCGAAGCTGTCGCACTGTAGCAGCCTGTCGGAGTTGGCAGCCAGCAGCGAGCAGGCTCCCCTGGTCCGGCCACGAACGGTTTCCCAGACCGGAGCCAACGCCTGTATCGTCCATGCCGAGCGTGATATGGGTTTCGGGTCATGAGTGGCAACCAGCCGGCCGTCAGCGTACTCGTTGTGTCGGATTATGGGGGACGCACCGCCGAGGATTGGGGTTACCTGCGCGAGACTCTCGCTACCCTGAGTCGCCAGGCGTTCGAGGAAGAAGTCGAGGTGCTCCTGCTCGATGCGACGCCCGCCGGGCAGCAAATGCCATCCGACCTTCTGGGGATTGTGCCTGGCCTGCGCGTCATCAGCAGCAGCGGTGCATCGTCCCGCGAGCTGTTGAACACGGCAGTGCGCGCCGCCACGGCAGATCTGGTTGTGCTGCTCGATGGTGACTGTGCGCCGGCGCCGGGCTGGCTGCGCGCCGCCGTCGACACCATGTGCGCCCATCCGGAGGTCGCGGCGGTGAGTGGGCGCACGACCTATCCCGACAAGGGCTTCACCTGCCGCGTGCTTGCCACATTGTCGCGTTCGTTTGTCGATCCAGGCGGACCCGGTCCGACACGGTTCATTTCCAACAACAATGCCATTTTCCGCCGAGATGTTCTGCTCGCCCATCCGTTGCCCGGGCTGCCGAGACCGCTGGCGGCGCGGCTGCAGACCGAGGCCATCCGCCTGGCGGGTGGCGCGCTCTACTTCGAGCCGCGCATGCGGGTGACGCATCGCTTCGAGGGGTGGCCGATGGAGCGCCGCATCCGCCGGCACGTCGGCTACCGCGCCGTCCGGGTGCGGCAGCTCGATCCGCGCGTGCCGCATGCGTGGATGCTGCGCTTCGGGATGTTTGCCATCCCCCTGATGCTTGCCGCACGTACCCTCGACAGCTGGTGGGATTGCGTGCGGGCCGGCCGCCACTACGGGCTGCGCTGGTTCGAGTTGCCGGCCGCCTTCGCAACCGCCGTCGCCGTGCACCTGCTGGAGATCGGCGGCATGGTCGCGGCGTTCGCCGAGGCACGGGCGGGCAGCGCGCAACCGTAGTCATGGCGCGGCCACTCGCGGCGTCACTGCCGGTTCCCAGCGATCCCCCGCCGCCGGGCGGCGTGTTGCGGTATCTGGGCCTCGACGGATGCGTGCGTCTGCCGCTGACCGTCGATGCGCCGCGGCTGGCGGCCGAGATCGATTGCCTGCCTGCGGAGACGTGGGGACAAGCGAGTCGCGACCCGGTGGTGCAGGCGTCGGTCGAATCGTTCTTTGTGATCGGCTATCCTCGCGGCCCCAGGCCAGTGCCTCCCGACGACCGACCGGTCCTGGCTCATCTGCCGTGCCTGCGACAGCTGTTGCGCGACACCATCGCGGCCGCCCCCACGCGCGCCATCGTGGCGCGGCTGCTTCCCGGCGGTTTCATTCCGCTCCACACCGACACACCGCGCTTCTTCCGCGGCACGCTGCGTTTGTCGATTCAGGTGTCTGCCGAAGGTGTTCAGCGGCTGTATTGCAATGGCATGTGGTACGACATGGCACCCGGCGAGGTGTGGGCCCTCGACAACCTGAGGCCGCACGCCATCTCCAATGCAGGCGCGCGCCCGCGCCTCAACGTCCTCGTCGACTACGTGCCGTCCGCTCCACTGGTCGACTTGATCGCCGCGGGGCAAGCCGACCTCGGCGCTGTGGACGCCGCGGCGCAGGAAGCGATCGAGTCGATGAGCCGCGCGCACTACCGTAAGAATCGTTGGCGCAGCGCGCGCTACGAGTTGTTCAAGCTGCTGTGGCGGCGGGGCTGACGGTTGCTGGTGACGCCCGTGCGTTTCGCAGCCAGGCGCATCCTGGACACCGTTCGTGACTCGGGTCCACTGTGGACCGCATCGCTGCTTCTCGACCGAATCTTGCCATACGGCGTACTCGGTCTGTGGCCCGACAAGATTGTCAGCCCCGAAGCCCTCGCCGAGCAGGTCGAAGCGCTCTTGTGCAAGTGGGGCATGTCGCCAGCGCATGCGTCGGTAACCGTGGCGCATGTGCTGTACGCCGACCTGCACGGCATCGACTCGCACGGCTGCAGCATGCTGCTGCACTACCACCGTGGTGTCCTCGAAGGGTCATTGACGATGACGCCGACCATCGCGGTCGTCCGTGAGAGTGAAGCGACGGCACTGATCGATGGAGGCGGAGGCCTCGGGCACGTCCCCGCAGATACGGCGATGAAGCTCGCAATCGCCAAGTGCCGGGACGTCGGTCTCGCCGCCGTCGCGGTGCGCAACTCCGGTCACTACGGCGCTGCCGGGGCCTACGCGTCGATGGCCGCGCAGTCGGGGTTCGTCGGCATAGCGACAACCAGCACGAAGACTCCGGCGCTCGTCCCGACGTTCGGGGTCGAGGCGAAGCTCGGAACCAACCCGATCGCGTTTGCCGCGCCCGCGGGGCGCCATCCGCCCTTCCTGCTCGACATGGCCACGAGTACAGCAGCTGTCGGCGCGTTGGCGCAGGCCTGGCGCAAGGGACTTGCGATCCCGGCCGGCTGGGCACTCGCCCCCAACGGCAGGCCCGTGACGAACGGCAGACGTGCCGCGGTGTATCGCCGGCTCACACCGCTCGGCAGCAGCCGCGAGATGGGGAGCCACAAAGGCTACGGTCTCGCCACCATGGTGGAGATCCTGTCGGCGATCATGCCCGGGCTCGGCTCTGCGTCAGCCGCTGCCGACACTGGCGCACGTGTCGGGCACTTCTTTCTGGCAATCGACCCACGGCGCTTTCGCGAGCCGGGAGAGTTCGAAGGCGACCTCGATGCGCTGATCGATTCGTTGCACAGTTGCGCACCGCTCAACCCAGACCAATCGGTTCTCGTCGCTGGCGATCCGGAGCACGCGGCCCTCACCGAGCGGCGCCGCTCGGGTATTCCACTGGCACGCGCGGTCGTTGAAGATCTGCGCAGCGTGGCACGGACGTCGGGGGTGCGGTTCATCCTCGACGCGAACCGGTAGCCCTCGCACCGATGGCATGATCGCCGGATACTGGACCAAGTTGTGCGGCAATGCCGTGATCGCAGCGAATCTGCGCGGGCAGCGATCCATTCCATTTCTGCCGCTCCACCAGTTGGAGGCACTGCGTGATCGGCGTATCCGCGAGATGGTCACCTATGCAGCGCGCACCGTTCCGTACTACCGCGAGTGGTTCGCGCGCCTGGGGATCGATCCGCGCCAGGTCCGTGGCGCCGCAGATCTCGATCGCCTCCCCGTCCTCGATCGAGAATTGGTGCGCGCGCAGCCGCATCTGTTCGTCACGGAGGCATCGGCAGCGCGCCATGCCGTGTCCTTCTCCACCAGCGGCACGACGGGTACGCCCCTCGAGGTCCGCCACGACCGGCGCTCGCTGCTCGCCAACCTGGCCTTCGGTGAGCGCGAGCGCGCCCCCGTGCTTTCCCTGTGCAGCGGCACGTTTCGGCCGAGGGAGCTGTACGTCGGCTATGAGACATCGACCTTCAAGAAGGTGCAGGCCTTCTACGCAGAGCACACGTTGCTGCCGGTCCGCCCGCAGCGGCGGTTCGTGTCGTTGCTCGAGCCGGTTGAGAAGATCGCGGCCATCGCCAACGCCGAGTGTCCCGACGTGCTCGTGGGCTATGGAGGGTGGATCGATCTCTTCTTCAAGACCGTCGCGGCCCGCGGTATGAACCTGCGGCCGCCGAAGCTGGTCATGTACATGGGCGAGGCGTTGCCGTACGGCGCGCGCGACTGGATCGAGGGACGCTTCGGGATTCCGGTGCTGTCGCGGTACAACGCCGTCGAGGCGTTCAAGATCGGGTTCTTCTGTGAGCAGCGCACCGGCTTCCACCTCCACGAGGATCTCTGCCACGTGCGCATCGTCGCACCCGACGGCCGCACCGCGGCGCCGGGCGTCGAGGGTGAGGTGGTGATCAGCAACCTCGTGAACCGCGCCTCGGTCTTGCTCAACTACCCCATCGGCGACGCGGCGGCGATGGCCGCGGAGCCGTGTCCGTGCGGCCGCACGTTCCGGTTGCTCGCGGAGTTGGAGGGACGCGTCGAGGACATGCTGCCGCGAGCCGACGGGCGGTTCGTCCATCCGCGCGCGATCTGGCAGGTGTTCAAGGGCGACGTCGAGGTGCTGCAATACCAGCTGACGCAGTACGAGTTGCAGCGCTTCGTGCTCACGCTGGTCACGGCCGACCAGGCGGCATTCCAGCGGGCCTTGGCGCGCGCGCTGCCGGAACTCGAGCGCGCGCTCGGAGCAGGCGCGATCATCGACGTAAGCCGACGAAGCGAGATTGATCGGGGCATGAGCGGGAAGTTCCGCGCCGTCGCGTCACGCTGTGCCCCGCCGACCGGCCACTGAACCGCTGGTCTCAGCCGTTCGCGGCCGGTCGCGTGTGATCGTCCAAGAGCTGGCGATGCCTGCCCTTCCAGAGAGCCGTCGCACCGACCCGCGCCGTGCGCGACCACTCTGTGATGAAGGGCAACGGATCATGCGCCGACCACACCGCGTCGATCTTCGGGCGTCGATATGGCTCTACGAAGTCGGCGAACGAGAGACGCTCATGGCGCCGGTAGAGCAACGTGTACAGGAGATCGGCGTGCAGATGGATCCACACGCCCGGCCAGCCAATCGGGCGTGCCGTGTCGGGCTGACGGCCGACCTGGTCCGACCAGGCAAGCCCAGCCACGTCGAGGCCGGCCCGTCGCAGCAGCGCGTTGTAGATGACCGAACGGCCGTTGATCTCTATGAAGCGCCAACGTCCGTCGCGGGGGTCCAGCTTGAACTCCGCTACCGCGATGCCGCGATGTCCGATGCGCCGGACGATCTCGATCGTCGCGTCGCGCAGCGCCGGATGGTCCGCGACCGTTTCGGCGACACGCGCGACACCGAAGAGCGGCGGACCCTGACGCAGCTTGTGCACTGTGAGGCCACCGCGCGGTTCGCCGTGTGCGTCGATGTAGGTGCAATACGCGTAGATCTGACGGTCTGCGCCAGGAATGCAGCCAAAGACCTGGCCGCGCATTTGCGCATCCTCGAACCGTGCGATGCAGCGCTGCAGCTCCGTGCGGTCGTGCGCGACGAACAACTTGCAGCCGAAACGCGAAGAGAAGCGGTACCCCACCACTGGCTTCACGACGACGGGGAAGTCCACGGACGATAGCGCCGCGGTTGCCTGCACCGCCGGTCCGTAGCAGCGTGGCGTGTCGACGCCGACGGCGCGTGCGACGTCGAGCATCAGCTCCTTGTCGAGGAAGTACCGCGCCACGTCCGGTGACGGCGCCAGCACGCGGTACCTGGACGCGAGCCGATCGTGAAACTGCGCCAACGCGGACAACGCCCCATCGTTGGCCGGCAACAGGGCCCACCCGTTCCAGGGCGCGGCGTGTCGCTCGAGCACCTCCAGCAGGTGCTCCGGCCGCTCCTCGATGTCGGGAACTGTCTCGCACGCCGTCACCCAGCGCGAGCGATGCGCCATGTCGTACGGCTTGGTGGTGATCACCACAATCGGCACGTGGCGGGCGGCCAGCGCACGGACGAGCCCGAGGCCGTTGACGTGGCCGCCCACGATGATGGCCCCTGGCGTGCCCATCCGGACCGGTTCTCCCCTCGCCGCAGTCTCCTTGTATACGATTCGTGGCGGAAGCGCTAAAGGAGGCCCTGTGACGGCCGCCGCCACACGCACTCCGGTCCAAGAAGCCATCTATCGGCTGCACCAGCGCCTCTGGAGTGCGTGGGCACGCCGGCGCTACCGGGCAGACTTCGGGGACGTGACCCGCTTTTGCCTCTTCGTGGGCTACCCACGCAGCGGACACAGCCTGGTGGGAGCGCTGCTCAACGCGCACCGCAACGCCGTCATCGCGCACGAGTTGAACGCGCACGAGTTCATCCTCGCCAACTGCGCGCGAGACGAACTCTACTCTCGGATCATCGCGCGCGCCGCGTGGTTCAACCTGCGCGGCAACCGCGGCACCTACCCGTACCAGGTTCCCAACCAGTGGCAGGGGCGCTTCGCGGCGTTGCACGTCATCGGCGACAAGCGTGGTGGCCTGCTCACGCGGTCCATCGCCCAACACCCGGATTTGCTCGCGCGCACTCGCGCGCTGGTTGGCGTGCCGCTCGGACTCGTGCACGTGGTCCGCAACCCGTTCGACAATATCAGCGCCATCTCGATCTGGAACGCGCTGTCGTTGGAAGAGAGCGTCGATTTCTACTTTTTCCACTGCCAGACGACGGCCCGTCTCGGGGAGCTGTGCGATCCCAGCGAGGTGATCACCGTGCACCACGAGGACATGATCCGCGACCCGCGGGCGGTGCTCTCAGAGCTGTGCGGATTCCTCGGGTTGGAGCAGGACTCGGGTTATCTCGACGACTGCTGCAGCATCGTCTTCAAGGAGCCAACGCACACGCGCCGCAGGGTCGTCTGGCCGACGGCTCTCATCCGCGAGGTCGAACGCAGGGCACGATCGTGCTGGTTCCTCGATGGCTATCAGTTTGGCGTTGCCGATCACCACCCTGCAGCCGATCTCTCACGCCATGGGTGAACAGGCGCAGCCACGACTGCCCGCGTCCGGGCAGCGGATTCTTTCGGCGCTGAAGTGGAACGTCTCGGGGGAGGTGGTGGGGCAGGCCATCCGCTTTGCCTTCGGGATTGCGCTCGCCCGACTGCTATCGCCGCGCGACTTCGGCCTCATGGCGATGCTCATGGTACTCATCCAGGTCGTGATCTCGAACGCTGATCTGGGCCTCGAGGACGCGCTCATCCAGAAGCGGGAGATTACGGAGGTCCACCGCTCGTCGGTCTTTTGGATCTTGATGCTCGCAGGCGGTGTCCTGGCGGCGGCCCAGATCGCTGTCGCACCGTGGATTGCCCGGCTCTACGGCGTTGACGAACTGAGGGACCTGGCGTTTGGACTGTCCGCCGTTTTCCTCCTGCGGGGTATCGGCACGGTGCCGCGCGCGATGATCGCCCGCCAGCTCGATTTTCGTGCCACGACCTCGCGGTGGTGCGCAGCTGTCACCCTCGGGGGCACCTGCGCCGTCATCCTCGCGTGGTACGGCTTTGGTGTCGTCAGCCTGGCCGTGGAGATCGTGGTATCGACGGCGACGGAGAGTGTGCTCCTCTGGAGTGCGAGCCGGTGGCGGCCGCGCTTGGAAGTGAGCAGCGCAGCGCTGAGGGAGCTGTTCGGTTTCAGCGCCTACCGGCCCGCCACGCGGGCGCTGAACTACTGGGCGCAGCGCATCGATCAGCTGCTGGTGGGAAAGCTGCTTGGATCGAGCGTGCTCGGACTCTACGCGCGCGCGTTCAACGTGACGCGGTTTCCGGTGATGAGCGTGGCGCGCGTCATCCTGGATGTCATGTTTCCCTCGCTCGCAGGCATCCAAGGGGACGCCGCGCGGATGCGCAGCATCTACGTGCGCGCCACCGGAGCGGTCGCCCTGGCCTGCGTCCCGATCGCCATGGGACTCTCTGCCACCGCGGAACCGTTCGTGCTGGTTGTCCTCGGCCCTCAATGGAAAGGGGCCATCCCGATCCTGCGTATTCTGAGCCTCGCCGCCCTCTTCGAGAGCTTGATCGTGTTTACGACCAGCCTGTATCTTGCGCACGGGCGGGCCGACCTCGTACTGCGACTGACCGTCGCGCAGCGCGCGTTGTCGATTGGTGCAGTGGTGTTGGCATTGCGCTGGGGCGCCCTTGGAGTCGCCACCGCGCAGTTACTCTGCGCTGTGGTCAACGTCCTGCCGATGCTCTATTTCGCCGGCACACTCGTCGATCTTCCGATCGGCACGGTGCTCACGCAGCTGTCGCGCGTCTTTCTCGCCGGTGCGGTGATGATGGTGCTGGTGGTCGCGCTGGGTGCCTGGGCAACGCCGAGGTTGGGGATGCTCGGGACCCTCGGGCTCGAGGTCCTCGTAGGGATCGTGGCGTATTGGGCAGCCCTCCACCTCTTGCGCGTCGGAGCATACCGCGACCTAACCGAGGTGGTGTTGGCGCGCGCGCCGGCTGGGCAGGAGCCGACACCCCGGCTCGGGTAGGAGGCATCAGCCTTTGCGTGCCACGATGGCGATGAAGTAGCCAGTGAGGAACCGGGTGCGCCAGCGGGCCAGACGCTCGAACGCCATCAGACATCGCAAGAAGGGCGGCCGCAGCGGCGCCGCCTGCCGCGCTTCGAGCATGCGCGCCAGCGCGACCACGAGCACGCGCGGGCAGTGCAGGATGGCGCCGACTTCCACGACCTCGAAGCCGGCTTGGCGCACGAAGTGCTGCAACCGGCCTGGGCCGCACGTGGCGCCGATGCCGTAGGGCACGATTCGCAATAGGTTCAGAAGTCGCAGCGGCAGCGCGTTGCGCAGCGCGACCACTGGGTTCGCCAGGTTGTCGAGTGTGAGGAGCAACTGGCCCCGCGAGCGCAGCACGCGGTGCAACTCTGCGAGCGCGGCGGCGATGCCGGCCGTAGAGTCGAAGTGATCCAAGGTGGAGTTGGACACGATGCCGTCGAATGCGCCGTCGGCAAACGGCAAGGCGCGAATGTCAGCCTGGGCCCGGTGCAGGCCCACGTAGCGCCCACCGGCGGCACGCAGGGTCGACGCAGATATGTCGACGCCAAAGACGCTGTGCGCGCGGACCGACAGCAGCGGATAGAGACCGGTCGTCAGCGCTTCGTCGAAGAGGTCGGTCTTGAGTAGGCGGCCGACACGCTGCGCCGCCAACCGCGGCGCCAACCACCCGACATTCACGGCGTCACTGTGTGCGCGCCACAGTGTCTGACGTGGCCGCTTCTGCAATGAGCTTCCAACCGTGTTCCAGTAGCGGGCGTCCGTGCGCGTATCCATCGGGCAACCTGGCGGCGGGCACCAAAGACCCCGGTCCGCAGCAAGTCAAGCGTCCGCACGGTCTGCCCACCTGCACCCGGGAGGGAGGGGGAACGCTCAGGTCCCCCGGGGCGTTGCCCCTGCTTGACGCAAGCGGAGCACCCGGCGCAGCGCACGCCGCCCAGTGCACCTTGACCGGCTCGGTGAGACGGTGCTAGCGCCCTTGCATGCAAACGGCCGTCGCCTACAGGCAGCGGTAGTAGCACAACGAACACGCAAGGGCGGCGGTCATGCGGGACTTGGTTGAAAAGTACTTGAACAAGCGGCTCTCCCGGCGAGGCTTCATCAGACACATGGGGAATTGGGGATTCAGTGCCGCGGCGACGACCTCCATCCTGGACTCACTGGCGCCGCTGCTGCCTGCGCCGGCCGCCGCCGCGACCGCCCCCTTACCGGCTACCGTCGTCGAAGGAACGGGTGGGCAGCTCCTGGTCGAGCAGCTGCGCGCCGCGGGGGTCCGCTTCGTCTTCACCTGTAACAGCTCGGGCACCTACGCCATCTTCGATGCGCTGGTCGATCGGCCCGAGATGCAGGTGATCCAGGTACCGCAGGAAGGACAGATGGTCGCCGTCGCACAAGGCTATGCGTTGGCCTCAGGGAGTACTCCCTTTACAGTGAGCGGTAGTGTTGGCCTTCCGAATACGCTGAACAATATGTACAACGCCTGGAAGGACCGCACTCCCCTCGTGGCGGCCTCGCAAAGGGAGGCAACCGGGGTCCAGGGAGGGCGTGATGCCTTCGAAGAATGGGATGACTATCTCGCCCCCTCGGCCAGCTTTACGCGCTGGCGGTGGAGCATCGACCAGCCTGGACGGATACCCGAGATCACGCGCCGGGCATTCAAGATCGCCTCGACTCCGCCGGAAGGGCCGGTCGCTCTGGCCTTTCCTACCGATGTGCTGGCCGCGAGCGGCGCCAAGGCCACCGTTGTGGACGGCGCCCGCTTCATCATCAAACCACAAGTCAAACCCAGCCCCGCACTCGTGCAGGCAGCGGCGCGGCTGCTGATCGAGGCGCGACATCCGGTGCTGGTCGTGGGCAGCGAGGTGACACGGTCCGCAGCGACACCTGAGGTCGTGAAGCTCGCGGAGCAACTCGCTCTGCCCGTGACGCAGGGGGAAACATTGTTCGCCGATTTCCCGACCGACCATCCGCTTTTCCTGGGCGGTTACCGAAGGCCACGGCGGCATCCGCGCGAAACCGACCTGGTTCTGAACCTCGGCGCCAAGATGCCCTTCCAACGCTCGACCTTTGCAAGCCGCGTCAAGGTCATTCACATCAGTATCGATCCGGACCTGATCGGCCGGGTTGTTCCGACCGATGTAGGCATTGTGGCGGATGCCAAGGAAGCGGCCACGGACCTGATGGCCGCGATCGCCAGCACCGCCACCAAGGCCAGACTCGAGGAGCTGAGATCTCCGCGCCTGGCGGCGACCAGGGAGTACACGGAGAAACTGCGCGCGGCGCGTGCCAGCGCAGCCAAAGCTCGCTGGAACGATCAGCCGCTGAGCTGGGAACGAGTGGCCGGTGAACTGAATCAGCTCGCGGAGAAGGACGCCGTCATTGTACCTGAGCTCGCGCACGACACCTGGCTTGGTCTGGGCGAGAACAGCGGGCTCAGCCAATTTACCTTCGCGCCCGGACAGATGACCAAGATCGGGAGGACGACCGGCTCCGCGCTCGGTTGGGGTGTCGGGACGGCCATCGGCGTGAAGTTGGCGGTGCCGGACCGGCAGGTGATCGCGCTGCAGGGGGACGGAGGTTTCATGTTTGCCCAGGCTGAATTGCTCTGGACGATGGCGCGCTACGAGGTGCCGGTGATCATCGTCATCTTCAACAATCGCAGCTACAACGGGCCGCGGAACAAAATCTTCCGCGCCGGTGGGCGGCAAGCCAGAGAGGGGAAGGACATGACCTGCTACCTCGGGGATCCCGACGTGGATTTTGCCCGAGTCGCTGAGGGGTTCGGTGTCAAGGGCGAGGTGGTGCGCACCCCCGATGAAGTACGGCCCGCCATCGAAAGGGCGATCAGGAGCACGCGCGAGGGCAGACCCTACTTGATTGATGCGATCGTCGGTCGTACCGGCGTGGCTGCCGATTCCACGTGGTATCCCAAGTATTCCGTCGCCGCCGTGCGGAACAGGAAAGTCTAGGGCCTGCGGCTGGAGGGATCTCTCTGGCCCCCATTTCGCTCGGCCCGCCGAATGCGGCCACGGCTAGGCGGGTTGCGGCCGGCGGCAGGCGCCAGTAGGCTTACGCGCATGGCCGATCAGAAACCCGACCGTTCTGCGTTGCGCCGTCACGCCGTACAACTCAACGACGCCTTATGGGAGATCCCGCCCACCGCCAAGCCGGGCATGCGTGTGCCGGCACGCATCTACGCGACACCGGAGCTGTTTGCGCAGATGGACGATGGCGTGTTCGATCAGGTGACCAATGTCGCGATGCTGCCGGGCATCGTGAGCTACGCGTTCTGCATGCCTGACGGGCACTGGGGCTACGGCTTCCCGATCGGTGGCTTGGCGGCGATGGATCCCGACCACGGCGTGATTTCGCCTGGCGGTATCGGCTTCGACATCAACTGCGGCATGCGGCTGGTGCGCACCACTCTGACCTATGACGACATCCGCGACCGCATCCACGACCTCATCGACGCGCTCTACAAACGCGTGCCCGCCGGCGTTGGTGCCCGTGGCTTCCTGAGGCTCAGTGACGACGAGTTCCGCGCCGTTGCCGTGCAGGGGGCGCGCTGGTGTGTCGAGCACGGCTACGGCTGGCCCGAAGATCTGGAGCGGACCGAAGAGCGCGGTGCGATGCCAGGGGCGGACCCTGACCGCGTCAGCGCCCGCGCGCTGGAACGCGGGCGTCAGCAGGTGGGAACGTTGGGGTCCGGGAACCATTACCTTGAAATCCAGGTTGTAAGGCCTGAGAACGTCTTCGACCGGCCGACGGCGGAGGCGATGGGCATCAGCGTTCCGAACCAGGTCGTCATTATGTTCCACTGCGGCAGCCGCGGCTTCGGCCACCAAATCGCCAGCGACTACATCCAGAGTTTCCTGCCGCTGATGGACAAGAAGTTCGGCATCACCCTGCCCGACCGCGACCTGGCGTGCGCGCCGTTCGCATCCAAAGAGGGGCAGTCGTACTTCGCTGCCATGATCTGCGCCATCAACATGTCGTTCGCCAACCGGCAGATGATTCTGCACCGCATCCGTGAGGTGTTTACCGACGTCTTGCAGCGTGACGCGCACGACCTCGGATTGGAGATGGTGTACGACGTCTGTCACAACACCGCCAAGCTGGAGGAGCACGCGGTGCACGGGCGGCGCCGCCGGTTGCTGGTGCATCGCAAGGGCGCGACGCGCGCTTTCGCCCCGGGTATGCCCGACCTTCCGGCGGCATTCCGTGATATCGGCCAACCGGTGATCATCGGCGGCAGCATGGAAACCGGCTCCTACCTGCTGCGTGGCGTACCGACGGGAGCGCACAGCTTCTTCACCACCGCGCACGGCAGCGGGCGCACCATGAGCCGCCACCAGGCGAAGAAACTGTTTCGCGGCAAGCAGCTCGAGCACGACTTGGCGCAACGCGGGATCTATATCCGCAGCGTGTCCTACGCCGGACTCGCCGAAGAGGCCGGTGCGGCGTACAAGAACATCGACGCCGTGGTCGCGGCCACCGCCAAGGCGGGGCTCAGTCAGCCGGTGGTCCGCTTCACCCCGGTCGGCAACGTGAAGGGGTAGTCGCGGTGCCCTACCGGCTGCTCGACGACGCTCCAACGGCGGACGTTGGCTTCGTGGCAACCGGCGACACGCTCGCCGCGTGCTTCCGTGCCGCCGCCGATGCCACCTTGGAGGTCATGCTCGGAAACCCCGCCTCGTTGCAGGCACGCGAACGGCGCCGCTTGCACGTGGAGAGCGATGCGGTTGATCTCGCGTTGCTGAAGCTGCTCGAAGAGCTGATCTACTACAAAGATGCGGAGCGGCTGTTTCTCCGGGTCACAGAAGTGGATGCGAGGCAACGCGACGGCGAATGGGTCGTCGAGGCCACCGCGGAGGGCGAGCCCATCGACCCGTCACGCCATCAGCTGTCTGGCGACGTCAAGGCAGTGACTCTGCACCGGCTGAAGGTCGCACAGACCGCACAGGGGTGGGAAGCGACGGTCGTGCTCGATGTCTGAGATGCGGTCGACGACGGACGGCTGAACGTCAGACACTGAGGGCCAAGCTGGGTGACGAGCATGAACCGCACAACAGCACTTCTCCGTTGGTTGCGCACGCGTCTGTGGTTCTTGGCTTTCGTTGCCACCTTCGCGGTGCTGATGTACCCGCACGCCCGCAGTTTGGTCCTCGGGATCGAGGTGACACCGGCCGAACGCGGCTATCAGGTCGCCGTGAACGCCGGGTGCTTCAACTGCCACGGTCCAAACGGCATTGGTGGCGTCAAGAACCCCGGCAGTGCGGATGGTGAGGTGCCCGGCTTTGCGGGCGGCACGCCGATGATGTGGGTCAAGAGCGACGACGAGCTGCGCGAGTACATTCTCAACGGAGCGCCGGCGCGCAAACTCGCCAACCCGCGCTACAAGAAGGAACAGGAGGCGCAGCTGCTGGCGATGCCCGCGTACCGCGACTATCTCAGCCACCGCCAGGTCGACGACCTGGTCGTCTACATCCGAGCGGTTTCGGGCTTGATCACTCCCACGGACGCGCTCGCCGCCCGCGGACAGGAGCTGGCGTACCGCCACGGCTGCTTCAATTGCCACGGACCAATGGGGGCGGGGACCAGCAAGAACATCGGTTCGCTCAAGGGCTACATTCCGGGATGGTGGGGCAACGACTTCCGCGATCTGGTGCGCGACGACGAGGAGCTAAGGGCCTGGATCCGCGACGGCGAAATCGACCGCCTACGCGCTCACCCGATCGCCCGCTACTTCACGCGCAGCCAGCGTGTCTTCATGCCGGCCTATCACGACTTCTTGTCCGAGCAGGACCTGCAAGCCTTGATGCGTTACGTCCGCTGGGTGAACGCGGGCGACTGGCAGAGCAAGCCCTTGGATCTCGGGCATTGAGACTTGCGCCAAAGCTTGAATCCTGAAATGTGCGGTGCACGCAAGTGCACAACGGGGGAGAGCTGCGATGACCGATGCCGTGGACTTCATCGTCAACCGGAGCGACCTGCGTCAGACCGCATTCGTGCCTGGCCGTGACTCGGCAGACAGCCAGCTTGCTCCGGGACAGGTGCTGTTGCGCGTCGACCGGTTCGCTTTCACGGCGAACAACGTGACGTACGGCGCCGTCGGAGACATGATCGGCTACTGGAACTTTTTTCCAGCAAAGGAAGGCTGGGGGCGGATACCGGTGTGGGGGTTCGGCGATATTGTGCGCTCGCGCCACGACGGGCTCGCATCGGGCGAACGCGTCTACGGCTACTTCCCGATGTCGACCCACCTGGTGCTGCAGGCGGAGCTTGTCTCGAGTACCGGTTTCATCGACGCGGCGCCGCAGCGCGCGGCTCTCCCGCCGATCTACAACCAGTACGTCCGCGTTGCGGCTGATCCGGGATACGATCGCGCCCAGGAAGCCCATCTCGCGCTCTTCCGGCCCCTGTTTACGACGGCGTTTCTGCTCGATGACTTCCTCGCCGACAACGCGTTCTTTGGCGCGCGCGCCGTCATCGTGTCGAGCGCCTCGAGCAAGACGGCGGTCGGCCTGGCGTTCGTGTGCCACGCGCGGCGTGGCCAGTGCGAGGTCGTCGGCCTGACCTCGCGAGCGAACAGGACGTTCGTCGAGCGCACCGGCTCCTATGACCGTGTGATCGCCTACGACGAGGCGCAATCGCTCGCCCGTGAGCCGGCGAGTGTGTTCGTCGATTTCGCCGGCAACGGGACGGTGGCGGGTGCGGTGCATCGGCAACTCGGCGAGCGCCTCAAGTACAGTTGCTCCGTGGGCGTTACGCACTGGGAGAAGATGGCAATGGCGGAGGAGCTGCCGGGACCGCCCCGAATCCTCTTCTTTGCACCAGACCAGGCAATCAAGCGCACCAACGACTGGGGCGCGGCGGTCTTCCAAATGCGGGTGAGGGAGGCGATGCAACGGTTCCTCGCCTCGACAGCACCCTGGCTGCGCATCGTCGAAGGCCACGGCCAAGGCGCGGTTGCATCCGTTTATCGCGCGATGCTCGAAGGCAAAGCGGATCCGGCCGAGGGACACATCCTGTCCCTTTGACTTGCGTCGGAGCCGGCCGGCATGGGTGTGCGGCAGCGTCGAACCGGTTCTCACCCAGACGTGCGCCAGCGGCTGAAGGCGGCTCAGACGTGACTGCGCCGGTTGAAGGGCCAAGGGATGGTGAGGCGGCTTACGGCGTTCCGATGATCGTCATCCCACAGGTCTGCGGCGCGCCACCCAAGTTGTGGGTCAACGCCAGCGCCGCGTTCTTCACCTGGCGCTGCCCCGCCTTGCCTTGCAGCTGCTTGTAGTTCTCGTAGAGCATGCGCACCCCGGTGGCGCCGGTGGGGTGGCCGAAGGTCTTCAGGCCGCCGTCGGTGTTCACCGGCAGCTCGCCGTCGAGGGCGAAGGTGCCGCTGGCGATGTGTTCTTTCGCCGAGCCCTTTTCGCAGAAACCGAGGTCCTCGTAGGTCAACAGCTCGGTGAGCGTGAAGCAGTCGTGTACCTGCGCGATGTCGATTTCCTTGAACGGGTTGCTGATGCCGGCTTGCTTGTACGCTTGCTGCGCGGCGTGGATGTTCGGCTTCCAGCGCAGGAAGTCGAAGCTCGGATCGCTCTGCGGGTTCTCGGCGAGCGCGATGGCAACGGCCTTTACCAGCACGTAGTCGTCGCGGAAGCTCTTGGCCAGCTCGCGTTTGGTGAGCACGGCGACGGCGGCGCCGTCGGACTGTGCGCAGCAGTCGTAGAGTCCGAACGGCCACGAGATGAGCGGTGCCTTGAGCACGTCGTCGACGGTGATCTCGCGCTTGATCATCGACTTCGGTGCGAGCGTGCCGTTGTGGTGGTTCTTCACGGCGATCTTGGCGAGGTCCTCGCGGCCGGCACCGTAGGTCTCGAAGTATTTCGCGGCGCACAGCGAGAACCAACCCGCTGGTGTCATCGGCAGGCCACGCACGCCGGCGGTCACGGCGCTGGGGCCGGAGACGCCGCGGTCCTTCGGCTTGTCGAAGCCGACGACGAGGACGGTATCATACAGGCCGCAGGCGATGGCGAAGACGCCGAAGCGGAACGCATCGGTGCCGGTGGCGCAGTAGTTCTGCGTCATGCTCACCGGCTTGCCAAACAGCTTGAGCGCGTCGGCGACCTCGGCGGTACCTTTCGAAGGATACACGGCGCCGCAGAAGACGGCCTCGATGCGCTCCTGCGGATTATCGATACCGGCGTCTTCGTAGGCTTCGAAGGCCGCCTCGACGATCATGTCTTCGGGCGACTTGTCCCAGTTCTCGCCGAACTTGCAACAGCCCATGCCGACGATGGCGACTTTGTCTCTGATGGCGTCGTGGTTCATCTGGTTCTCCGTCTCGTCGCGCGGGCACAGCACGCTGTGCCGCTACGGTCTCCTAGCATTTCTATGTAGGGCACAGCGTGCTGTGCCCTACCGCACCGGCGTACACTTCCAGAAGTAGTTCGGCGTCCCGCCGTACTCGTGGATCTTACGGAAGGTGAACTCGACAGGCAATTCCAGCTTCACTTCTTTGGGCGAGGCGTCGGTCATCTGTAGATAGACCCGGGCCCCACCGTCAACCTCCGTCACGGTGACGATGAGCGGTGGGTCGGGGCTGCCGGCGAAGAAGTCGAAGGTATGTGACATCACCTTTCCATGCCGATCGGAGAGGCGGATCTCGTCGAAGTTGTCCTTGCTGAAGCACTTGAAGCAGACGCGTTGAAACGGGAACTGCTCGGTGCCGCACTTCCGGCATTTGTGGCCGTGGAAGCTGATGTCCTCGTTGCGATCGCGGAAGTGCACCGTGGCAGATACGCCTTGACCGGAACGGCGGTCGAACTCCGAAGGCTGCAGGTTGCGGAAGGCGAGGTACTTGTCGTAATCGCCCAGCTCAGCGCGGCGCTCCAGATGCCACTTGAGGCCACGGCGGGTCCACAGCTTCGCGACGTGTTCGGTTACGTTGAGGGAGAACGCCTCGGCGCCGTCGCCGTAGTTGGCGAGCAGCAACTTGTTGCCGGGTTTGGTTTCTTCCAGCGCGGCAACCAGCAGCATCGGTGCGAAGGCGGCGCCGGTGTTACCGAGCTTGCCGAAGAGCGGCTCCTGCACCTGCGTCTTCGGATCGAAGCCAGCGGCACGGGCGATGCCGCTGTGGCTGCGCCCGTCCGGGCCGTAGAAGACGGCCTTCGCGAAGTCCTTCGGTGCCAGCCCGGCCTTCTGCAGCAAACCCTTGATCGCCTCGACCGTATTCTTGGCGTAGCCGTGCTCCACCACGAAGCGGTCTTCCCACGACTTCACGTAAGGCGCCCCGTCGGTGCGCCACACGTCGATGATTTCATCGGCGATGAAGTGATGGTGGTCAAAGCTCGCGGCGACCGTGCTGTCGCCAATCAAAAAGGCGGCGGCGCCATCGCCGAAGGTGCGCTCGAGCGCGGAGCGCGGCGCCGCGACGCGGGCATCACTGGCGACGACGAGCACGCAGCGCGCCGAGCCGGCCTTCACCGCATCCACTGCGGCGCGCAGCGCAGTCGTGCCGGCGCGCAGCGAGTCCGCGAAATCGGCGGTCACGACGTCCCGACGCAGGTCGAGCGCCTTGGCCACCAAACTTGCGGCCTGCTTCTCCTTGTAGGCGTGCGAGGTCGAGGCGAAGAGCACGCCGTCCACGGAGGCACGGCTGATGCCCTCGAGACAGTTCATCGCCGCGGCGACGGCCATGGTCACACTGTCTTCGTCGAAGTTCGCCACCGAACGTTCGCCGCTGGCGCCGCTCACCTTGCGACCACCGCCGCCGATCGCGCCGAACGGCAAGCGGAACATCGGGACGTACGCCCCGTATGATGTGATACCAACCATCCAAAGCACCTTCCTGAAGAAACGGGATTCACCTCAGAGGCACGGAGACCACAGAGAAGAATCCCGTACTGACTTCTCCGTGACTCCGTGCCTCTGTAGTGAGATCCTTCTCTCTTATTTCTTCGGCTCTTCCTTGCGCATCTGTGGGATGCCGATGGGCTGGAGATGTTCGAGGAACACGCCGTCGAAGTTGGCGGCGATCTCGCTGGCGCTCAGGCCACCCGGCTTGTACATCATCGCGATCGGCCGCAGCTGCTGGAAAATCGTATAGCCGAAGCCGCGGCGGCCGAAGATCTGGCCGTTGACGTGGGCGGCCTTCTCGGAGGCGAGGAAGGCGACCATGGGGCCGTTCAACTCGGGGTTCATCTCCGGCGGCGGCTCTTTGCCTTCCATGCCGGGAATGGTGCCGACCATGCGTGTGAGGCCCGCTGGTGCCATGGCGTTCACCGTCACGCCGTATTTTCCCAGTTCGATGGCCCATACCAGCGTCAGGCCCATGATGCCGGCCTTGGCTGCGCCGTAGTTGCTCTGTCCGAAGTTGCCGCGCAAGCCGGCGCTCGACGTAATGTTGATGATGCGGCCGTAGCCTTGTTCGCGCATGTGGGGAATGGCGTGACGGCCGCAGTTGAACGTTCCCTTGAGATGCACTGCGAGCACGGCGTCGAAGTCATCCTCGCTCATCTTGGCGATCGAGCGATCGCGCACAATGCCGGCGTTGTTCACCAGAATGTCGATGCGGCCGAACTTTTCGATGGCAGTCTTGATGATGTTTTCGGCGCCGCTGAACGACGCCACCGAGTCGTAGTTGGGCGCGGCGTCGCCGCCCATGGCCTTGATCTCGTTGACTACCTGCGTTGCCGGGTCCTGCGCCGAGCCGCGGCCGTCGACCTCGCAGCCGACGTCGTTGATCACGACGTTGGCGCCTTCGCGTGCCAGCGCCAGGGCAATACCGCGTCCCACGCCGCGGCCCGAGCCGGTGACCACGGCCACCTTTCCCTGTAGAAGCATGTGTGTCCTCCGGAAGAAATTTGACTTCGGCTACCACTTCCACTAAGTCGAGTCAATCAATTGATTGAATCCGCGATAGGGCTAGCTGGGTGCGAGGCGCATCGAACCGTTCATCCCGAGTGGCGCCTTTTTGTGGCGCGTATCGAGGGAGCGTCTGCGGCGGCAACAACCCGTCGATACACCGCCCCAAAGAGGGCGGTTACTCGGGGTGATCGGCACGCGAACCGTGGATGGGTGCGTGGTGCAGCCGCGAATCTGCATCGTCGGTGTAGGCGAATCCGATTGTGGCGACGTGCCCGACAAGAGCGCGCTGCAGTTGCACCAGCAGGCGGCGAAGGCGGCGCTCGACGATGCGGGGCTCAAGAAGGATGACGTCGACGGTCTCTTCAGCTGCGGCGACGACTGGACGCATACGCTGCAGTTGGCGGAGTATCTCGGGCTGCATCCGGCGTACGTCGATAGCACGCAGATCGGCGGCGCCTCGTGGGAGTTGTTCGTCGAGCATGCAGTGGCGGCTTTGCGCGCGGGTCTGTGCACCGTGGCCCTGCTGGTGTACGGCAGCACAGTGCGCTCCGACCTCAGGCGCCGTCGCCTGCGGGATTTCATCCCGCCGCCACACGGCCCAGCACAGTACGAAGCGCCGTACGGTCTGACGCTGGTCGGCAAGTACGCGCTGGCGGCGCGGCGCCACATGCATGAGTACGGTACCACTCGCCGTCAGTTGGCGAGCGTTGCAGTAGCCATGAATCAGTGGGCGCAGCTCAACCCGAAAGCCTTCCATCACGGCAAGCCGCTGCACGTTGACGATGCTTTGAAGACACGCATGATCGCCGATCCGCTGCGTCAAGCAGACTGCTGTCTGCGCACCGACGGCGGTGGTGCGGTGATCTTGACCACTGCAGAGCGCGCCGGCGACCTGCGCGCCAAACCGGTTCAGGTCCTGGGAACTGGTGAAGCCGTGTCGCACCTGCACATGACGCAGTGGAGCGACATGCCCGACCTGGTTGCGGCGACGTCGGGCCGCAAGGCTCTGGAGCAAGCGGGCATTGCACCGCGCGACGTTCATGTGCTGCAGGTCTACGATGCCTTCACGATCCTGGTGCTGCTGACGCTAGAAGCCCTGGGCTTCTGCGGGCGCGGTGAGAGCGGCCCGCTGGCCGAGAGCGGCGCACTCGCCCCCGGCGGTGCGTTGCCGACCAACACCGACGGCGGCGGTCTGGCGTGCAATCAACCGGGAATGCGCGGCGTGTTCCTGCTGATCGAGGCGACGCGGCAGCTGCGGGGCGAATGTGGTCCGCGGCAGATTGCCAACGCGCAAGTGGCGTTGTGCAACGGCACCGGCGGCTATCTGTCGGCGTGCGGGACAGTGGTGCTGGGGGCGTGAGATGAACCGCGGGGCCGCCTTGGCCAATCACTTGCCGGTGATCGACGTCGAGAGCGCGCCGTTCTGGGCAGGGACCAAGCAGCACAAGTTTCTCATCCGCCACTGCAACCACTGCGGGCGCAGCCACTTCTATCCGCGGCATGCTTGCCCGCATTGCTGGTCGGACAACTGCGAGTGGCGCCCATCGTCGGGTCGCGGCCGCGTCTACTCGTACACCGTGATCCACCACAACGACGTCCTGCCTTTCAAGGAAATGCTGCCGTACATCGTAGCGCTCATCGATCTGGAGGAGGGCGTGCGGGTGACCGCCAACATCGTCGAAGGTACACCGGAGGTGATGCACGTCGGCATGCCGGTGGAGGCGGTCTACGAACATGTGACCGACGAGGTGACCTTGCCGCAATTTCGCCCGCGTGCTCAAAGCTGAGGAACTATGGACTTTACGCTGTCGCCGAAGATCGAAGAGACGCGTGCTGCGTTCCGCGCCTGGCTGCAGAGCAACCTGCCGGACGCCGATCGCTGGAAGCAACTGCACGATCGGGGCCCGGTGCGGGAGCGCATCGAGTTCCTGAAAGAGTGGCAACACCGCTTGTATGACGGCCGGTGGGTGGCGGTGCACTTCCCGAGCGAGTACGGCGGGCGCGACGCCTCACTGCTCGAGCACCTTGCCGTGCACGAGGAGATGGTGCGCGTTGCGGCGCCGCCGCTCATCAACGGCCCGTCGATCAGCATCTTCGGTCCGACCTTGCTGGTCTTCGGCCGGCCGGATCAGAAGCAACGCTACCTTCCAAAGCTGCTGAGCGCCGAGGAGGTGTGGTGCCTCGGCTTTTCAGAGCCCAACGCGGGCTCCGACTTGGCCTCGCTGCGCACCCGCGCCGCACGGGATGGGGACGACTGGGTGCTGAACGGTCAGAAGGTCTGGACCACGTACGCGAACCAGGCCGACTACTGCATGTTCCTCGTCCGCACTGATCCGGACGCGCCGCAGCACAAGGGTATCAGCTGCCTCATTGTCCCGCTGCGGACACCCGGCGTGACCGTGCGGCCGTTGCGCGAGATGACCGGAGACACCGACTTCAACGAGGTGTTCCTCGACAACGCCCGCGTCCCTGCCGACAGCGTCGTCGGGGAGGTCAACAAGGGCTGGCAGGTCATCCTCACCGCCCTCGGCCACGAACGCGGCACATTGCTGCTCGTCGATCACATGCGGCGGCAGGAAGATATGGCCCGGCTGCTGAAGCTGATCCGTTGGCGCGGCAAGACAAGCGATCGCACGCTGCGGCAGCAGTTCGCGCAGTTCCAGATCGAGGTCGAGATCATGAAGCTGCACTGCTTCAAGGTGATGAGCGACCTCGAGCAGGGCCGCCCGCAGAGCGACGTGTCGATTCTCAAACTGTACGGCAGCGAGCTGGTGCAGCGGCTCGACGACTTCGGGCTGAGCGTGCAAGGACCGTACGCGCAGCTCTGGCGCGGGACCTCACGAGTGCCGGACGAGGGCCAATGGCAGTACGGCTGGCTCATGGCGCGCGCCATGACCATCGCGTCGGGGACGTCGGAGGTACAGCGCAACATCATTGCCCAACGCCTGCTCGGCCTGCCGCGCGGGTGACCGCGCCCGTCGCAGCGTGCCGGCCTAGACCAGCTGGCCGCGGAATGTCGGCACGACGTGACCGCCGACGAAGACGTCCACTCCCGTCGGGTTGCGTTCGGCGCGCACGAACAGCAGTGACGGCCGCCCGATCTCGTACCCTTGCTCGACCCGAATATCGAGGCGATCACCCGCGACGTGTTGGTGCCGCAGGAGATAGGCGCCGAGGCAGGCGTTGGCGCTTCCAGTCGCCGGATCTTCTGGGACACCGAAGGGCTCGGCAAACATCCGGGCGTTGAGCTGGTTGACGGGGGAATACGTCTGCGACGAGAACAGGAACTGGGCATGCCGCGCGTCCGACTGGCGGTCGTATGCGCCGCGGTCGAAGCGCGCCCGCTGCATCGCAGCGAGCGTGGCCACCGGAATCATCGTGAAGGTGATGCCGATCGACGCGTCTTGAACCGGAAGGCCGGTGTCCAGGTCGCCGACGGCGAGCCCGATGATTTCCGCGACCTGCTCGGGCGTGTGGAGCGGTCCGAACTCCACCTTCGGCGCGCGCATCCAGACGGTCTCACGGCCATCGGCGTCGCGGGCGAAGGTTACGGGCACCTGTCCAACGCCGAGATTCAAGGTGACCGCATCGGGGCGCTGACCGAGAAGTTCATTGCGCAGCACGCCGGCGGTGCCCAAGGTGGGATGGCCGGCGAACGGGATCTCCGCTGCAGGCGTGAAGATACGGACGTCGTAGCCACCGTCGCGCGGCTGGTCGGACACGATGAAGGTCGTCTCAGAAAAGTTGGTCTCGCGCGCGATGCGCTGCATGGCCGCCGAGGACAGGGCTGCACCGCCGGTCACTACCGCGAGTTGGTTGCCGGCGTACTTCTCCTCCGCAAACACGTCGACGATGAACACGCGTAGCTGCGCCATGGTGCCTCCTCCTCTCACGCATTGTTGCCGCAGCGAGAGGACTACTGCCAGGACCGGTCCACGAATCTAGAAACGTGGCCGCCAGGGAGTTCCCGCCACCGGGTTGGAGCTCCCGCGCCGGTCGTGTCGACGCGCGGCTCCTACCGGGCACTGAACGGGGAGCGGAGTGACTGCTGGGCCTTACTATGACTTGGCCGAGCCCTGCTCCGGGTTGCTGGAGTCAACTTTCTTGACTTCCTCGTCGCGGCCCTCGAAGGCCTTTTTGAAGTCCCGGATGCCTTTGCCGAGTGCACCGCCGATCTCGGGGAGCCTCCCCGGCCCGAAGATGATCAACGCGACAACGAGGATGACGATGAGCTCGGGAACGCCTATGCCGAACATGGTGGATCCTCCGCCCCCACTCATAGCATCAGCGGCGGTCCGGCGAAACGCCGTCACCGGCAGTGCTAGAACGCAGGGGCAAACTTCTAGTGCCCAGATTCAATCAAGTGGGCAATGGTGAAAAAGCTTTCTTCAGCGCCCTGGGGCGCCACCGGGCTCGTACCCTTCGGCCCCTGGTTGAAGTACAGGCACTCCTGATCCTTGGATGCCGGGTCAGGGTGCGGGAAAAAAGTGTCGTGACTGAGCTGCGTATCGATCACGAATCCGCCTGGATAAAAGGGCATCTCGTCCTCGTACGTGAAGCGTGGATTTTGGATCGGTGCCTGTTTGCGGTACGAGAAGAAGTCGATCCATACCTTCCAGAGTTGGCCGGCACGATCGTACATGTCGGTGGTCAGTGGTAACATCGCCTCGCGATCGATCAGAATGACGCGCTTGCCGAACGCGTATTGCGGCAGCTTGGAGACGCCCTCCATGACGTACACCGGCCGTTTCTCCCAGACGTCACAGAACGCGAAGTCGCCGCCGCCCGGACACTGCTTGATGGGCCAGTTCTGCGCCTGCACGACGCCGAGCATTTCCTTCACGCCGAGCAGCTTCCATTCGGTCCACGCGATGTGCCCCGAGTAGCCGAAGAAGCTGTCGGCATCGGCGTCCTGGCCGAACAGCGCATCGCTGCGCTGCGCTGACGACAGGCGGCGGACGCGGCGCAGCTGCGGCAGGTACAGCCAGGTGTCGTCCTGCTTGGCCGCGTCGATGTAGCGGATCCCGAGGAAGCCGAGCCCCTTGAGATCAAAGGGGGCCAGGATCGGGTGCAGCGATTCCTTGTAGCGGACACCGTCGGGGTTGGGCAGTTCCGGTTTGGGATCCACATACAAGCGCCCATTGTAGTAGAGGCGCCGCAGATCGCCGACCCAGAGCGAGCGTTCGATGTTCATCGGGCCGTCATAGGTGACGTTGCCGGTGTAGGACCCGAAGTCGCCCTCGCGGAAGTCATCGATGAAGAACGGCCGGTACTCGTAGTTCCACATGATCTTGATTGCCGCCTGCGGGTCATTCGGGTCGATCTTGGGAAACGGCATGCCGGCAACGTAGTTCTCCAGTTTCAACCCGTTCGGCGCCAGCTTCACCTGTGGTGAGTATTTCTCGGTTGCTTCGATGTAGCGCTTGGGCATCGACACCTTGCGCGGGGCGACGACCTTGATGATCATGCCGTGCTTCACCACCCAGGTGACGCCCGGAGACAATACATCGGCCGCCTTGTCTACGTTGTCCTTGGTAATGACGTCGCCGGGTTGTACGTCGGCATACCCGGCCGCCGCGAGCAGCACTGTCAGAGAGAAACCCCCGGCGATCACTTTCAGTAGCCTGACGACTGGCCGCATGGTTCTCGCTCCCTTCTTCCCGCGCGCGCGGGATCAAAGAAGACAGATCGTGGCTGAGGACGATGGGTTATTCTGCGACTTTCGGTAGGTAACTGCAACCCGTGACGGGCTGCATCGGCGGTATCAGCGATCGAGGGGCTGCAGGCTGAGCTCGATGTGCAGGGCTGCGGCGATGTCGTCCAACTCCCGGCGCAGTGCCTGCTGATCCAATCGCTCAGGCGCGTTCATGGCGATCCGCATGCTGTAGATCGGCGTGCCGGTCTGCGGTTCGGGCCGCGAGGTGGTGGACATCTGCGTGATGTTGATGTTGTGGCTCGCGAGACAGCGCGCCACCTTGGCGACGATGCCTGCTTTGTCAACGCCGGTGGCATGCAGTTCAAAAGTGCGGGTCGGCGCGACGCCGTACGGCTGCGGCTCACCGTCGAGCGGCCGGAAAAACACCGTCAGGCGCTTTTCCCACTCGAGACGTTTGCACGCTGCGGACAGACGCTCCTCCACCTTCTCGCCCTCGCCGGTCAAGAGGAGCAAGACGGCGAACTCGCTACCGAGGATCGTCATGCTCGAATCTTCGAGGTTGCAGTCGCACTCGTAGATCAGCTCCGCTAGGTCAGCCACGATTCCCGGCCGGTCGCGCCCGATGGCGGACAATGCAAACCACCGCTTCATATGACGGGTTGATCCTATGGCGTTGGTGGATGGCCGTCAACCGCGAGGCGGCGCCGGCTGACGACCCGGGAGGGAATTGCGAAAGAGCCGGTCGTAGGAAGCTTACGGCAGAACCGGTACGGAGACGAGCAGCGAAATCAGCACCAACAGAGCGAAGACGACGGGCAATGGGACTGACCACTCGCTTCTCAGATCCATGCACCGTCCCAAAGCAGAATGCATGCCGGAAGTCGGGATCATCAAGGTGCCGGAACGCTATCCGTTGAACAGGAGGGAAAAAGCGTCAAGAAGATGGCGACCGTCGCCGCCGCCACGCTCGACGGCTAGGCGCGCAGCAGGTGAATCTTCTTTGTATCCTTAACGCTGGCAAAAAGCTCCGACACCGACAGCGCGAGCTTCGGATGGATGAACTGCGGTGCCAATTCCGAAAGGGGTGCCAGGACAAAGCGCCGATTCTGCAGTTCCGGATGCGGCACCTTCAGGGTGCGCTTGTTGATGATCTCACTGTTGAACAGGAGGATATCCAAATCGATGATACGCGACCCCCATCGTTTGCCGCGAACGCGCTTGCGGCCCATGGCGGTTTCGATTGCCTTCAGGCGTTTCAACAGGTCGTCGGCCGACGACTCGGTTTCGATCTCGATGACCGCATTCACGAACCAGGTTTTAGCGTCCCCCAGTGGCTCGCTTTCATACAGGGACGACTGCTTGACGATCCGCGTGGCTGGGAGCTTCTGAATCCGTTCGATCGCCTCCAAAAAGTTGGCCTTTCGATCGCCAAGATTCGAACCGATACCAATAAATGCTCGATGGGGCATATCCGCATCGAACCTCCCCGCCATCGCTGGCATGCACCTGACGGGAAACCCTGCCCGCCCTGCCAGCCTACACCGCAAACCCCGCGTCCCTCGACCCTCCAGTTGCGTCGTCGGACGGCTCGTATTGACACCCTTTACCGCGTCTGTTCACATTTTACAACTTGACGCCATTTGCGTGCGTGACGGCTTGCCCAGGCGTGGGTACGATGCTACTCGCGTGCGGCACTTTCGCTACCGCGGAGGATGATCATGCGGACCGCTGACCGATTGAAGAAGATCCCACCCTACCTCTTCATGGAGCTGCGCAACAAGATCGCCAAAGCGCGCGCGGCGGGCGTCGACGTGATCAGCTTGGCGATTGGCGACCCGGTTGAACCGACCCCTGCGCCGGTGATCGATGCCTTGGTCCGCGCGGCGCACGATCCAGCTAATCATCGCTACCCAACTGACGAGGAAAAAGGCATGCTGGCGTTCCGCCAAGCCGTCGCCAGGTGGTACGCCGACCGCTATGACGTCGGCGTCGACCCGGCCACCGAGGTCTTGGCTCTGATTGGCTCAAAGGAAGGGTGCCACCACTTCGTCCTTGGTCGGGTGAATCCCGGCGACGCGGTTCTGATGACCGACCCCGGGTATCCGGCCTACCGGGCTAGTATCCTGATGGCTGGCGGCGAACCGGTGAACGTCCCGATCCGTGCCGAAACCGGCTATCTTCCCAAGCTCGCGGACATTCCAACCGATCTAGCGCGACGGGCGTCCGCAATGTTCCTGAACTATCCGAACAATCCAACCGGGGCGACGGCAACTCCCGCCTTCCTGCGCGAGTTGGTCGAGTTCGCCAGGCAATACGATATCGCCATCTGTTACGACAACCCGTACATCGAGGTGGTCTTCGACGGGGAGAAACCGTTGAGCTTCCTGTCTGTGCCCGGGGCGAGGGACGTTGGGGTCGAGCTGAACTCGCTATCGAAGCCGTTCAACATGACCGGGTGGCGGCTCGGCATGGCCGTCGGCAACAAGGACCTGATTGCGGCTATCTCGCAAGTAAAAGAGAACACCGACTCCGGAGTCTTCAACGCCATCCAGTTTGCCGGCATCACTGCCTTGGAGCGCTGCGGTGAGAACATCGGCCACATGCTCGCCATTTATGCTCAGCGCCGGCAGTTAGTGCTGCAGACGCTGGCGGCTGTTGGCCTCGACTTCCGCCCGAGCCGGGGCACCTTCTATCTTTGGGTGCCCACCCCCAAGGGCATGTCGAGTATCGAGTTCGCCACGCTGCTCTTCGAGAAGGCGCACATCGTTGTAGCGGCCGGCACCGCCTATGGCCAATACGGTGAGGGCTTTGTGCGCTTCTCGCTCACCGTGCCCGACGAGCGACTGCACGAGGCGATGAACCGCCTGCGCGCGGCGCTCGTGTAGCCCGATCGCCCGGCGCACCGCCGACGTTATCACCGGCAAGGCGCGACGTATCAAGGGGGACGGAGGACGCAGCCTGATGCGAACCCGTTTCCGTGCATGGGAGCCCCGATGAAGGCGGACAACCCCGCGTCTACGATATTCCCAAAAATAACGACCGCGAACGGATCATCCGTCCCGTACCGTGATGGGGCGGCCTTGCGTTACCAAATGTCAGAAATTCCGCAGGAGTCGGAAGACATCGATGCGGATGCGCCCGATCTTTTCGATTGGCGTTGCTGGGATATCTGCTGGCATGAATGTAGCTTTTGCGCCGCTGGGTACTGAGAGATGGTGATTTCTTGTCACCGGCAGGCTTGATGCAGCCAATTTCATGTGAAAGGAGGGTGGAGATGTTACGCACGATCACGTTGACTGCAGCGCTACTTTTGGTAGCGACAACGACCTGGGCTGCCGATGGCGCCGCGGCGTACAAAGCGAACTGCGCCAAGTGTCACGGCGACAGCGGCCAAGCCGACACCGCCGCCGGCAAGGCCATGAAGGTGCCGCCATTCGATGCGAAAGTCGGCGCGATGTCCGCTGACGACATCGCCGCGAAGGTCAAGGCCGACCCCAAGCATGCAGCGCCTGTGAAGGCGGTCGGTGGCGACCTCGCCGCGGTCGCCGGTTACGTCAAAGGGCTCGCGAAGTAACCCAGTCCGGGGTCCCCCGGCGCGGCGGGTGGTCGTACCCACGCGCCGGGTCCACACGACGGGCCGTATATTCGCAAGGATAGCTGCCCATGCCTCAGTTTCGCGCCTATGCTCTGGCCCTGGCGAGCGCCTTAGTGTTGCTCGGCACCACCACCCTCGCGCAGACGGTCGAGCCCGGGCAACCCTGCATGGGGTGTCATAAGCCGCGCGATACCATGATCGACCCGGATCGCTATGCGCGATCCGTGCACGCGAGCTTGGACTGTACTGCGTGTCACGCGGACGGGTTTGGAAAATTCCCTCATGAAGCCAAACGCGCTGATGCGCCCGACTGCATGACGTGTCATGCCGGGGTCGCCACGCCGCCGTATGATTTCGTGCACATCGAACAGGGCGTCCAGCAGAGCGTTCACGCCAAGATGGCGGGCGGGGAGTTTCGCTGCACCAACTGCCATTCGCCGCACTATTTCGTTCCGGCCACCCGCATGACCGACGCCCCGGCAGCAGTTCGCATTGCCAACGAGCCGTGCCTGCATTGTCACGCGGAAGGCGACACGACCGGCGGAGGGCGGCCCTCGGTAACCAAACTCGCGAAGCAGCACCAATGGCTTCCGCACTGGGAATTGCATCTGTCGGGCGCCCCGTGCATCGCCTGCCACACGGCGCGCGAGCAGCGGGCGGGTGCAACCAACGCCGCGCTCGAGGCGCAACGCACGGCGCACGTGGTTCTGCCCAAAGAGCAAGCCTTGCGCGACTGTGCCGGCTGTCATTCGAAAAACTCGGTGCTGATGACCAAGCTTTACGACTATCTCGCCTGGCAGGAACGCGCCGAGCGGGGATGGCTCAACGCTGTCCTGTTCAACAATGCCTATCTCGTCGGGGCGACACGCAATTGGTGGCTCGATTGGGCGACGATGGCCTTGACGGCGATGACCGTGTTGGGCGTCGCGATTCATGGGGCCGGGCGATGGCTGGCCGCCCGCTCACGGAGGAAGTCATGAGCCGCGACTTCGGCACCTATCCTTTGTGGCTCCGCTGCTGGCATTGGGGCAACGCGGCGCTGTTCCTGGCGCAGCTAGTGACCGGACTGAGCATGCATTACGCGGCCCCGGGCCAGCCGCAGGTAAGCTTCCGTGCCGCTTTGCTCGTCCACAATACGGTGGGTATTCTGCTGACGCTCCTTTACGCTTGGTATCTGTTCGGGAATGTGCGCTACGGCAACGGCCGCTTCTACCGCTTCGCGCCCGGCGATCTCACGCGTGGGCTGCTGCTGCAGGCGCGCTACTACTTGCTGGGAATCTTTCTCGGCGAGCCTCATCCCTTCCCGCACAATGCCGACCGAAAATTCAACCCGATGCAGAAGATGAGCTACCTGGTGGTGATGTTCCTGCTGTTCCCGCCATTGATCGTCAGCGGGTGGGCATTGTTCTTCCCGGCGCGATTGCCCGACTATGTGTTCGGCGTCACCGGCGTCGCGATCTGTGCGCTTGCCCACACCTATCTGGGGTTCTTCCTGTCGCTGTTCATGGTGGTGCACATGTATCTGGGAACCACCGGCGACACGGTCGGTGAACTCTTCCGTCTGATGCTCGTGGGCGAGCCCCGTTCGCACGGCGCGACGCGACCCACGCCCCCAACCGGCCCCGCCCCCGCGTGACTCCGCGGCACGCCCGCTGCGCACGCGTCCCGTGCACTCAATCTTGGATCTGCAGGGAACTGGGGGCAGCAGGCCGCGTCTGCTCAGGAAGCTCTCAGCACGACGAACAATAGGTCGGGTTGCGCTGGTCGTTGAACCCGGTGCTAAGATCCGGCTCGGCAAGAGCGGGCAAGACGTGAGAACGATCCAACCAGGGAGCCGGTGGACACCCGAAAAACCGCCGGGGCTCGTGCGTCAGTCGCGCCTCTTTCGAGCCATCCGGCCAGTGACCCGCACCGGCGCGTTGCGCGACGCGCTGGCGGGCTTCACCCTGGCCGCGATGAACATCCCACAGGCGCTGGCGTATACGCGGATTGCGGGCACGCCCGTGGTCACTGGCCTGTACACACTGCTACTTCCGGTGGTGGCGTTCGCCACGCTGGGCTCGTCGCGCTACCTGGTGGTGGCAGCGGACTCCGCGACCGCGGCCATCCTCGCCGGCGGACTCTTGCGTCTGGCACCGGTCGCCAGCGCCCAGTACGTGGCGCTGGCAGGAATGGTGGCGCTGCTCAGCGCCGGCTGCCTTCTCGTGGCGCGGCTGCTGCACCTCGGCTTTCTCGCCGATTTCCTCTCACAAACCGTGCTCGTCGGTTTCCTCACCGGCGTCGGCTTCCAAGTCGGTATCGCGATGCTCGGCGACATGCTTGGTGTGCCCGTGCACAGCCATCGGACGGTGGAGCAACTCGTTCAGATCGTGCGGCGGCTATCCGAGGTGCACGTTCCAACGCTGAGCGTCGCCGCGGCGGTCGTGGGTCTCGTCCTCATCTTGCGCGGGCTGGTGCCGCGGCTACCAGGCCCGCTGTTCGCGGTGGTTGGGGCGGTTGTGGCGAGTGCCACCTTCGACTTCGCGGGACATGGTATCGCACTGATTCAACCGGTCGCGGGCGGCCTGCCGCCGGTCGGCCTGCCGCACGTGCGGTGGGGAGAAATCCTGACGCTCCTGCCAGTTGCGGCGTCCTGCTCTGTAATGATCGTCACGCAGAGCGCAGCGACGGCGCGCGCCTATGCCGCGCGCCATCACCAGACCCTCGATGAGAATGCCGACCTCGTCGGCTTGTCGGCAGCCAACGCGGCCGCCGCACTGAGCGGCACGTTTGTGGTGAACGGCAGCCCGACGCAGACGGCGATGGTCGAGGAAGCCGGCGGACACAGTCAACTCGCACAGCTTGCCACGGCCGCGCTTGCTGCCGTCGTGCTGCTCTTCCTCACCGGCCCGCTGCACTATCTGCCGCGGTGCGTGCTCGGGGCGATCGTCTTCACGATTGGCGTCGGGCTCATCGACGTGCGTGGGCTACGCGCGATCCGCCGCGAGAGCCCCGGTGAGTACGGCCTTGCGGTGGCAACCGCAGCAGTTGTGGTCGGCGCCGGTGTCGAGCCGGGTATCCTGCTGGCGATGGTGCTCTCCTTGCTCCGGCATGTGCGCCACAGTTATCAACCGCACACTGCAGTGCTGGTGCAGGACGACGGCGGACAATGGCGGCCCACGCCGGCGGTTGCGGGGGCGCTGAGTGGCCCCGGCCTCGTGGTCTTCCAATTCGGTGCCGACCTCTTCTACGCGAACGTTGGCCGCTTTGTGCACGACGTGCGCCCGCTGGTCGAAGGTGCGCCCGCGCCGGTGCGCTGGCTGGTGGTCGATGCCGGCGCCATTACCAACATTGACTACTCGGCAGCGCGCGTGTTGCAAGACTTCCACGCTGATCTGACTCGCGAGGGCGTCGCGATGTTCTTCGTGCACTGCGAATCCTCTCTGCAAGCCGATCTCAAGCGACACCGGCTGATTGACGTCATCGGTGCCGATCGCATTTTTGACACCCTGCGCGAGGCGCTTGCGGCCATACGCGAACAACGTGTTCTTGACGAGAGGTAGGTCTCAATGAACACTTCTGCACGATTGCCCATCTCATCGAGTCAGGGCCCTGAGTGTCTGCTGTCGTTGCGGGGCCGTGTGTGGTGCGCCCGCGTGCTCGGCGGTCTCTTGCTGGTGGCTTCGCAATCTCTGGTCTGGGCGCAGGCCGGTGCCGACCACCCCACCCCGCGATTCGAGCCACCGTGGGCGGCGGTGGAGAACGCACAAGCCGCGCACGGCCAACGCTTTGTCGACGCCGTGCAAGCGTTCGTGGCGAAGGAAGCCGGCGAGAGCGCTCACCCGTCCGGCGCAGCGGCCTACGTCATGATCGAACTCCCCGCACCGCCCGCGAGCGACGAGCGGCCGATGACCATCGGTTTCAATGGTGTGCGGGGGGACGTGCTCGCCAAGTTCTACGCGGAGGCCTGCAGGGGAACGCGCCCCGTGGTGGAGCTGCAGTGTCCGCCGAGCCGCTTCACGATCACCATCACTCCAGATCTGCCACGGGAGCGCGCCTGCCAGTTGCTGGAAGGGCTGCTGCTCACTGCCTGTAAACCCCAGTCCTGAGGGGCACGGAGGATCAGATCTGCGCTTGCACCCGGCACTGTTCTGGCGACGCACAGGCACCGGCGCGAGTGCCACCGAGGGTGTGGGCGATGCCCACGCCAGAGGAGCAGATGTTCAGGAGACGAACACAACAATCATCGCTGCGAGTGCTCCCGCCCGACGCGTGCACGCCGATTGTTGCGGCTTATAGCAGCGCCTTCAGCGACGACGAGGCGGGAAGCCGCCAGCCTAGCTGAACGGTGGGGTCCTGCCGGAAACGAGTCGCGCAAGCTCCACACGCAGATCGTGCTCCTCCCACGATCGCGACACCAGTAACAGCTCGCCGCGGCCCCTCTTTGCCGGCGTGCACAACGGCGCGAGCCGCTCGAAGAATGCGTCTGCATCCACCACCGCCTCGGCGGCAAACACCCCGCGGCGCACTTCGCCTTCTGGTCGCACGATCGCGAGACCGAGCGCGAGCGGGACGCCGGTGGCGCCGCCCATTCCCGCAGCCGGGGCGGACAGCACCGCCGCTGCTGCCGACGCTTCGCGTCCGCCCTTGCGACCCCTGGCGACCGCGAACAGCGGTGGGAGCCGGGCCGCGCCGTCGCGGGTCACTTCGCGCAGGTAGTCGTCGGGCGTCTTGGCGGGCTTGCCGACACCCTCGAGCCACTCGACCCACGCGGCGGCACGCTCGGTTGAAAGCACCTTCGCACCGATCAGGGCGGCGAGCAGGCGCATGGCGATGATATTGGAGCGCTTCATCGTCATCACGACCAGACTCCGCCGCAGCCCGGGGAAGTGCGTCGGAAACGTGATTGCCTCGGGGTGTCCCATCGTCCAGGCTGAGAACCGGCCGAGTCCAGGATAGTCTACGTCGACAGGACGCAGGGGCGGCTCATCGATCAGACGGCCGTCCTCGAAGACACGGATCCTGCCGGTGAGTTGATGCACACCGTGGATGGTTGCTGCTGCTGGTTGTGCCCCGCGCGTCTCGGGCAGCGCCGCGTCGAGATCGAAGCCCGCGTAGAGTTCCTCCACGCTGTCGAGCTCGCGAGCGGCCGTCACTGCCAGGAGGTTCGAGATCCCGGGGCTCGCGCCCATGCCGATGACGGCGGTGATGCCCGCGGCGCGCGCGTCGTCTGCCATCGCCAGCATGGCCTCGGTCGACTCCCAGTCATCGTTGATGTCGAGATAGTGGCAGCGCGCCCGAATTGCCGCCCGTAACACGGGCGGACCGAGGCGATAGAAGGGGCCGACGGTGTTCAGCACCACGTCCACGCCGGACAACAGGACCCTGAGCGCTGACTCGTCGGTGACGTCGATCGCTGCCGAGCGGGCCTTGCTTCCCAGAGCGTCCGCGAGCCGCGCGGCGGCCGGGCCATCGAGGTCGCCGATGAGAACGTCCTCAACGAAGTCGAACGCAGCCGCCGTTCTGGCGGCGTAGCGGCCCATCCCCCCAGCCCCGAGCACCAAGAGCCTCATCGCACCAACGCCACCGAGGTGCTCGACGAGACCTGCCTCACGAGTTCCCATTCGCCTGCCATCGGAGTGCTATCGCATGGATCGGAGCGCGGGAGAAGACAGCCCTTTATGCCGGCCAGTCGTGTGCACTGGTGAACGACATCCGGCCGGCCGCAAACCCATCATCGCGGACCGGGCACGGCAAGCGGAGGAGGTCATTCGGACCTTGCCGGCGCAGGTGTGTGCATAGGTCGGCCGTCTGCGAGGGCGGTTGCGGCCCTCCGATTCTTGCCTAACTTGTTCATTCCAAGACGCGCGGTCTTCCAGGACCTCAGCAGGTCTACCACCATCTCTCCGCGCGCCGTTGTGACAAGTCGGCTCGCTGCGCGCATCACGGCAGCAAGGGCTCCTGCACCTTGCGATCGATGTTGAAGACCTTGTCGGGCACGTGCAGGCGATCGTCGGATTCGTAAAGTTTGCGGATCTCCGGGAACGCCTCGTCGCCCGCCAAGGTCAGTGCCGCCACCTTGTCGAGGAGCGCTCTCTTGTCACCGGTCAGCGCGTCATCGTGCATCTCCATGAGGCCCCACACATCCCACGGTAGCGCCTCGACCCGATTGAGCGCAGCGAAGTCGCGCACCAGATTGCCTGCGATAAACCATAACCCGTGCAGCCCGGCGATCATTGAAAGACCGAAGTTGCGCGGGTCGGCGCTGCGCTGGCGGCACATCTGCCAAGCGTCGCCGGCAACGACAAACGCAGCGCGCGGCACATCGAGCGGATCGAACTGCAGATGGAACGCCTGGCGCTGAATCGGGTCCATTTGCGCATCGACGAGGATCCAGCGCGACTGCTTCGCATTCCAGTATTCACACACCCAATGGTCCTCGAGTTTGCCGGGAGTGAAGTACGCGCCGAAGCCGCAGCGCGCCCGCGCCGGAATTCCCTGCTCGCGGAGGATCGAAACCAGCAGCGTGGAAAAATGACGGCAAACGCTGGGCAGGCGACGGGCGGGTTCCCTCCGGGTGGTGAGGGGGCGATCGTCGAGTTCATGGATCCGCTTCAGCATCGCGGCCGTCTGGCGAATATTCGCGTCGTCGCGCTGCTGGTCGCTCAGCGTTAGGTTGTACAACCAAGGCGCCATATCGCGATGGATCAGGATGCCCTGCACAACCTCGCACTGCCTGGCGAGATCGGGAGGCAGCACGCGCAACTCCGCGGCACGCGCGCCGGCGGAGGCCATTGGTGCTTCGCCGCTGTAGTAATCATGCGAGTTTTCCATGGTCACTGGGAAACGGAGAGGGAGGGATTTGAACCCTCGGTGGAGTGTTACCCCCACACACGCTTAGCAGGCGTGCGCCTTCGACCACTCGGCCACCTCTCCCTGCGCAAACGGCTTGATTTACCTACATCTGCTGACAGCTGACTGCAACTGGCTGGGTTGAAATTCACACCATTTTTCACACCAGCGCCCCCGTTTTTCGGAGCGATTCACACCGGCATTCACACCAGTGAATTGTGCCTGGCGCGACCTCTCGAACATTCCTAGTTCCCGGACGTTCTTCCTGCGTTTGCGACCGGTAGGCTGATGCGGAGGAGTCGGTCTTGCCCGCTGCGCTCGACCTGCCGCTGCGGCACGGCGTAAGCTGAGAATTTCACAAGGAGGTCAACCGCAGAAACCGGGTGCCGGCGGCGCGGACAGGCTACTTGACCTCCGGTTCCCGGCTGTGCGGAGCAAGCACGCTCCGGCGCAAGTGCACAGCGTCGGCAGAAGGAGGTGCGAGATGGCCTGGCGCAGAATCATCATCGTCCTCGCAATCGCCGCACCGCTGTTTGTCTATGGCGCGATCCGTGCGGCAGGCGCGGCAGAAATGTCCGTCCAAGACGTCAATTGCCGCAAAGCGCTGGCGTTGGGTGTGCGCAAGCTTGGTGCGAAGGTGCGCTCCGAGATGGAGACGTGTCAACAGGCACGCATGCGCGGTGAGGTGTGGGACGCTGCGCACAACACCTGGGTCGTGCCTGATTCGAGCTATTTTCAAGGCCCGCCGTCCATGGTCGATTGTCGTGACCTCACCCGGTTGCCCGCTCCGAGCATGAAGAAGATCGATCGGGCCGCGAGTACCTTGAACATCCTCGCCAGGGGGAGGTGTCGGGAGGGGGTGTCGCCGCCAGCGGCTCTCGGCTATGCCCCATGCCCGCCGCCCTGCGGCGGCATCGCGATCAGCGACTACAGCAGCGTCGCGACGTGCCTGGCGTGTCGCGTGGAGTCTGACAGCCTGGCGATGAACTCCGACATCGTCAACTGTCACAGCTCGCTGGACTACGCGCTCCGAAAGTACATGAGCCTGCGATTTGAGGAGCAGGCCCGATGCCAGTATCGGGCCGACTCGGGCAAGAACTCAAGCACGGACTGCATGACCGCCGACTCGAACGGCCACATCGCTGCGGCGCGGGCGGCGCTGTTGGCGTTGATCGACGAGTGCGTGGTGCAGTGCGGGAACGAACTCGGTGACGGGATGTTCACCTGCGTTTTCAACTAACCCGGCTGGAGGCGTGCCCTCAAGATGTTGTGCCTGAACGGCTAGTCCCTCATCGTCGGCACGGCGTGTGTCGTTGTCCGCTTGGCGATCTCCGCCAGTAGCTGAATGGTCCGGCTGTCGGTAGCGCGCATCTCACGTTCATGGCAGTGCAATGAGGCGCCGGGAAACCAGGCACTTGGCGAACAACGCGATGGCCGTGGCCGCGAGAAAGCCGCTCCTGGTGCTCCGCGAGAAAACGATGGCTCCGCGAGGTTCCCTCAAGGAGGGCTACGTTCATCCGGTGGTCCTTGTGCCTCGCAAAGCGACACCGGACTGGCTTGAAACATCAACATTCAGAGATCCCTTCTCGGAATGGTTGCAAAAGGTCCGGGACCACAAGCACGTATTCTTGAGATACTCTAGCCAGGTAAAACAGACCGCCAACATCTGGACTGGCACGATTTCCCGGCTGGCGGAGTGATAGTAGATGAACGCCAAATGCTGTCCCTGCTTTTCCGTGTACCGTTCTGCGATGGCACAAAGATTCACGGCGTTGCGCCCGCAGAGGCTGAGATGTAACGCTACTTACACAAGCACTGCCTTCTCACCCACAGACGGGCCCGTGTTGTCGCGGTGGGCAAAGACGCTGATGATGCTGCCATCGATGATCTCGCTCCTCGTGGTTGCCTTGTTCGCGGCGCGAGCAGTCAACATTCTGTGACCGAGTCCACCCATCGGCTACGTACGCGCTGCCGCGCCAGAGTACTTCTAGCTGCCAGGGCGATCTCGCCTGAGACCATGGCTCCCAGAGCGACTGGCTGGCAGGCGCGACCGTGGGATGCAAGTGTGATCGCACCGCGTGATGCGGATGGCCGGAGAGAGGAGCCCGTCAGCTCTCGCCTTGCGCGATCTTCCTCAGAGCGACCAGGTCGGTGAGGCCTAGCTCGTGCCGCGACGAGGTAATGATTCTTGCGTGCTGCCACCTGCTCGTCACACGGATCGTTGACTCCACGGTGGTCCCAACCATGTCCGCAAGCTCCTGACGGGTGACGCTGAGAACGGTGACGCCGCCCTTCTGGCGGCCGATCTTGCCAGCCAGCGTCAAGATCATGCGCGCCAGACGTTGCTCGACGCGCTCCAGCGCCACCGAGCGCAGACGTTCGTGCGCGCCACGCAGGCGGCTTGCAACCTGGTCGAGAATTGCCGCCCGCAGCGTCGGATACTTCAAACACAAATCGCGCGCCAATGCCGCGGGCATGCGCCACACAACACTGTCTTCGGCCGCAACCGCGGACGCAGGATAGGGACGCGCCTCCAACGCGACGACGGCGCCAAACAGCTCACCGGGGGGAATGACCTCGAGCACGATTTCACGGCCCTCCGGTCCGTGCTTCACAATATGGACAAGTCCCTCTTTCACCGCCCACAGGCCGTCCGCCGCCTGCCCTTCAACGAACAGCGTCTTGCCGGCCGCAACCGACTGCTCGCGCGTGGCCGCGGCGATCGCCTGGCGATCCGCCGCAGGCAATGCGCGGAACCCCTTCAGTCCGTCGATGCTGCTCATCTCTGTACTATGATGGGTATCATACCGCACTCGGAATGCATCCCCTACCCTTCCGTCGTACGCACAGCGATGGGCGCGCAGACGCGCAGAAAGGAATAGAACGATGGCGGCAACAATCGAACTACTCAGTACGCAGCATCAAGACGTCCTGGCACGACTGGCCACTGTCGAAGCCCAGATCATGGCACGGGATGGCTGCGACCTGGCTGCGTTTGCAGCCTATCTCGAGACCGAGGTCGGGCAGCACTTTGTGATCGAGGAGCAGGCGCTTTTCCCCTTGTTGGCCAGGTACCTCGGCGAGGACGACGGCCCCCTGGCGGTGATGAACACCGAGCACGCGGCCTTCCGCGAGCTGCTGGCGGCGCTCACTACGGCCGTGCGCAGCGGACAGAGCGATGCCCAGCGCGCCCGTGCCGGAGAGCTGGTGCAACTGCTGCGTGCGCACATTGCCAAGGAAGACCAGGTTCTCTTCCCGATGGCGGCGCGCCTCCTGAGTGAGGCCGAACAGGGGGATGTGGACCGGCGCGCCGCTGCGCTCACCACCGCGCCCGTCGGCGCCACGGCGTGAGGTCAGTCGGCGGCGCCCAGCTCGCAGGCGCCGCAAACGTCGACGGGAGCGGCTGACGGCAGCGGCTGATCCGTGCGCCGTGCCGGCAGCCGAGCAGCGAGAAGCCGACCGAGTGAACGCAGGTACGAGGCGTCCACATTCCCGACACGCTGCGCAAACGCGTTGGCGAGTGTAGCGAGATGCGTCTCGACGAAGTTGCGCCGCGCCTTGGCTGTCGTTGACACACCAGCACGGTCGCCACACGCCGCTGCGAAGGCTTCCTTGAGGAGCAAGTAGCCGACGAAGGCCGCTTCCACCGCGATGTGGTCCATGGGATCCTCGACACGCGGGTGGAAACCAAAGGCGTCGTAGACGCTCGCCAGTTCCGCCAGCAACCGGCCGGGATCGGCGAACGGCCGGTACGTCACCTCGCGCGGCGACACCAGCCCTCCGGGACCGAGCAGCCGCAAATAGTCCCCTTCGCTGACACCGCGTGCGGCTGCAGCCGCGGCGCGCAATGCTGCATCACGCACCTCAGCGCTGAGGGTCGCGGCTTCTTCGTGCCAGCCCGGACGCGGTCGCTCCAGCAGCAACCCGATGAGCCGCCACTCTGCCGCGGCGGCGATTTGTGTCGTGTCAGACGCCAATCGCATCATGACCTCCCTGATGGTTGTGGAGACCATTTGTCATTTCTGCAGGAGCAGGGGCACCCATACCGAGCGCATCTTGCGCGCCCCCACCTCTTGATGCTCGCCCTGCCAGACCGCGAACGCGACCTGCGTGCGGCTGCCCGGATCGAGCCCCTTGGGCAGCGGCCGCGATAGCACCACGGACCACCCTTGCGCGGCGCGCGTGCCACGGCCGACCGAGCGGCTCTCGGGAGCGGGGCGGATGGTGCCCGGCCCTTCGGCGACGAGGTCTTGCACCGGCTGCTTGCGCGGACCCGCCATGTCGTTCCCCAACGCACGCGCCGGTGCGTACCGCTGCGCCATCTCCTTCTGCGCCTCCGAGCCCGGCTGCAACGATGCCGCTTCAAATGGGTAGTGATCGACGGTGGCGTTGGGAAACAGCGCCTTGATCGAGTCTTCACGTCCATCCACCATCGACTGCCAGAACGCACGCCAGTACGTGATCTCGACCGGACGCTGCGCCTCGCCCATCTGCGGTGCCGGCACGTCGGCCTGGTTGCCCACCGGCAACTGCACCGCGCAGGCGTCGGAGAAGCGGCCGAGCCCGGGGAGGTCGTTCACCGTCGGATCGGTCCACTCCAGTCGGAAGGCGATGTTCTTCCCATCGCTCAGCGCGCGCACCTGCACCTTGTCCGTCGACGGCTCCAGCAGGCGCGGCTCGACCATGTCCTGCAGCACCAGCGCGGCGGTGTACACCGGCGCGTCGCGCCACGCCGCGTCGCCGGGATCGTTCGGCAGTTGCGTACGGTGCGCGGCAACGACCTCGGCCGAGGGGGCGAGCGGCGGCCCGCCTTTGCATGCGGCAACCAGCGCGATGAGTGCCAGCGCTGCGATTCGTTTGTGGTTCATCGTCGACTCCTCATGTTCTGCCCGCCCGAAGACGCCAGTCGGTTCATGGACAATTCGTCCTCACCACACCTCGCTCGCCGTCGAGGGCCTGGCGGATCTGCACCGGCTCCCGCATCGGCACACGCACGATCTCGGCGCCGTTCTCCTCGAGGCCGAGCACCATGTCGCCATCCCGTTTCCATCGTGGCACGACATTCTGCGTCGAGCCGAAGAGGCTGAGCAGGCCGGACAGGTCCGGGTCGTCGGCCGACTTGCGATACGTATCGATCGCCTGATCGACGCCCGGGCCGAACATCTGGCGCAGGAACGGCCGCGGCGCGTGCACCGGGGGAATGTAGTAGACGTTCGGCTCCAGTCCGAACTGCGGAAACAGCGGTAGCGCGACCTTGCGGACGTGGACGAGGTAGTCGATCGGATTGTCTTCGCGTGCCTTGTCGGGCACGGAAATCCAGCCGGCGAAGCGGATCTTGCCGATGCAGTTGACGAAGCACTGCGGCTGCAACCCGCCCTCGATCTTCGGGAAGCAGGCGATGCACTTCTCCGAGGTGCCGGTCATTGGGTTGTAGAAGACCTTCTTGTACGGGCACGCCTTGACGCACTCCTGGTAGCCGCGGCAGCGACCCTGGTCGATGAGCACGATGCCGTCTTCCTGGCGCTTGTAGATCGAGCCGCGCGGACACGATGCCAGGCATGCCGGGTACGTGCAGTGGTTGCAGATGCGCGCCAGGTAGAAGAACCACGTCAGGTGCGGTACCTGCAGGTCGGCGCCGTTCTCGATCACACCGGCACAGTCATCTTCACCGACGTTGGGATGCGTGTAGTCCAACTCGTCCGGCCGCCAGCCGAGCACGCGCTCGCCCGCTTGCGCCGCCTCGAAGAGCGTCCGTCCCTCGTACGGCCCGCCCTTCCACGGCTGCGGGCCGAGCTTCTCGAGCAGGTTTACGTCCCACCCCAACGGGTAGAAGCCATACGGCTTGCTCTCGACGTTGTTCCACAGCATGTACTCCTGGCCTTTCCCGGACGTCCACGTCGTCTTGCAAGCCAGGGTGCAGGTCTGGCAGGCGATGCACTTGTTGATGTCGAAGACGGCGGCGAACTGCTTCTGCGGGCGCGACTCGGGGTACCAGTACGCCATCTCGCGGCCGATCTGCCAATTGCGTACGCGGGCCATCAGACCTTTCCTCCGTTGTCACTACCGTCGGGATTGAAATCGCCTTTGAGGTAGCTTTGCATCGTCTTGCTTTCGTAGCCGGGCCGCAGGCCGAGGGCGGCCGGACGCCACAGTCCCTGGCCGCCGATGCCGCCCGCCTCGGCCTTGGTGATCTTGACGATCGACTCGCGCGGTGCGCCGGTCGGACAGTGCACGTCGGGCATGAAGCCCTTGTTGATGGTCTGACCGAACATGTCCTTGCGCACCAGCGAGTCGGTCATCCACGTCGGCTTCAGCCAGCCGCGCGTTGCCGACTGGTGGGAGCCGGAGCGGAACATCGCCTGGTAGTTGGTGCGCGGATTCTTCGCCAGGCCGTCGGGCCGCTTCTCCCGTCCTTCCACCGAGCCGGGGGTCGCGCCGTACATGTTGAACCACATGCGCAACACACCGTGCGGTGTGCCCGGATAGTAGCGGGCGCGGCAGATCAGGCGCGCGAACTTGTAGTCCGTGTCGTTCTTCTGCCAATCGCGGAACGGCCGGTCGCTCGGATCGGAGTCGATCCACACGTAATCGCCGTCCTCGATGCCGAGCGCCTTGGCGTCGGCGGGGTTGATGTCGACGTAGCCTTCGGCGACGAACGGCGAGCGCTTGTCGTGACGGTAGACGTCGCCGAACGGGCCGAAGAGGAAGGCGACCATGTCGGTGTCGATCGGCATGGTGTGCGCGCCGTGGCGGTACTTCGGCGTGTGGAAGACGAACTTGTAGCCGTCTTTGGCGAGTGGGTGCGCCGACGCTTTCGTCTCCGCCCAGGTCTTCACCACGTTGCGGCCCTGCCGCGTGTCGGACGAGATGTCGGTGAGCGGCACGCCGTAGGCCTCAGGGCCCACGGCGCGGATGGCTTCGTGCTGCGGGGCGACGATCACGTTGGGCTCGTAGAACGTCGAGTCGATCGGCTCGCGATGCACGGGCAGGTTCTCACCCGCTTCGATGAACTCGTCTTCCTCGCGATAGAACTCGAGCCGGCCGCTCTTGGTGAACCACGGCCGCGAGTCGGTCACCTGCTCGAAACCGACCGCCTTGGGATTGGTGCGGTTCATCATCAGCACCGGAATCCCCTGCTTCGCCTTTTCCTCCAGCTCGAGGAACTTGTAGCCCTTGGTGTTCGATGAGAAGTCGAGGATGCGCTGCAGGTAGACGTCGGCGCGGCCTGCATCGACGAAGTGCCACACGTCGTTGAAGCGGGTGTCGCCGGTGACCTCCGCGAGCTTGTGACCGACGAGGGCCAGCACCTCGATGTCGCCACGGGTCTCGAAGACACGCGCAAGCGGCGTCCGTGGGAAGATGGAAAGGAACGGATTGGTGACCGAGGCCGTCATGTCGGGGAACTTCATCTCGGCCCACGAGTCGACTGCGAACACCACGTCGGCCCACTCGCACGACGTCGACCACCACCACTCGTTGACACAGATCAGCTCGATCTTCGGCAGCACGTTGACCACGGTGTTGTAGTGCCACTTCACGTTGCCGAGGATGGAATTGGCGTTGGCGAACCACAGCGACTTGGTCGGCGTCGGCATATGTGTCGCCCCGGTGAGCATCTTGTTGCCGACCTTCAACGGGTGGTCTTCGTGGTTGTAGTAGTGTGCCGATTCTGCCTTCCAGTACTGCTTCGGTCGCGCCGGCTTGGCGGGGTCGAGCTCGATGTCGAACGGGTTCTCGTTGATGTACTGCGGCACGCCATTGAACAGCGCGGTGCGGTAGTTGCCGGCGTACGAGCCGACGTTGCCGGCAACCTTGCCGACGTTCCCGGTGAGCGCCGCAAGCAGGAAGATGTCGCGGTCCTTGTTGTCGTTGTTGAAGAACTGATTCGGCCCCATGCCGATGGCGAATAGCGTCGTCCCGGGCTGCGAGGCGATGTGTCG
>DATKMS010000336.1:0-2249 GCA_035541735.1 Candidatus Margulisiibacteriota bacterium
TTGCGTGATGCATACGTCGCATTCCTCACCCGGATCGACCACCCCGTTGCCGCAGCCGTTGGGTGCGCAGGCCGGATCGCCCTTGCAGTCGGTGTCGTAGCAGTCCACAGCGCCATCGGCGTCGTTGTCGATCCCGTCGGAACAGAGCCCGGCTTCGCTGGTGACGCGAGGGGGGCTGACCAAGAAATGAATGGTGGTTGATGCGGTCTGTCCGCCATCGCTATCGGTGGCGAGAAAGGACCCGCTCGCGTCGCCAGCCGTGAGGCACCGCACGGCAAAGATCCCGCCACTTGCACTGTACGAAATTGGCATTGAAGAGCTATCCTGCAACACAAGGATAACATTGACAAGCGTGCCGTCAGGATCGAACGTTCTGGTCAAGTCAACGGTGACTTGCTCACCCGCCGCACATTGGAACGCACTCGGAAGTGAAGGCAACGCAGGGGGGCGTTACATTTGCAGTCGGCGTGGCACTTGGCGGTGCCGAAGGGAGCGACGCATCGGAATTCGGTGCCGGAACCATCGCACTCCTCGCCTGGATCGACGATGCCATCGCCGCACACGGCCAAGCAGGGCGATGCCCACAGCAACGCGCCCGAAAGTAGCCAGCCTGCGAAATGTCTGAGAAACGGAAAGGATCGGGTTCTCATCTGCTCCCCTTTGGTTCCGAGTTGCGACTCGGTGCACCCATCCGGCGGCCGCCACGTACGCGCGGGTCAGCAAGCGCACGCCCTGCGGGCGTGGCGATGCGGCGAATGCTCAGAGTGAGTGAGTGGAAGAATCGCGCCAGGCTGACCCGGCTTGTAGGGGCGCTGCCGGTGGCGACACCTTCGCCATTTGTCGTTCAACAGAACCGTCGGTCACGCAGTGCCCCCCCTTTGCGCAACGCTATATCGGCTGGCGCCATTGTTTCAATACGTACAGTTACGGATATTCGCGACGGTCAGCCGGGCGCGGCCTGAGGGCACGCCGGCTCCACAATCGGCCATGCCCTTGGAGTCAGCGGCGCGCGTCCGGGCGATCAAATCGCCCGGCTGAGTTGCAGCAAAGCCCACCAAGGGAGCTGCAAACGCAGATCAGTCAGGGCGGTAAGCCCCTTCAGCGGGCTTGGAGCGACTCAGCCGTGGAATTTGATTCCACGGCGACGCGCTGGCACGAATCGCCGTGCCAGCAGCACGCTCAACACCCCAGCAGCACCAACCAGCGCCGCCGGCCCGAACCAATCGCCCCACGCCAGCATCAAACTCCAAGCGCCATGCTCCGGCGTCACCGCGGCGACCAGGCTGCCGCGCTCGTCCACGCCGATGGTCTGCAGGAATTCGCCGGTCGGTGTAATGATCGCCGAGATACCGCTGTTGGTGGCGCGCACCTGCGGGCGCCGCGTCTCGATGCTGCGAAAAGCCGAGATCATGAGAATCAGGCGCGGCACGTTACCGAAGCTGAACCAGGAATCGTTCGATACCGTGACGATCATCTCGGCACCCTGCCGGACCGCCGCGAGGGCATGGTGCGGGAAGAGGGCGTCGTAACAGATCAGCGGCGCGACGCGCAGCGTGCGCCCGTCGTGCAAGGACAACGAGACGACCTGCCCACCCGCGCCCGGCTTCCAGGTGCCCATCCATGGGAGCCAGCGACGCACCGTATCGGAGTCGAGCCATGCCGGCACCCGCTCGGTGAGCGGGAACGGCGACGCTTTGCGATAGGTCGCAAACGTGGCGCGGCCCTGCACCGCGGCTTGCAGGAAAAAGGCGGCGTTGAATTCGTCCCCGCGATCAGCCTCGTACGCACCGAACACCAACGGGACACCGGCGCGCGCCGCAAACGCTTCGATCTCGCGATCGAAAGCTGCGCCATCCGCGCTCTTGGGTGCGCCGAAGGTCGTCGGATAGACCGTCTCCGGCCACACCAGCAGATCCACCGCCCCGCGTTTGAGTGCCTCGGTCGAGAGGGCGAAGTGGGTATCGAGAATCAGGCGCGCCGCGTCGTACGTGCCCATCGACGCCGCCAGTTCGCCGTAGTGAGTGATGTCGGCTTGCACCACGCCGACGGTGACGTGGTCGGTGCGATGGCTGGTGTCGTTGAACTGCCGGGAGCGGATCGCACCATAAAGGAGCAGGCCGAGCACGAGTGCGGCGATGCACGCCACTTCAAAACCTCCCCTGACCCCTCCTTGGTAAGGAGGGGAACCTGCGACGGAGAAGTTGGCATGCGCGCGCACCGTCGCGAGCGCGCACTCATTGACGACGATG
>DATKMS010000337.1:0-11388 GCA_035541735.1 Candidatus Margulisiibacteriota bacterium
GGCACGACAGACGACGGTGCTCGGCTGCACCACGTCCGGAGGGCACGTGGGGCTGCTGCCGTCGCAGGTCTCAGTCGGATCGCACATGTCCCCAGACCCGGTTCGACACACCGCTCCGGAATTGCCCGCCGGGTGCTGGCAGGCATCGCTGGTGCCGTCGCATTGATCGAGCGTGCACGGGTTGCCGTCGGACGTGCATGCGGTCCCGGCGCTCTGCTTGCTGTCCCCAGGGGGACAGGGCTGGCCGGCCACGCCGGTACATTTCTCGTCTTTATCGCACACGTCCACGGCCGCACGACAGACGAAGGAGGCCGACTTCTTCACGTCAGCGGGGCACGTCGTGCTGGTGCCGGTGCAGAGTTCATCGGGATCGCAGACATCTCCCGACCCGGCGCGGCATACTGTACCGCCATTTCCCGCCGGGTGCTGGCAGCTGTTGCTGGTGCCGTTGCAGGTGTCCGTCGTGCAGGGGTTGCCGTCGTCGGCGCAACCCGTTCCATTTGGCTTCTTCGCATCGGCAGTGCACGGCTGCCCGGCCACACCTGGACATTTATCGTCCAGGTCACACTCACCGGCCGCCGTACGGCACGTGGAGGTATTGGGCTGGACGACATCCGCCGGGCAGGTCGGACTCGAACCCGTGCACTTTTCATCCGGATCGCACTGGTCTCCTGACCCCGCACGGCACACCATGCCCGCGTTGCCAGCCGTGTGCTGGCACGCATTGCTGCTGCCGTCGCAGGTATCGGTCGTACAGACGTTGCCATCGTCTGGGCAAACGCTGCCACTCGCCTTCTTCCCGTCGCCTGGGCAGCCCTGCCCCGCAACACCGGGGCACTTCTCGGCCGCGTCGCAGTCTCCGGCTGCAGCGCGACAGACGAACGTATTCGATTTGACAACGTCGCTTGGACAGTTGGGGCTCGATCCGGTGCAGAGCTCATCCGGGTCGCACTGGTCACCCGATCCCGTGCGACACACCACGCCCGCGTTCCCCGCCGGGTGCTGGCAGTTGTTGCTGGTGCCGTTGCAGGTGTCCGTCGTGCACGCGTTGCCGTCGTCCGCGCAACCCGTTCCATTTGGCTTCTTCGCATCGGCCGGGCACGGCTGCCCGGCCACACCTGGGCATTTGTCGTCCAGGTCACACTCACCCGCCGCAGGACGGCACGTGAACGTGTTCGGTTGGACGGAGTCGCTCGGACACGTCGGACTCGAGCCCGTGCACACCTCGTCCGGGTCACACTGGTCTCCAGATCCCGCACGGCAGACCACGCCCGCATTCCCCGCCGGGTGCTGGCAAGTGTCGCTCGTACCATTGCACTGATCGAGGGTGCAGATGTTGCCATCGTCGGTGCATGTCGTACCCGATGCTTTGAGTGTACACGTCACAGTACAACACGAGGCGAGTGTCCCATTTGCAGCGCCTTGGTCACATTGCTCTCCGCTTTCGGGAATGCCGTTCCCGCACACGGGGCACACCGTCACATTCACGTGGGTCACCGGGAACAGTGTTGATGCCGGGTTGCCCTGGAAATCCGTGTAGCTCACCCCCGATGTCGGATCGTCCACGAGTGCGTTTGGAAAACCGGAAGCAGATGGACTGATCGTGACGTTGAACGTGATGTTCATGGTTGAGCCGATGCTGATGATACCCAGGTTCCAGGTCAACGTCTGACCGGAGACGCTGGTCGGTGCGGGCGACGCCGAACCGGTGATGTACGTCACACCTGACGGCAGAAGGTCAGTAACGACAACGTTTGAGCCGGCCAACGTGAGCAGTTGGGTGGCGATGCTCTGGAAGATGCCCTGCAACTGCGTCGAACTCGGTGAGTTGAAGAACTTGCCGGGGTCCGTCGCCATGGACTGCAGGATGCTTGCTGAGAGCAGTCCGGACGCGTCGGTTCCGAGTTGCAGGCCGATGGTGTAGACGATGGTGCCGGTCGCCTTGGCGGCCGCGGCTTCATTGATCGCATCCTGCGTGCAGATGTTCGCCACGGTGGGCGTCTGCGGGCAGATAGAGTTGCCGGGGTTCTGGGGACTCGGATGTTGGCGGTTGGCGATGCCGTCGGTGAGCACCACCATGACCTTGACCACTGGCGCCGCGCGCCCATGCGTCGCGATCTCATTTTGTCCCACGTACACCCCGTCGCCGATGTTGGTGTTGCCATTGGCGGTCAAGCCATTGATGGCACTGGTGACGGTTGAAAAGCTACTGGTCAACGCGCTGTTCAGCGTTCCGGTATCAGAGAAGGAGACCAGTCCGACGCGATCCTTGCTCGAGTCGAGCTGCCCGATCAGGGTGTTGGCAGCATTCTTCGCGTCCACCAGCTTCGTGTTCGGACTCCCCACTCCCTGCTGGCTCATGGACCCGGAGCGGTCGAATACGATCATCACGTCCAGCCCCAGGCGTTGCGTCTGCGGATCGCCCGACCCGGTGACGTGCAGGTTCACCTGCGCTTGCTGGCAGGTAGCGAGCGCGGCCGCGTCCTTGGCGGTACTGAGGAACGGCGTGACTGCGTGTGCGACGCCAGCTTGCGCAGCGAGCGCTAGCGTTGCCGCCAGGACTGCAGGCAACGCGTGTGCAGCGTGGATGATCGCCGGCCCCGCGGGGCGGGAGAACCCTTGCGTCGGAGCAGCGCCCTTCATGCGAATTTTGGTGCATTGTGCCACTGCACGTACCAGTTTGCGGTCCGTCATTGGAACCTCCTATGGTTAGTGCTCGCTCGAATCTCTGCACAACGCGTCCAGTCTTGTCACCGACAAGGCTGGTGCAGTCCGCACTGCGAAGACAAGCTCGCCCCACGCGCCTGCGTCTTCTTACCCGTGTGAGAAATAAAGCTGCGCGCCACTCGCCCCCGCTGGCTACGCGTCAGACCTTCCGCTGCTGCGGTTTGCTATCTTTCCTGAGCATACCTCTAGTTGCTTTGTCAATACGTAGAGATACGTAGGGAATCGGCTCCGTAGATTAGCAGCCTGTTGAAAAAGTTCGCCGATGCCCTGGACCGTCATCCCCGCGAACGCGGGAATCCAGATCTCCCGCATGCTTCTGGACCCCCGCTTTCGCGAGGGTGACGATGGCGACCAGTTTTTCAACGGGCTGTTAGGGTATGCAGCCACTCTCACGCCCTAGCCCAGGCTGCCGTTGCGGCCCGGCAGCGCGGCAGAGTCATGGCTTAGCGCGGCGCAGCGGAGATGGCGCAGCGCCCGGTGTTCGATCTGGCGCAGCGATGCTCGGCTCAGTCCGAGGCGGCGAACCAGTTCGTCGCGGCTGTGCGCCGCCTCGCCAATGCCGAACAACAGGCGCACAACTTGTTCTTCCTTGCCGGAAAGCCTGCTGAGGTACTCGGCGACCAACGTCATATGCTCCCACAATCGTTCCGGCGGGGCGGTTGCCGGAGTCACGCCAGGGACATCCCCACCCCCAGAAGCCCTCCGCCGTGCAACAAATCGCTTGCCCAACATCCGTGCCTCACACCCCGTGCGACCGTCCGCACATCAAGTGGGTTCTGAACTCTCCATCCCGAGTAGCACTGCGAGGTTCAACAGATCAATTCGTAGTTCTACGGATTTTTGCGTTTCAGGGGAGCGGCAGCCCTGCGCGTGTCGCTGCTGCGGTTGGACGGCGCGCCACCCTGGAAAACGCGACTGCCGGCCAACCCCCTGGGAGCGATGCCTACGCATCGCCCCCAGGAGATCCGGTTACTTCCGGCACTTCGAGGTAAAGCCCGACTGGAAGAGGGAACAGTTGATGGTGTCGCCGCGGTCGAGTTGGCCGATCGTTACTACCACATCGAAGGGATTGCTCGTCAGCGGTCCAGCGAACGAGCGGTGATAGGCATTCAGCCGCAAGGTCCACACCGTCGTCTTGCCCTTGCGCTGGAAGGTGGCGACCTCGGCGAGCGTGCCAATGCACTTGAAGCGTCTGCCACCCTGTTGGACGCAGCGCGGTGCAGGGAACACGATCTTTTCGACCTCAGAAAGGCCGCCGCCTGTGATACCGACCGTCGCCCCACCGGTCAACAGACTGGACACTGGCGCTGCCAGTTGCTGCTCGTCGATGAGGGCCTTGAGCTTGATGACCCCCAGACTTCGCCCCTTGCCGACGTTGGAGAAAAGACACACATGCTTCAGACTGAGTCCTACGGTGGGCGTAAAGGAGCCACCAGCGGCACACACATCCCCGGCGCCACCGGTTTCACTCTGCCCCGGGTTGAACACGATCGGACAGTTGTCGATGAGATTGCAGACGCCGTCACCATCCGCATCGGGCAGTGGCGTGCCCGGCTCGCACAGCCCGGTTGTCAGATCGCATGTCTCCTGGCCGTTACAGAGGAACCCGTCATCGCAATCCGAATTCGTAGTGCATGACACACACGTGGGCAACGATGCCAGGAACGGTGTGGCGTTGACGTTGCCGGAGGTCGTATCACAACCCGGATCGTTCGCCGCGTGCCCGCATCCCCAGTAGTTGTTGGTTGCGTCCATGGCCGCGCTCGTGGTGTTGACGATGCCGCTGCCGTTGCCGGTGATGGCCCCGTTGTGCGCGACCACGGACGGCACGAAGGCATCGGAAAGACTATCATCGATGAGCTTGATGCCGACGCCGGCACCGGTGATCGAGTTGCACAACAGGGTCCCCGTGGAGTTCTCCGTGTTCCCACCGAACGACACCGCCAGGAGCCCGATATTACCGCCGCTGATCTGGTTGGAACGCACCGTCGCGTCCCCCTGATCGAGGACGATCCCCTCGTAGCGGTTTCCGCTCAGGGTGTTGCCGCTGATGGTGTTGGTCGCTCCGCTCGTCAGGTTGTAGATGCCAATGTCATTGTTACTGATGGACGAACCGCTGACGCTCGTCGCCCCTGCGTCCAACAGCAGGATCCCCGTCGACTGCGTATCGTTCACCGGGTCAGGACCGCACGAGGGGTGATTGCATTCGTTACCGCTCACCGTGTTGCCGTTCAACGTGGCGGCCGCCCCCGAACTGATTTGAATTCCGTTCTGCGCAATCAAGGGGGTGGCCCCAACACCGGTTACGGTGTTGCCGTTGATCGTAGCGCCCGAACCGCTATTCGAGATGACGATGCCGCCCTTTTGATAGCCACTGATGACGTTGTTCGTCAGGGTCGCCGTGCCGGTGGTCGAAAAGGCCGCCCTCCCGGCGCCGATGCCGATGCCGTTCTGACAACCGCTGAGCGGTTGGTCACGGATGTCCGAGACCTTGTTGTCGTGGATGTTCGCATTGGCGGCATCGCGCACGAAGATGCCGTAGTGCAGGCTGCCGCACCCTGAAGGCCCCGGCCCGGAAACGTTGAAGCCGCTAAAATCGACGTTCACACCGCTGCCGCTGACGGTGACGATGTTCTTGTTACCATTGCTGTCACCGGCGAGCGTAGCCGGCGCCTTAATCGTTGTGGCGCTCGCCCCCGCGCCCGTCACCGTGAGGCTCTTGGTGATCGCCACCTGCTCGGTGTACACTCCGGCGGCAACGTTCACCGTATCTCCGGCGCATGCCACGTCCACGGCATGCTGGACCGTCTTGCACGGTGTACCATTGTCGCGGCAGTCGTTGTAGGAGTCGTTTCCAGTTGTGGCAACGTATCGCGTGGCACCGAAGCACGCAGTACTGCTGTAGCTGACATCGTCAAACAAGAACCCCTCGCCGGCGTTGCCCTCGGCGGTGCCACGTGACTGGAAGAGAAGCGAGTCGACCGGCGGCGCGTCCGTAAACGGTGGATTCTGGTTGTTCCGGAAGTAATCCTCCCAGGACGTGCCGCGGACGGCAGGTCCCCCGTCGACGTTGACGCGTACGACGTCATTCGCCTCTCCATCGTAGAACTCCATCTCGCAGTTGAGGCGGTGCCACGACGAACGATCGAGGTTGGTGGCAAGGACTTGAAAGACAAAGCACTTGTTTTCGGAATCGGCCGAAGTAGGGCCGCCGTCGCAATCATTGAGGTTGGCTGGCGCGCGGTAGTCGTAAAAGGCTACCGAGAGACCCTGACGGCCGTCGGGTGTGCACACGCCCGGGGCAGTACAGTCTGCGGGAACAGTACAAGGGTTCCCCCAGTCGCTCCCGCCGATGCAAATCTGTGGATTTACCACGTGGTCACTCACCTGAATCCAGCTCATGCGTGCTCCGTCACCACGATCCGCGGAGACGGTGACGTGAGAATCCTGGGCCGTTGCAGTGACGGACTTGAAGAACAGCATGCTCGTGAAGCGCGGCTGCAGCACTCCGCCCGCATAGCCTCCAAGGATCGCCCCGGACTCGCCGGCAGCATTCGTCAACGATGGCGAGAAAACCCAGTCGCCGAACGAGCCGTTGGTATAGAAGCTGGACATCCGGAAGCTTTGGCTGCCGCTGTGCGCGGCGGCGTTGGTCACCGCCTGATCAATGCTGGGATTGATCGGAATCGCGGAGCCTCCCCAGCCATCCTGTGCATTGATACTGCCGGTCACGTAGGGTGGATTCTCGAAGCCGATCGCCCGAGAGTCCGCCGCCGCCGGCGTCTGCAACCCGCAGATGAGCACGGCGGCCATGCATGCCCAGGCGTAGCGATTGTTTATAGCAACGCTGGCAAGAATCGTTCGAGCTCTCATGTCAGCCCCCCTTTCTGTTCCCGAGTGTGACCAATGGGCCGTCCCGGTACGTTCATCACCTTGGTGATCGACCAGCCCCTGGGAACGATGCGCGCGGCATCGCTCCCAGGGGTCCCGGCTACTTGCGGCACCGCGTCGTGCCCCCAGAGGCGAGCAGACGGCAGGAAATGGTGTCGCCGCGGTCTTCCCCACCAATCGTCACCACCACGTCGACCGGATCCGCGCTCAGTGGCGCAACAAACGAGCGGTGCGTGGCGTTCACTCGCAAGGTGTAGGTGCTCGTCTTGCCCTTGCGGCGGAAGTTGGCGACCTCGGCGAGCGTACCGATGCACTTGAAGCTTCGGGGACTCAGTTGGATGCAGCGCGGCGCTGGAAATACCAGCTTTTCCACAGCCGACAGGCCAGCGCCGCTGACGCCGATGGTCAGTCCCTGCGCGAGGACAGTCTCCAACGATCCGCCGAACTCGTTCGCATCGACCAGTGCTTTCAGAGAGATCGTTGCCGCGTGAACCTGCGTCGGCTTCAGGCTGGCAGCCAGGCGCGCGCGCTTGAGGGCCAGTGTTGCGGGAAGGCTGCTGGCCGGGTCACACACGTCGCCAATGCCGTTGTGATCGATGTCACTTTGCCCCGGATTGAAGGTGTCCGGACAGTTGTCACAGGCATCATCAACGCCGTCGGCGTCGCGGTCGTTCGGGGCCACGCAGATGCCGGACTGGCACAGCGAGCACTGGTTGCACGAGGTGCCATCGGCTACCGCGATTTCGCTGCAACCGCTGGGCTCGGTGCACACCGCGATGGTGCACGCGCTGTGGCTGCAGGTCAACGCTGGGCCGGCCTGGCACACCCCTGTCCCGATGTTACAAGTCTCCTGACCGTTGCACACCAGGTGGTCATCGCATTCCGCATCGGACGTGCAGTGGACGCACGGCGGTGGTGTCGTCGCCTGCGCGGAAGCATCCACATGTGCGGTCACGGTATCACAGGCGGAATGTCCGGGACCGGCCGTACAACCCCACCAGTTGCCCGTCGCATTCAGGCTCCCCGAAAGGATTGCCGTACCGTCGGCGCCCACGGTGTTGCCCTGGATGATGTTGCTACCAAACACGGCGGCCCCCGCGCTCTCGAGCGTCCCCGCGAGTATTCCCGTTCCGTTGCCAGAGATGACGTTACAGGTGGCGTTCACCGTCACCGTCAAGCCGGCGGCGTCCTTCTCGAGGAAAAAGCCGTCCGTGTTATTCTCGATCGTATTTCCCGTGAACGTCGCACTGACGTTGCCCGATCCGAAACCGAACTCGCTCGTCGTGACGTACACGCCGGTGCTGTTGGGCCGATTGGAGCCGTCGATGACGTTATTGGAGAACAGCGTCGCCGGCCCGGGCCCGGCGGCAGCCAGCCCCACATCGCAGCCCGTGACGGTATTTCCGTGCACCGTCACGCCGATGTACGGCACAAACGTCCAGATCCCAAACCCGTTCGGGGCGCAGCTGCTCACCACATTCCCTTGGATGAGATCGGCGGAACCGCCACCGTCCCCGGTATTATCCGTATGAATGCCACTCCCGGAGTTGGTCACTGTATTGTTCAGAAACTGCACACCGCTGGAATGGTTCGAGCTGATGGCGTCGTTCGCGTCGGACACGGTGTTATTCGACATGCTCCCCGCACCACCGAAGTTGAACATCGCGATCGAGGCCGGGTCTGCTTGCACGTTGTGGATGCCGTTGTCGTGGAAGTTGAACGTGCCGCCGCTGGAGGCGTACATGCCGCGCAGGTAAATGTTCTGGACCGTGACGTGGTGTACCGTCAGGTTGTTGTAGACCCCGAGTGCATGATTCGTGATGATGCCGTTGCGGGCGTCCAGGTCGGCTCCACCTACGACAACCCCACTGGTGAGCGACGGGTTGTTTCCGTCCACCGTGAAGTCGTGCAGCGTGACGTTGTCGGCCTGCACGAGAATGACGTTGCTGGCGCCCGCACAGAGCGAGCCGCCGCCCCCGCCGCCACAATTTGGGTTCGATACCGCCGGTCGGATGATCGTCGCGCCCTGCCCCGCGCCAATCACAGTCAGGGGCTTGGTGATCACTACGTTTTCGGTGTACGTCCCCGCCGCAACGTTGATGGTGTCGCTGGGGCAAGCGACGTCGACGGTCCGTTGCAGGGTCTGGCATGGTGTCGCCAGCGTGCGGCAGTTGTTCGGAACCGGGCCCGGGAAGAAGTCGGCTCCTGTGGCCGTGTTCACATAGCGCGCGCCGCAGATCACCTCGGCACTGACGTTGAGCGTGCCGGCGTAGAAGTCCACCAGATCAGTGCCCAAGTCTCCGGCGCTGTTGTAGCTGATATTACCGTCGAACAGCAGCTTGCCGGTGAGTTCAAAATTGCCGACCGGGCTGTTCGGGGTGGCGGGGTTGAACCAGTGGACCAAGTTGTCGGAAATCAGCTCGCCGGTAACGTGGAGCGTAAACACGGTACCGTTGGGAAACGGCAAGACGGGTGTCTGTGTCAGGGTGATGCCGTCACCGGCGCCCGTGCCCCCGCGAAAGAGGCTGTTGGTCGGTGCATTGGAGGCGGTGGCAGGCCCGTTGGGAACGTTCGGTTTGTAGTCGTTGATCGCCCATGTCACCGGACCAGCCGGGGTGGCGCCCCCCGGCGTACCGTTGACGTTCTCGACTGCTACCAAGGCCGGCAAGGGAACGCTGCCGTCATAGGTAGGTGCTGGCAGCACAACATCGAGCCCAAATTGCGAGGGGACCGCCCCGCCAAACAGCAACTGCCACGTCAGGCCGCCGCTGCCTGGAATCGGCGTGCTGTCGAAGGCAAAGGCGGCCCCGTTGGTGTTGGCCTGACTGAACTGGGCGCGCGCATAGGCCTGATTGGTCGGATGTTCACCGCCACCATTGTTGTTGTAGTAGATGGCGACGCCACCCGTGGCGGTGCCGAACGGAATCGTCGCAGCGAACCCGACGGTTGTGGTCCCCGCCATGACAGGGCCAGCCGCGACCAGCAGCAGGGCCGCTCGCCATTGGCGCCTTTCCCTGCAAGCTCGTCTCACTGACTGTGGTCTCGTCGAAGCACCTGTGGCCATTGCCTCCCCCTTTCAATCTGCCGATGCGATCTGAACAACGTCTCTTGGCCCTTGCGCCGGCACTGCTGCGCAGTTCCCTCCCAGCCGCGAGCGATGTGACCAATGGGTCGTTCCGGTAGGTTGATCGCCTCGGTCATCGCCATGTACGCCCCGCCTCAGCTACGTCCCGTACTGCCCGGAGAAGGTTCCGTCTGATTCTCCGCGCTACTCACGTAGGTAGCATCGTAGTGATCATACAAACAATTCGTAGTTCTACGGATTTTTAGCCGCAACATTTGACCGGCCATCCGTATTTCTACTGAGTGTCGACCACCAGGATGACAAGTGTCAGGATTGAAAATGACAAAGCCCAGAGATTCGAGCGGCATGCTTTACGCCTCGTGCGCATGCTCGTAAGGGAAAACACCGGCGCCCGGTTCCCCATGATCGAGGGGCTCCCCCTTTTTCCGAGAGAGCCCCTCGCCGTGTCAGACCACGCTGCCGGTGCCGCCTACTTCTTGCAACTGGCGATGGCGGAGTCGTCCACGTGCTTGCAGCTGGCGATCTGGTCGCGCCGGTCCACCCCCGCCAGCGAGAACGTCACCACCACTCCGTCCGACGTCAGCGGCTTGAAGAACGTGCGGTGGCTGGCCGAGAGCGTCACCTTGAACACGTTGCTCCCAGCTTTACGCCGTAAGCTCAGCGCCTCGGCCCGCTCCCCCACGCACTTGTACCGCGTCGGGCTCAGAGCCAGGCAGCGGGCCGTGTCGAACCACATGATCTCGGGGCTGCTCAACCCCGCCCCACGCACCTCCACCGCCACGCCGGCCCGCTGGCCCGGCGTCTGGATCCCGCTGACGTCCCCTCCGACCTCGGTGGCATCAAAGGTCCCCTGGATACTGATGGTGCCCCGCTCGCGCCCCGCCTTGGTCGGCGGACTGGCCTTGAGGCGCACGCTCTTGAGCGTGAACGAGGGCGGCACCGGCCCGCTGTCACTGAGGTCGCCAATGCCGTTCCCGTTGCCGTCGCTCTGCTGCGGATTGAAGGTGGCCGGCGAGTTGTCACAGGCATCCCCGATGTCGTCGGCGTCGGTATCCGCCTGCGGCGGGTTGGCCAGGTTCGGGCAGTTGTCGAGCAGACTGCAGACGCCGTCGTGGTCGGGATCGCCGCCGCCACCGGTGTTCACGCACACCCCACCCTTGCAACTGTCGGGTACCGAGCACACGTCGAGGTAGGTCTCGCAGGCCTCGCCATCCTTGCGCAGCGCGTCGCCGGGACAGGTATCGGTAATCCCATCGCAGCGCTCCTCCAGGTCACATTGCCCCGTGGCCGGGCGGCAGACCGCGGTGCTCTTGGCATCGGCCGGACACGTGGCGCTCGCACCGGTGCAACTCTCCGCCGCATCGCACACCCCCGCGCTCGGCCGGCACACCGTCGAGCTAGGCTTGAAGGCGTCGGCCGGACAGGCGGCGCTGCTGCCGGTGCAGTTCTCCGCCACATCGCACACCCCGGCCACGGCGCGGCACACCGTCGAACTCGGCTGGAAGGTGTCGGCCGGACAGCTCGTGCTGGTGCCCGTGCACGCCTCCGCCACATCACAGGACCCCGCCACCGCGCGGCACACCGCCCCCGCGTTGCCCGCTGGATGCTGGCAGCTATTGCTACTGCCGTCGCACTGGTCGAGCGTACACGGGTTGGTGTCCGCCGTGCACGCCGTCCCGGCACTC
>DATKMS010000338.1:0-4634 GCA_035541735.1 Candidatus Margulisiibacteriota bacterium
GGCCGAACACGAGGCCTGGGTCGCCGAGCATCAGACGTGGGAGCAAGAACACCAGCAGTGGAAGAAAGATGACGCTCGTGAGGCCGCGGCTGTCAAGAAGCTGCAAGGTCTGATCGCGAACGACCACAAGGAAATGGCGAAGCATCAAACCGAGATGGCCGCGCACCAAAAGGAACTCGCCGCGCACGGCCGCGCCCTCTCTGCCGGCAAAGACACGGCCGCGTTGGAGGCGCAGCACGAGGAATTCCGAAAAAAACACGAGGCTCTCAAGCAACAGCACGAAGCCCAGGCTGCTGCGCACCGGCGCCTCATGGCGGTCGTTGATCAGATCGACGCGGCCGCGGCTGAGAAGCCGTAGGGCCTGCGGCCGGCATCACTTCTATGGTCCGCTCCCCATTGGGTCGCTGGAATCCTCCAAGTCCGACTGGATGCTCGAGATGGCCGATCTGCTGACTGCCCGCCGCGATGACAATCGAGATCCGTACCGGGGAGTTGTCATCGTTCTTGTGGCGTTGGCGCTCCTCGGCGCGGTCCGCGCCCTCTCCGGCGGTCTGGCGTTCGCGAACCCGGTGCTGCTCGATGCGGCTGTGAGTCTGGGGCTCGCGACCGGCGTTCTGATCGGCGTCGCGACGGCCCAGGGGGCACGAACCAGACCAGCGAAGAGTGCCGCGGCAGCTTCGAACGCGCAACCAGCTGGGGATCGAGAGACACCAGCCGACGCACAGATGGCGCCGGGTGGGGACGATTCCGCGGTGACCACCAGGGGGACCGGTGTTCTGGCAAGCATCGGGCGGGGGTACCGAGATCGCGGCCGGCTGGAGAAAATCAGGCTTCGCACGGCCACCATGGGCGTACTCGCCACCGGTCTGGTGCTGATGCTCGACCTTCCCGCGATCCCGCCGGCTCCGTTGGTGGCGGCGATTGCGGCCGGTCTGTGTCTCGCGGCAGCGGGGCTTGCCGTTACCGCGGCACGCTACCTCGCTGACATAGAGCCCACGCAGTTGCCCGAGGCCCTCGGACTCGGTCGCGGGGCGCGGATAATGGCATGGATCCTCGTGCTGGCCGCGCTGTCGCTTGGCCTGGCCTGGGCAGGGCAGCAAACGCTCCTCCGAGGCCTGCATCTCGTCATTCTCTGCCTCAATGTTGCAGTGTGTCACGGCCTCCTGCGAGTGGCGCAGTCGGAGGGCAGGGCTCTCGATATTTTTCCGACGAACCTCCGCGTGCTGTCAATCTTCGGGGGCCGTGCGAACGTCTTAGCGAGCGTGCTCGACGCCGCAGAGCGACAACTCGGAATTGACCTGCGCTCGACGTGGGCGCTGAGCGTGGTCCGGCGCAGCATGGAGCCGCTCGCCATCGGTTTGTGTCTGCTCGCCTGGCTGTCAACATCCGTCACGGTCGTGCGGGTGGACGAGCAGGGTCTCGTTGAGCGGCTGGGCATTCCGGTGGGTGGGCAGCCGCTCATGCCGGGGCTTCACCTGCATTGGCCGTGGCCCGTTGACCGCGTCTTGCGGATTCTGGTGCAGCACGTGCAAGCCTTGACGGTCGGTCATGAAGGCCAGGAGGAAGGCGGACCAGAGAACGTGCTGTGGGCACGCGAGCACGCCCTCAACGAGTACACCCTGCTTCTCGGCAACGGCCGCGATCTCATCACCATCGATGCTGCCGTACAGTTTCGCATCGCCGACGCACGGGCCTGGCAGTACCACTCCCAAAATCCGGCCGACACGCTGCGCGCGATTGCCTACCGTGCGGTGATGCGATCGACCGTCAACCGCACGCTTGGCGAGGCGTTGTCGGAGAATCTCATCACGTTGACGGCCCGGATGCGCGACATGGTGCAGCACGATGCCGACGCCCTCGGTCTCGGCGTCGACGTCGTGGCGTTCACGGTCGGAGGCATGCACCCGCCGGTGATGGTTGCGGCGGACTACCAGGCCGTGGTGTCTGCGGAGCTCGGCAAGGTCACCGCGACCGTCAGCGCCGAAGTCTTCCGCAATCAGACCGTGCCGGCCGCCGAAGCCGCGGTGGTGACGAGCGAAAACGCCGCCCGCGCCGCAGGTGCCGAGGCGCTCGCGCAGGCGGCGGGCGGTGCGTGGAGCTTTCGCACACTCGAATCGCAGTACCTCGCGGCGCCAGAGGAGTATCGCTTCCGCCGCCGCCTGGAGACGCTCGAGAGCGGCCTTGCAGGGCGGCGCTTCACGGTCGTCGATGCGCGCATCCAGCGGGATGGAGGTGAGTTGTGGCTGCCATGAGAACCCAGCGTTGGCTGCGGGGCGTCGTCGGGACGGCCGCCCTCGGGGCCATCATCCTTTACGCCACCGCCGTCGTCGTGCGCGAAGGCCAGGCCGTTCTCCTCACTCGGTTCGGCCGGCCGTTGCGTGCCGCCACCGTTCCCGGCTTGCACTGGAAGCTCCCGTGGCCGATCGACCGCAGCATCGCACTCGACATGCGGCGTCGCGTCTACGAAACCGGCCACACCGAGATGCTCACCCGGGACAAGAAAAACATCATCGTGCGGACGTTCGTGGTCTGGCGAATCGGCGACGCACTCGCTTTCACCCAAGCTATCGGCAACGAGGGTGGTGCTGAAGCCAAGCTGGACGGCCTCTTGACGAACGCGGCCATCGGCACGCTCGGCGGCCACGACTTGTCGGCGCTGGTCTCCACGGATCCCAACGATCTCCAGGTCGACGAGATCGAGTCGGAGCTGTTGGCGTCCACGGCACCGGTGGCGCTTCACAGCTACGGTGTTGCCATCGAGCAAATTCGTGTCGAGCGCATCGCCTTGCCCGAGGAGAACGTGCGGGCCGTCTTCGATCAAATGCGCGCCGAACGCCGGCAATTCGCCGCGAAGTTTCAAGCTGAGGGGGAACGCGAAGCCAGTCGCATCCGCTCGGAGGCCGAGCTCGAAGCGGCCCGCATCCGCGCCAAGGGCGCGGAGGAGGAGGCGCGCATCCGCGGCGAGTCCGCCGCCGAGGTCGCGAAAACCTATGCTGACGCCCACCGCATCGATCCGGATCTCTATCGATTTACACGCTCGCTCGACTCGCTCGACAAGCTCGTTACCGAGAGCACGTCACTGATCCTGCGCACCGACACCGAGCCGTTCTCACTCCTCGAAAGCAAAGAGCCAAAATGAGACGGCTGGGCCCGCCCTCCGAGATCGGCCGGCTCGCCGCGCCGCTGGGCCGCTTGCTCGACGCGGCGTGGCAACGGATGCACTGGTGGGTTGCGACGATGGCAATCCTCTACGCCGTATCGGGAATCACGATGGTGAAGCCTGACGAAGAAGCGGTGATCCTGCGCTGGGGACGGCTCGTGGGCGACACACCGGCTGTGCAGCAGCACGGACCAGGTCTGCTCTTCGCCTTACCACGACCTGTCGACCGGGTGATCCGAGTGCAGACCAAGCATGTGTGGGAACTGTCGGTGAGCACCCTCGCCACTGCCGACCGCTGGCGCGATGGAACTACCCTCGACCCACTGACCCAAGGGTATGCACTCACCGGAGACCACAACATCGTGCACGTCGATATGGTGGCCCGCTACCACGTGCGCGAGCCAGCCGAATGGGCCTTCTACGGCCCCAACGCCGACGACGTGCTGCGGCTGGAAGTTACAGCGGCCATGGTGCGTTCGCTGGGCGAGATGACTGTCGACCACGTTCTTGCCGACGGTCGCAAGCGCCTCATCGCCACAGCAACCCGCCGCGCGCAAGCCGGGCTGGACGCTGCCCATTCCGGCCTCGAGCTGTCGTCCCTCGAGCTCACGCATCTTGCTCCACCGTTCGCACTCGCGAACGACTTCGACGCCGTGCAAAGCGCCTTCATTGGCGCCGAGACGAAGAAGAAGGAGGCCCAGGCCTTCGCGCAGAGTGCCATCCCCAAAGCCCAGGCCGATGCGGACGCCAACCTCCAAGCCGCGCGTGCCGGCGTAGCCGCCGATCTCGCACGCGCCAACGGCGACGCCGACGCGTTCCGCGCACTCGACCGGGAGTATCGAGCGAATCCCGTGGTCGTACGTGAGCGTCTGTACAGAGATGGTGTGGACCACGCCATTGGCGCCGCGGCGGTTGACTGGGTACCACCGCCGGTCGGCGATCATTACCAGGGTTTCCGCATCTCACTTCCACTGGTGGAGGCGGGAGCGGTCGCGCAAACGAAGGACCAGTCGAAATCGACGCGCGGTCGTGACGCTCAACGGAGCACGGACACCGCGCCGACGCCTCCTATGGCTGGCGTGGGTGGAGAGGACTGATGGCGATCGAAGCCATGATACCCACTCTCGACAGCACGCTAGGGACGCTCGCACCCGACGAGCGCCGCCGTATCAGTACGCGGCTGGGCGCCGGCCTCGTCGGTGTCGGGCTTCTCGGCTTGGGCACGCTCCTGGTGCATCTCCAACCCGACCAATGGCAGATCGGAGAGCTCTGCCGCGGCCTGGCGGCGATCATCGTCGGCATCCCAACGCTCGTGTCGGGTATCCGTGGAGTGGTGACCGGCGACACGCGCCGCGCCACCGATCAGCTGGTCGCCATCGCCGTCCTCGCCGCTGCAGCAGCCGGAGACTTTGTCACGGCCACCCTCATCCCGCTCTTCCTCGAGGTGGGGCGCCTCTTCGAGGAGCGTAGCTCG
>DATKMS010000339.1:0-3405 GCA_035541735.1 Candidatus Margulisiibacteriota bacterium
CGCCAGATTCTGTTCTGGCGGCTTTCTCTACCTTGTCGTCCTTCCCCGCGGCCGGACGCGACCCGACATTCGGTCGGTGCCGATCGCCCCGCCGCGACAGGAGGGCGAGCATGGAATTGCTCACCGATGAGATCGCGAAGCGATTGCCGCCGCTCTACAGCCAAGAAGAGCAGGGCGACAACGCCATCGCGGTCGTGAAGTACTTCACACCTTGGACCAACTGGACGTGGTACGCGAGCGAGTACAACCTGTCAATCGGCTTCCAATTTTGACCCCCGATCGGCGTCCAAAATTGACCCCCTCCGGAGTGCCGTCTTGCGGGAAGGACTCGCACCGTCTGCGGGGCGAGTCCTTCCCGTTGGTTGGGGATCATCAGCCGCGCGACTCTTGAAACGCCAGCTGTCGTTGCCGGTCTCGACGATGTCGCAGTGGTGGGTCAGTCGATCGAGCAGCGCGGTGGTCATCTTGGCATCGCCGAACACGCTGGGCCATTCGCCGAAGGCCAGGTTCGTGGTGACCACGATGGAGGTGCGTTCATAGAGGCGGCTGATGAGGTGAAACAGCAGCTGGCCACCGGACTGGGCGAACGGGAGATAGCCAAGTTCATCGAGGACGATGAAATCCAGGCGGGTCAGTTGATCGGCCAATCGGCCCGGGTGGCCACTGCGGGTCTCGGTCTCGAGCCGATTGACGAGATCGACGACATTATAGAAGCGGCCGCGCGCCCCAGCGCGGATGCAGCTGCGGGCGATGGCGATGGCCAGGTGGGTCTTACCGGTGCCGGTGCCGCCGACGAGGACCGCATTGCGTTGCTGGGCCAGGAAGCCGCCGTCGGCCAGTTCGCGCACCAAGGTCTCGTTGATCGGCGTGCTGGCAAAGTCGAAGTCTGGCAGATCCTTAGCCAGGGGGAGGCGAGCGATCGTGAGCTGATACTTGATCGAGCGTGCCTGCTTCTCGCTGATCTCGGCGTGGAGCAGGTCGCCGATGATGCGCTGCGGCTCGTGCTGGCGTTTGACGGCGGTGGCCATCACTTCATCGAAGGCGGCCTTCATGCCGTACAGTTTCAATTCATTCATCAGATCGAGCAATTCGGTGCGTTCCATCAAAGACTCCTTCTCAGTGTGTCGTAGCGGGCGCAGTCGGCGACCAGCGCGTGGCGCAGCGTGAGTGCCGCTGGTGTGGGAATGGCCGGCGGCGGACTGGGATCGCGCTGGCGGGCCAGGATGTTCAGGACGACGTCGGCGGAGTGGACGTTGTGGGTGAGCGCTTCGGCGCACGCCGCCTCCACCGCGGGCAGTCCATCGTGAAGCACCGCAGTGAGGATGGTGACCATCTGCCGATTGCCGTCATCGCGGCTTGCCAGCTTGCGGCGCACCCGCTCCAGCGCCGCGGGCAGGACCCAGTCTTTGAACGGGGCGCCGTTGCGCAGCGCGCCGGGCTTGCGCGCCAGCACCGGCACGTAGTGCCACGGATCGTAGATCGTTTCGCCACGGCCGAAGCAGCGCGGATGCTCCCCGACGACCTGGCCATCCTGACGGATGACGATCCGCTCGGCATAGGCATGCACCTCCACCGGCCGCCCGACGGCGCGCGCGGCCACCGAGTACCGGTTGTTGTCGAAGCGCACCAAGCAGGTCTTGGAAACCGCGGCCGGCACGGCGTGGAAGCCATCGAAGCGCCCGGCATACGGCACCAGCTGCGGCCGCTCCGCTTCGAACATCTCCCAGATGGTGCGGTCACTCCGCTCCGGATGGCGGTGCGCTTTGGCGTAGGCGATGCATCGATCAAGGAGCCAGGCGTTGAGCTCCGCATAGCTGCGGCAGCGGACCCGCGGCGTGAAGAAGCGTTCGCGGACCAGGCCGACTTGGTTCTCGACTTGCCCCTTCTCCCAGCCCGAGGCGGGGGTGCACGCCACCGGGTCGATCAGATAGTGACTGCACATCTGTAAGAAGCGCCGATTGTACCGCCGCTCCTTGCCGACCAAGATTGTCTCCACCGCCGTCTTCATGTTGTCGTAGATCCCGCGCTGGCAGGCGCCCTTGAACAGCGCGAAGGCACGATCGTGCGCATCGAACACCATCTCCTGACTCTCGCGGGGGTACACCCGCACGAACGGCATGCGACTGTGACAGAGCCGCAGGTGGGCCACCTTCACCCGCACCGTCACGCCGCTCAGCAGCACGACCTCGTGGCTCCAGTCGAACTGGTAGGCCTCGCCTGGCCCGAACGTGAGCGGGACATATGCTCCCGCCGCGGACTGCCCGTGGACGGTGTGCCAGCGGCGCGCATACCGCCGCACCGCATCGTACCCGCCCCCATACCCACGCTGGCGCAGTTCCTCGAAGATCCGAATCAGTGTCAGCTGCTCGCGCGCAGGTTTCTCCGCATTGCCCGCGAGCAACGCCTCCAGCTCGCCGGTCCACCGCTCGAGCCGTGGCCGCGGCTGCACCTCCCGATCATACGTAAATGTCGTGGCGCCCGATCGCACCACCTTGCGTACGGTGTTACGCGACACCCGCAGATCGCGGGCGATCTCCTTGATCGTCTTGCCGTTGCGAAAGTACTCCCGGCGAATCCGCCCAATCGTCTCCACAATCAACATCCCCCACCACCCGCCTCCCATCGGAAAGCGGGCAGCGCATCACGCACTATGGCAGGGGGTCAATTTTGGACGCCGATCCCCCCTCCCAGGGGGTCAAAGTTGCACGCCGAATCACATACAGCACGCTTCTTTCATCGATCGTTGGGTTTCATTCGCAGATCTGGAGGGCGATTCGGTGGCTTGCGCGCGCAATCGGCGAGAACGAGGTTGCGAACGCCGCAGAGCGTGCAGCGTTCGCCCTATGGGAACGCTTACCGTTTCTTGGGGTGCCCGTGATGATGATGCTGGCGCTCCAATGGCTGTCGGATCATGCCTACCTCGTTCCGCTCTGTTATATCGCGTATCTACTTTTGCGGGCAGAACCAAAGAGTTCTGCTGACCGAAGGACGCATTCAAGGTGGCTAGCGGTAGCTACTGTCATCTTCCTTGGTGGCCTGCTTTTCTATCTGTCGCTGTCGCGAAGAAACGTGGCCATTATTCAGATGAACGTGCCACGCGCTTGGCATCAAGCAGTTAAGTTGAGCGACGGGAGCGGTCGCGTTTTGATTGCTGGCGGTGCTGGCTGGGGTTCCGAAAATTTAGAAATCTACGACCCCCAAAAGGGCATTTTCGTTCCAGGGCCTGAAGTCCCTATTCATCCTGTAACCGGGGCGGCTCTGCTTCGTAGCGGCCAAGTGCTGCTAGTCGGCGACAATGGCCTTCCTGGACACGCATGCCTGTATGATCCCAAGACAAATCAAATCACCGAAACCAAGGGAAGCACGGCTTGGGGCCACGATTCATGGTTCGCGGTTTCAATGCTT
>DATKMS010000340.1:0-12148 GCA_035541735.1 Candidatus Margulisiibacteriota bacterium
GCTGCGTCCCTGCTCCCATCGTTCCAGGGTCCGTGGGTTCGTGCGCAACTTCCGCGCAAACACGGCTTGGGACATCTTGAGCTTCTCTCTGGTGTCGCGCACCAGCGCGGCCGTGACCGGCGGTAGAGGTGCCTCGGCCAGTTCGTTCGCATCCGGAAAGTAGAATGGACAGGCAACTCGCCCATGCCCTGCGTATAGCACGCGGGAGTGAGTCTCGTCCCCGCGCTGGCCTACGGGCGTGCCTGGGTTCCACGTGGCTGGCGAAGCATCCGGACAAGAGGTGGCCCCGTTCCACCTGGCTACCGAAGCATTTGAGAGGCAGGTTGCCCCGGGCAACGTGGCTGCCAAAGCGTCGGGGAGGCAGGTTGCCCCGGGCGACGCGGCTGCCAAAGCGTTGGGAGGGCAGGTTGCCCCGGGCAACGCGGCTGCCAAAGCGTCGGGGAGGCAGGTTGCCCCGGGCGACGTGGCTGCCAAAGCATTGGGAGGGCAGGTTGCCCGGGGCAACGTGGCTGCCAAAGCGTTGGGAAGACAGGTTGCCCCGCTGCACGCGCCTCCTTCACATCGGTTGCCCGACTTGACGGCGGCATCTCAGCCCGGGCGGCGCGTCTGGCACGCCGCCGTCGAGCAACCACGGCTGTGAAGTACAGGATTTGACCACCCACTGAGCATTGGATGTAGAGGGAGCCGCGCGCCGCCGCTGCGGCGCGGCCTGCTTCCCTTGCCCGATGCTCGCCTCCGCGACTTGGCATGCGCCCCGCACTCTCGGGGCCGCATGAATCCCAGGCGCTGGAAGATTCCGTTCCGCTGGAAGCGCTGGGGGGCACCGCGCGCACCTTTGCCGCGAGGTGCGAGGAATCGGGGTGGATGGACGACAAACGCAGCACTCAGGGGTCAGATCGAAAAGGGAGGACACCATGAACACACGGAAGTTTGGAATGAATCCGAGCGGTCGGCTGGAAACGGGTGCGGCCGTCCTGGCGGCAGCGAAGGCAGTGGATATCGAGCGGGTGCGGCCACGTCTCAACGCCTTCGCCGGCGCGCACCGGCGCTATGCAGAGGCGCAGCGCGAGGTGGAAATCGATATGCCGGTGCCCGCGGCGGAAGTGAGCGCCGACTCGCTGGCGCTACGTGTCGCCGCGTTGGGCGGACTGGCGCCGGCGAACTGAGAGGGCCGCGGGGCGCAGCGCGTGAGGCCAGACCCTTTGGGGGCTGCAGGCTCTAGCGCTTCGAGTACTGCGGCCGCTTACGGGCCTTGTGGCGGCCGTACTTCTTGCGCTCGACTTCGCGTGGGTCCCGGGTCACGTAGCCGGCCTTCTTCAGGGCCGGACGGAACTCGCCGTTGGCTTCGATCAGCGCGCGGGTGATCCCGTGGCGGATGGCGGCGGCTTGCGCGGACACGCCACCGCCGCCGACGTTGACCCGTACGTCGAACTGTCCGGCCGTGCCGGTCAGTTCAAATGGCTGTTGGATGATCATGCGCGACGTCGCCCGGCCGAAGTAGTCCGTCACGGGGCGCTGATTCACCACAATCTCTCCGCTGCCGGCGGCCAAGCGTACGCGCGCCACGGCGCTCTTGCGTTTTCCCGTCGCCGTGTAAGTTTCCTTCTGTTCAGTCATGTATCTCAGCTCCTCTTACGCCAGCGCCACGGGCTGCTGCGCCGCGTGCGGGTGCTCGTGTCCGGTGTATATTTTGAGTTTGGTTGCCAGCTGCCGGCCGAGGCGGTTTTTCGGGAGCATCCCTTGGACGGCTTGGCGGAGGACGCGCTCGGGGTGCTCTTGCAACTCGCGGCCGGCAACGCGTGTACGGACGCCGCCGGGATAGCCGCTGTGGCGGTGATACACTTTGGTTTCGCCCTTATTGCCCGTCAAGCGCAGCCCACTGGCATTGATCACGATGACGAAGTCGCCGGTATCCTGGTGCGGCGTGAAAGTCGGATTATGTTTGCCACGCAGCAGGTTGGCGATCTGGCTGGCAACACGCCCCAGCACCTTGTCCTGCGCATCGATCAGATGCCAGCGGCGCGCCGCCAGCGCGTCCGCGCGTTTGGCCATGTATGTGGTTTTCATACCGATCATCCTGTTCTGAAGGCGCCAAGCAGAAAACCCCTCACGGGAGGGGTTCTCATGCCGGGCAATGTGGCGGGGTGGACGGGACTTGAACCCGCGACCTCCGACGTGACAGGCCGGCGTTCTAAACCGAGCTGAACTACCACCCCGATACCCGCGCCGCCCGCAGCGGCAGACTCGCTATTTCCTTTCGCTTTGCTCCTCAGCTCTCCGCACCAAAACTCCGTCGCGGTCGGCTCCATCGCACAAGAGAGTGGGCGGTATCCGATTTGAACGGATGACCCCCGGCTTGTAAGGCCGATGCTCTCCCGCTGAGCTAACCGCCCGCCGCGGAGTCGCACCCTTAGTTCAGGGAATCCTTCAGGGTCTTGCCGGCTTTGAACTTCGCTGCCCGTGAAGCGGAGATCTCGATGCTTTCTCCCGTCTTGGGATTCCTGCCGGTCCGCGCCTTCCGGGTGGACACCGCAAACGTCCCGAACCCGGAGATGTTGACTTTGTCGCCCTGTTTCAAAGCCGCGACGATATCGTCGAAGAGCGTGTTGACGGCACGCTCTGCAGTCGCCCGCGGCAGATCCACCTTGCTGGCGACAGATTCGATCAACTCGGCTTTCGTCATGGCAACCCCTTCTCCACCTGTTAAACGGCGAACCGGCGCTATAACAGTGGCGAATGGCGAAGTCAAGAAAGTGTCAGTGCGTGACGACGTCCGTCTCTGCCGGCGGAGCCACAAAGGGCGGGGGCACCGTCTCCGCCACTACCACCGGCGGCCGCTTGAGAAACTCCTCTGGGTGTTCGAGGACCAGCGCCTGACGCAGCACCTGATCCATATGCTCAACCAAGGCAATACTGATCGTCCGCAGGATCACGGCAGGGATTTCCTTGATATCTTTTTCATTTTCAGCGGGGATCAGTACGGTCTTGATGCCGCCGCGATGCGCCGCCAGCACCTTCTCCTTGAGGCCGCCGATGGGGAGAACCCGGCCGCGCAGCGTCACCTCGCCGGTCATGGCAAGGTCATGGCGCACGGGAATCTTCGTGAGCGCAGACACTAGAGCCGTCGCCATGGTAATGCCCGCCGACGGACCATCCTTGGGGATCGCTCCCTCAGGCACATGGATGTGGATGTCCATGCGTTGATAGAAGTCGCGCTCCAGCCCCAGCTCCTCGGCGCGTGAGCGCACGTAGCTCAGGGCGGCCTGGGCGGATTCCTGCATGACATCGCCGAGGCGCCCGGTGATGATCAGTTTCCCCTTGCCGGGCATCACAGTCACTTCGGTTCCCAGCAGTTCCCCCCCGAGCTCGGTCCAGGCCAGACCGGTGGCTACGCCGATCTTCTGCTCGCCTTCGATCTTGCCGAAGCGGTAGCGGGCGGGGCCCAGATACTTGGCCAGGTTCTTTCCGCTCACCTGCACCTTGGCGTTGCGATCCTTCTTCACCACCTCCACGGCGACCTTACGGCCGATGGAGGCGATTTCACGCTCCAAATTCCGCACGCCGGCTTCCTTGGTATAGTGGCGGATGATGCTGAGGATGGCGTTGTCCGAAAGCTCCAGGTTTTCAGGGACCAAGCCATTCGCTTCGCGCTGCTTGCTCACCAGGTAGCGCTTGGCGATGTTCAGCTTCTCGAGGTCGGTGTAGCCTGCGATGCGGATGATCTCCATGCGGTCTTGGAGGGGGCGCGGGATGCGATCGAGGGTGTTTGCGGTCGTAACGAACATGACCTTCGACAAATCGTAGTCGACGTCGAGGTAGTGATCGTTGAAGGCGGAGTTCTGCTCGGGGTCGAGCACCTCGAGCAGCGCCGCCGACGGGTCGCCGCGAAAATCGGTCGACATCTTATCGACCTCATCGAGCAGGAAGACCGGGTTCCCGGAGCCCGCCTTCTTCATGCACTGGATGATCTTGCCGGGCAACGCGCCAATGTACGTCCGCCGGTGACCGCGGATCTCCGCCTCGTCGCGCACGCCGCCGAGCGATACGCGCACGAACTTCCGGCCCGTCGCGCGGGCGATCGATTTGCCGAGCGATGTCTTGCCAACCCCAGGGGGACCGACCAGACACAGGATCGGCCCTTTGGTCTGGCCGACGAGGGACTGCACGGCGAGGTACTCGAGAATGCGCTGCTTGACCTTCTCGAGGCCATAGTGATCGGCTTCGAGCACCTTCTCTGCCTCTTTGATGTCGAGCTTGTCGTCGGTGTACTCGTGCCAGGGGAGCGAGATGATCCAATCGATGTAGTTGCGGACGACGGTGGCCTCCGCCGACATCGGCGACATCATCTTGAGCTTCTTCAGCTCTTTCTCGACTTTCTCCTTGGCCTCCGCCGACATCTTCTTCTGCTTGATCTTCTCCTCGAGCTCTTGGATCTCGTTCTTGAACTCGTCCTTTTCGCCGAGTTCCTTCTGGATGGCGCGCATCTGCTCGTTGAGGTAGTACTCCTTTTGCGTCTTCTCCATCTGCTTCTTGACGCGAGTCCGGATGCGCTTTTCCACCTCGAGGATCTCGATCTCGGAGCGCATGTAGCCCAGCACCTTCTCGAGGCGTTCCGCCGGGTTGGTGGTTTCGAGCAGCGCCTGCTTGTCCTCGATCTTGATGCCCAGGTGCGCCACGATCGTATCGGCAAGTCGCGCCGGGTCGTCGATCGAGGCCACCGACATGATCATCTCGGGTGGGATCTTCTTGTTGAGCTTCACGTAGTTCTCGAACGTGGAGTTGACCGACCGAATCAGCGCTTCCACCTCGGTGGTCTTCTCGACCGGCTCTTCGATCTCCTCCGCCGTCACCAGGAAGAACTCGGCTTCGTCAAGGTAGCGCAGAACGCGGGCGCGCTTCTTGCCCTCGACGAGGACCTTCACTGTGCCGTCGGGCAACCGCAGGAGTTGCACAACCGTCCCGAGGGTACCCACGCGATAGATGTCGTCCTCGGCGGGATCGTTGGTTTTCGCTTCGCGTTGGGCAGCAAGCAGAATGTACTTCTGCTTGTTCATCGCCTCCTCGAGGGCCCTGATCGACTTCTGCCGCCCGACGAAGAGGGGGACCACCATGTGTGGGAAGACGATGATATCCCGCAATGGCAGCAAGGGGACTCGGATGCCGGGGCCCCCGGGTCCAGGGTTGTCCTTCTTGTCATTTCGAAAGAGCATTCGTACGTCCTCTTCTCGCGTTGCGCAGACGACCTCAGGCGGTCTCCGCCGCTTTCTGGTACAGAACGATGGGTTGCTCGCGCTTGGTCACAACCTCTTCGGAGATCAGTACTTCCTTGATCGCTGGCTGTGATGGGATCTCATACATCACATCCAGCATGGTGTTCTCCAGAATCGCCCGCAGCCCGCGCGCGCCGGACTTGCGCTTGAGCGCTTCGCGGGCGATGGCCGTGAGCGCGCCATCGGTGAACTTGAGATGGACGGTCTCCATCTCGAAAAGCTTCTGGTACTGACGGGTCAGGGCGTTCTTCGGCTCCTTCAGGATACGAACGAGGTCCTGCTCCCCCAGTTCGTCGAGGGTGGCGATGACGGGAAGGCGGCCGACGAACTCCGGGATGAGGCCGAACTTGAGCAGGTCTTCGGTCTGCACCTCGTGGAGCAGCTCGCTGACGCTACGTTCTTCCTTGCGGCGAATGTCGGCACCAAAGCCCATGCCCTTCATGCCGATGCGGCGGCGAATGATTTCTTCGAGGCCGACGAATGCGCCCCCGCAGATGAATAGAATGTTGGAGGTATCGACCTGGAGGAACTCCTGCTGCGGATGCTTGCGGCCGCCCTTCGGAGGCACGCTCGCGGTCGTCCCTTCGATGATCTTGAGCAGCGCCTGCTGCACGCCTTCCCCCGACACGTCGCGGGTAATCGACGGGTTGTCGCCCTTGCGCGAAATCTTGTCGATCTCGTCGATGTACACGATGCCGCGCTGCGCCTTCTCGACGTCGTAGTCGGCGTTCTGCAGCAGACTGAGGATGATGTTCTCGACGTCCTCGCCGACGTAGCCGGCCTCCGTCAGGCTGGTGGCGTCGGCGATGGTGAAGGGCACTTGAAGGAAGCGCGCCAGCGTTTGCGCCAGCAGGGTCTTGCCCGAGCCTGTCGGGCCGATCAGCAGGATGTTCGATTTCTGCAACTCGACATCGCCGGTGACCAGCTGCGTATCGATGCGCTTGTAGTGATTGTGCACCGCCACCGCCAGGACCTTCTTGGCGCGCTCCTGGCCGATGACATACTGATCGAGCACCTTCTTGATGTCGGCAGGCTTGGGGACGGTGGACGTCGAGGCCAGTCCTTCTTCCTGATCGCACTCTTCCGCAATGATGTCGTTACAGAGATCGATGCACTCATCACAGATGTAGACGGTTGGGCCGGCAATCAGCTTCCGCACCTCGTCCTGGCTCTTGCCGCAGAAGGAACAGACAAGATTGCCACTCCGGTCGTCACCGTGCTTGGCCATACGACTCCTCACACTTTCTTGGCCGGCCGATTCGCGATCACTTCGTCGACGAGGCCGTACTCAACCGCCTGTTTACTGGTCATGAAGAGGTCACGGTCGGTGTCCTTCTCGATCCGCTTGAGGCTCTGACCCGTATGTTTCACCAGGATATTGTTCAGTTGCTCGCGCACCCGCAAGATCTCGCGCGCGTGGATGTCGATGTCGGCGGCCTGCCCCTGCATGCCGCCGACGAGCAAGGGTTGGTGGATCATGATGCGCGCATGCGGCAAGGCATAGCGCTTCCCCTGCGCGCCGGCCGCCAGCAGCCACGCCCCCATGCTGGCCGCTTGCCCGAGACACAGGGTCGACACCTGCGGTTTGATGTACTGCATGGTGTCGTAGATGGCCAGGCCCGCCGTGATCGAGCCGCCCGGGGAGTTGATGTAGAAATGGATGTCGCGTTCCGGATCTTCCGACTCGAGGAACAGGAACTGCGCCGTGATCAGGTTGGCGATTTCGTCGGTAACTTGGGTGCCCAGAAAAACAATACGGTCCTTGAGCAGCCTGGAGTAGATGTCGTATGCCCGCTCACCCCGGCCGGTCTGTTCCACCACAATGGGGACAAGGCTCATGGCACCCCCGCTACGTTTGGCATTCTGCGAGGGATTCTAGCCATTTTCATCCACCCCAGCAACGCTCGGTGCGGGTTCGCGCGTGGTAATGTGCGCGGCCCGCACCACCGCATCGACGGCGCGCGCCTGCAGCATCCGGTTGCGCAATTCGCGGCGCGCGTCGGCGTCTTGATACACTGCGCGCAGGCGCTCCGCCGCAGGACCGGCATCGGCCGCCAGTGTCGCAATGCGTTCGTCGACTTCGGCGTCGCTGATCGTGAGGCCTTCTTGCCGCGCAATGGCCTCGAGCAACAACGCGATCTTCACTTGTTGTCGCGCGCGTGGCTCCAACTCCTCGCGCAACCGGGCAAGCGCCGCGCTCTCATTCTTGGGGCGCAGGCGGCGTTGCTGCCACTCCTGCCATACATCGTTCATGAGTGCCTGCGTGCGGCGTTCGACAAGCGCGTTGGGAATCGGAATGTCATTGGCCTCCGCCAACGAACCTAGCAGCGCTTGCCGCATCGCCTCGTCAGCCTGGTGTGCCGCGTCCGATTCCAGGCGCGCGCGCACCTGCTGCCGCAATTCAACGAGCGTCGAGCACTCACCGTGGTCCTTGGCGAACTCATCGTCGAGCGTCGGCACCTCCTTGCGCGACAGCCCGCGCACGCGCACGTGGAAGTGCACCGTCTTCCCCGCCAACTCCGCGGCACCGTGCTCCGGCGGATACGACACGGCGAAATCCAACTCGCTTCCCACCGCCGCGCCGATAAGCTGTTCGTCAAACTCGGGCGGGAACCCGTTCGCACCGATCTCGATCTCGCGTTGCTCGCCACGGCCAACGGATCGCCCCTCCACGCGCCCCTCATAGTCGACGGAGACGACATCGCCAGCGTGAACGGTCGACCGATCGACGATGGGGTGAAGCTGTGCCAGCGATTGGCGCAGGCGCTCCAGAAACGCATCGACATCAGCATCGGTGACCGGGGTGAGCGGGCGGTCGACGGCCAGCCCCGTGTAGTGCCCAACGACGATCTCGGGCTTCACCTCAACGGTGGCGCTGTAACGCAGCGCCGCACCCGGCTGCGCCTGCTCGGTGACGAACTCCGGATGCCCGACGGTCGGAATCTGTCGCTCCTCGACCACCTCGGCATACGATTGCTGAATCAACTTTTCGAACACCTCGGCGCGCACGCGATCACCGAAGAGGCGCTCGAGCACGGCGCGCGGCACGCGCCCCGGCCGAAATCCGCGCACCTTCGCCCCACGTGCCAACTGGGCATAGGCTTTCTCGATCTCCGCCGACACTTCCTCGGCCGGCACTTCGATCGCGAGACGCCGCCGCAGGCTGTCTACTGTTTCCACATCAACCTTGAACGTCATGCCGTGAATATCGACTCTCATTAGAGGTTAACCACACGCCTCCCGCTGATTCAAGAAATTTCAGGCCTTCAGCGCGGTGCCCTGCCGCACGCCGGACGGCGAATGTAAATCGACCCGCCTCGATCTGAAACGCCGCACAGCACACCACCATGGATAGGCACCTAACGAAAGCCAACGGAATCGGCAATGGCAAGCCCGCGAGTTGTTCCGGTCGCAGAGCGCAGGCTCGCAGGCGAAAGCGAACAGTGGCTACGCGTTCGGCGCCATGAGGGGTGCACGCAAGGAACACCGTTGATCATTTCGGTATGGCCCGAACGGTAGTGAGCAGCGCATTATCGAGGCTCGCGAGAAACGCCCGCTCGTCGCCCGGCACGAAGTGCTCGAAGGCACGGATCACCATGCTGATCTGGTGCGTGCCGCGACTCATGCCGCCCCATTGCGTGAGCGTGTAGCCGACCCCCGGGCAGTTTCCTGGCACACGCTCCGGAGGATCGGGCGAGCGGTCGGCGACCGCGTAGAGGGCGCTGCGTAGGGTCCGCAGCGTTGGACTGACGCGCAGTGCGTGGACAAACGTGCCTTCCGGCCCAGTGACCCCGAACCAATTCGTGGCGATGCCATTCACTCCGGGGGCAGGGTGGTCACACCCGATCGGTTCTGGCGGCTGCCCGTTGGCGAAGATGCGGGAGTCGCGAAGACCGTCGAAGTCGAGAAAGATGCGCACCGTCAAGTCGCCGAACACGTAGCGGAGATCGAACGGCAGTCGGACGATGATCGGGCTCTCGAACGTGTCGGCGGTGTAGAAGTCTTCTGCCACAATCTTCGGCGGGCTCAGTCCATAGCCGAGACGCACCTTCAACTGGGAGCGCTGGATCACCCGTACCGGGCCGCCCTTCCACGCCAACAGTTCGGTGGTCACGTCGTCTTCGTTGCGATGAAACTGCAAGAGCCCCCAAAAGACGTGGGCGGTCACCCGCACCTTCAACCGATCCAAGAGATTGCGTCCGTAGACGCGGTGTCCATCCATGAACCGGAATGCCGTTGGCACGTGGGTGCCGAGCGTCAAGCTGTACGCCCGCGCGCGTACGAGGCGAGCACCGGCGTCGTACTCCACATCTTCGGGCGTGCACGCCGGCGTGGCGACATCGAGGCGCAGGTAGGCCCAGCGGCTTTCCCCCGTGAGCGGGTCGGTCACCTGGATTTCGACCGCATTCGTGACGGGAGCCCGCTCACCCAAATCGCGGGCCGCAAACACGAGGAGATCGTTATCGTCGAAAACCCCTGGGGACTCATCCTGCGATGGCTCCGGTCCATTGGGGAGCGCCAGTTGCCCGCTTGCATCACGCTCGTCGACTTGGAAGGGAACAGGCGCCAACGTACCACCCGTCATCCGCCATAACGTGAGCCGCCCAACGGCGACGCGAAAGGCCGCAGGGAACTCGCGACCCTCGATGGTCACGACCTCCCATCCGCGCACGCTCTCGAACGTCGCGAAAGCAAATTGGGGCACTCCGAGGAGGAGCAGCGCAGCCAGCACTCGTTGGCGGATCCTATCGTGCTGCATCCCACCGCACTTCTCGCACCGAGCCGATCACACCTCTCTCCTCCTGCGTTCGTTGTGCCGCTCGGCGCAGGAGAAAGTCTCCCACCGAAACCTCCTGCGGCCACAACTTCCTTGCCTCATGTTACGCGCACGGAGCCGTGAGCGGCAACAGGGGCGCCGGTTGTGACAGGCGGCACCAAGGCAGGTTTGCACGCCTTGTGGCGACTGGCGCGAACACGTTTCCCTTGACAACCGCCCTACGATTGCACGATACCGCGCATCCTGAACCCATAAAGCGTCCGCACCCGAACAGTGCCGAAGGGGAGCATCATGAGAACACTCACTGGTGGTTTGCTGAGGGAACACCCGCTCGGTTGTGCACTTGCACTCGCCGTGGCGCTCACTGCTTGTGCCGGACGGGTCGGAGCAGCTGACGACGCGCGCCTCGTCAGCCGCGTGATGTTCGACCCGTCGATCATCGTCGGTGAGGCCCCGCCACGAAGCGCCGCGACCACCGGACTCGTCATCACCCCGAGCTTCGACGCCTCAATCACCAGCGACCCCAACGCCGCCAAGATCATGAATACGATCAACGCGGCCATCGCCGTCTACCAGGCACGCTTCTCGGACCCGATCACCGTGTCGATCAGATTTCAGGAGACGACCACCGGACTGGGAATGAGCCAGCACTTGGTCCCCTGCGCGTCGTGTGCAACCATGTGCGGCTGTGGCACCGTCGCCTATAGCGATTATCGGGCGCACCTTGCGGCTCATGCCACAACGGCCAACGACACAACGGCGCTGGCGCACCTCACGGGAGGTGCGATCAACCCCGTCAATGGTACCCCGAACGTGTGGCTCAACCTGGTCAACCTCCGGGTGTTGGGATTCTCCGCCAGTCCCTTCCCGGGAATGCCGGACAGCACGATCAGCTTGAATACCTCCATCTGCAATCTCGACCGGTCGGCAAACGACCCCGCCAAGTACGATCTGATGGCAACCGTCGAACATGAGATCGACGAATCCCTCGGGTGGGTCTCCGCTCTCAACTATCAACAGTATTCTACGGCTGGGCCCTTTCCGCCGGACCTGTTCCGCTACAACCAAGGGGGCCAGCGGAGCTTCGATACGAATCCCGCTACGCAGGCCTTCTTTTCCATCAACGGCACGACTCAATTGGTGCGGTTCAACCAAATGGCCGGCGGCGACTACAATGACTGGATCAGTTTTCCGCCTCCTCCGACGCCCCAGGTACAGGACGCCTTCGCCTGGCCCGGCAACATTGCGGACCTGGGGGTCAATGAAGTAACGGCCCTCGACGTCATCGGTTATACCCCCGTCACGGCCGATTCGGGCGACGAGTCGGGATTCGTGCCACCCGACAAGAACACCGCCAAGTGCGAGGACGCGGTGGCGAAGAACGCTGCGAAGTTGGCGGACTGCATCCTGAAGAAGTGCCACATCAAGCAGGCCGACGCCGCATTGGCAGGCAAGTCCTTCGACGAGGAGGCGTGCGAGCAAGGGACCGGGAAGCCCGTTTCCTGCCGCACTGCCTACGACAATGCGACGGCGGCGCTTAGTGCCAAGGGCACCTGCCCCGCCTGCCTCGATGCGTCCGCGCAAGGGAATGTCGCTGACCTGGTGACCGCCTTCTTGGAGGACAACAACGGCCTGATCTACTGCGCCGGATCGAGCAGCTTCGGCGGTGATGACACGGGGTTCGTTCCCCCGGACAAGAACACGGCGAAGTGCGAGGACGCGGTGGCGAAGAACGTCGCGAAGCTGGCGGACTGCATCCTGAAGAAGTGCCACACCAAGCAGGCCGACGCCGCGTTGGCAGGCAAGTCCTTCGATGAGGAGGCGTGCGAACAAGGGACTGGGAAGCCCGTCTCCTGCCGTGCAGCCTACGACAAAGCGACGCCGGCGCTCGTCGCCAAGGGCACCTGTCCGGCCTGCCTCGACGCCACCGCGCAGAGCAATCTGGCGGATCTCGTCACCACCTTCCTGGACGACAATAATGGCCAGATCTACTGCGCGGGATCGACCCCGCTCCCATGAGCGGCAACCGACTGCCGAGAAGAAGTGTCAGGCGCCGAATGCGCCGAACGTACTCGAGCGAGACCGACGGTTCTGGCGCGCT
>DATKMS010000341.1:0-4701 GCA_035541735.1 Candidatus Margulisiibacteriota bacterium
CATCATTATCGTCAACCACCACCTGTTCTTTGCTGACCTGGCGATCAAGCAGGCGTCCGACGGCGCGCCGGATGCCGGCATCCTGCCCGAAGCCGCGGCGGTGATCTTCGACGAGGCACACGAACTCGAGGAAGTGGCCTCAAGCTACTTCGGGGTATCAGTCAGCAACCTGCGCTTCGACCAGCTCGTGCGCGACGTGGAAAACGCGCTGCGAATGAAGGCAATTCCCTCTGCGGCGGCGCACACCGCCGGCGCCGCCCTGCGTGACCGTTCGCAGCTCTTCTTCTCATTGGTTCCGGCGGGGGAAGGCCGATTCGCCTTCGAGAACCGGCGAGAGTTTCTGGAAGAGAACGGCGACGAATACCTCGGCCTGGTGAACGCGTTGCAGCGGCTCGCTTCCGAGCTGCAGCGCATCCAAGAGAAGCCCGAAGAAGTACACAACCTCATCCGGCGCACCGAGGAGTTGCGGGTCCAACTCAGCTTCCTTCTGGAATCGCAGGACCGCAACACGGTCTTCTGGATCGAGCGACGGATGGAAGGCCGCCGTCGCGAGGGACGGTCGTCTCACGTCTTTTTGCAAGCCACGCCTATCGACGTATCGCAAATCCTGCGCCAGACCCTGTTCGAGAACGAGGACTTCGGGACCGCAGTGCTGACCTCGGCGACGCTAGCCGTTTCCGGCGGCTTCGATTACATCCGCGCGCGGCTCGGCGTCGAGAACGCGCGCGAGCTGGTCGTGCCCTCACACTTCGACTACGAGCGTCAGGCAATCCTCTACGTGCCTCCGGACCTGCCTGATCCGCGTACGCCGCAGTTTGCGCACCTGGCGGCAGAGCGCATCCGCCGTCTGCTCGAAATCACCGAAGGCCGCGCCTTCTGCCTGTTCACGAGTTTTGCCCAGATGCGCGACATCCACCATCGCCTCGAAGGCGAACTGGACTATCCGATGCTGCTGCAAGGGACGGCGCCCAAGAATGCGCTGCTCGAAGAGTTCCGCCTGACGGCGAATGCGGTGCTGTTCGCGACCGCGTCGTTCTGGCAGGGCGTGGACGTGCAGGGCGAGCAGCTCAGTTGCGTGATCATCGACCGCCTGCCGTTCGCTGTGCCCAACGATCCCGTGGTAGCCGCGCGTATCCGCGCCATTGATGAAGCCGGCGGCAACGCCTTCGCACAGTACCAGGTCCCGGCGGCGGTCATTACGCTAAAGCAGGGCTTCGGGCGGCTGATCCGCTCGCTCGACGACCGCGGCGTGCTCTGCCTGCTCGACAACCGCATCCTCAAGAAGAGCTACGGACGGGTGTTCCTCGGCAGCCTGCCGCCGTACCAGCAGACAACGGACCTGGCGCAGGTGGGGAAGTTCTTTGGGCGGAAGTAGAACTACATTCGCCGCGGATGAACGCGGAGAGACCCGGGTAGATTGCAACTTGTCCACGAACTCGGTCTGGCCGAGCTACAATGACCAGTTTGGAGGGGTTGCGGTCAGCATCAGTACGAGCTAAGAGCTAACAGCCAAGAGCTAAGAGCTGCTTTATGTTCCAGATCACCGTCGAGGACACGTTTGCTGCGGGACACTACCTGCGCAACTATCGCGGGAAGTGCGAGAACCCGCACGGGCACAACTACAAGGTGCGGGTGACGCTCTGCGGTGAGGAACTCGACCGCGCCGGGCTGCTCCTGGATTTCAAGGACCTGAAGGACGTGATGCGCGAGACGGTGGAGCGCCTCGACCACCAGATGATCAACGACCTGGAGCCCTTTACCGTACTGAACCCTTCGGCCGAGAACCTGGCCAAGTATTTTTACGATGAGACCCAGGCAAGGCTGCGCGCCGCGACCAACGGCCGCGTGCGCGTCAAGGACGTCACGGTGTGGGAGACAGACACGACGACGGCAACGTACTTCGAGTGACGGACGATTTTGCAATTGGTGATTTGTAATTTGTAATTTTTCTAATCTCTGCAGTCTCCTCCGCCATTTCACAAATTACAAATTACCAATTACAAATTACCGTCCCGTGCAGATCACCGAAATCTACCGCTCGCTCCAGGGAGAGTCCTCTTACGCGGGACTACCGTGCGTCTTCGTTCGGCTGACGGGCTGCAACCTGCGCTGCACCTGGTGTGACAGCGAGTACACGTTCTCCGGCGGCCGCAAGATGAGCCTTGACGAAGTCGAGTACGAGGTGCGTCGTCTGGCGCCGTCGGGCCTGGTCGAGATCACCGGAGGCGAGCCTCTGCTGCAGGAGCGAGAAGCCGTCCCATTGATGCAGCGGCTGCTCGCGCTCGGCTACACCGTGCTGCTCGAAACCAGCGGCGAGCGCCCGCTCGCCAACGTCCCGTCGCTCGTGATCAAGATCGTGGACGTGAAGTGCCCGCACTCGGGCGAGTTTGGCAGCTTTCGGGACGAGAACCTGGCAGTACTCACCGCCCAGGACGAGGTCAAGTTCGTGCTCGCCGATCGTGACGACTACGAGTTCGCACGCGACTTCACGCGGCGGCATGACCTCATCTCGCGAGTGCGCTCCGTCATCTTCTCGCCCGCGTTTCGCAAGGATGCCGCCGGTGCGCGCGACGCCTCGCACTGCCTGCTCGACCCGCAACACTTGGCAGAGTGGATCCTCGCCGACGGCCTGGACGGACGCCTCGGCTTGCAGATCCATAAATTCATCTGGGAGCCGTCGGCGAAGGGGGTGTGAGGTCGTTCGTTGGTCGTTAGCCGATAGTCGTTGGTTGTTAGTCGTTGGCCAAGCGCAGGACCTAGCCCGGCTAACGACTAGCGGCCACCGACCGCCGACCAGATTGAGTAGAATCTTCCGTTCGCATCGCCTATGACCTCGCCCGCTAAAACGCGTGCCGTGGTTCTGCTGAGCGGAGGCATGGATTCCTGCGTGTGCGCTGCCCTGTGTGCGCGCGACCACGATGCCGCCGCTGTGCACGTCAGCTACGGGCAGCGCACGGAGGAGCGCGAGCGCCGCGCGTTCCTTGCGATTTGCGATCGCCTTCGTATCCACGACCGCCTGATTGTGCGCAACGAGGCGCTGCGGGCGATCGGAGGTTCTGCGCTCACCGACGACCGCATCGCCGTCCCCGAAGCCGCGGCTCAAATCGGACACAGCATTCCGGTCACTTACGTTCCTTTTCGCAATGCACATTTCCTGTCCGTAGCGGTGAGCTGGGCAGAGGTTCTGGGAGCGGACAAGGTTTATATCGGCGCCGTGCAGCAGGACAGCTCCGGCTATCCCGACTGTCGTCCGGAGTACTACAGGGCCTTCAACGAAGCGGTGCGGGCGGGCACGCGTGAAGGCCATATCGAGATCGTTACCCCGCTGATCGGCCTGCGCAAGGCCGAGATCGTGCGGCTCGGCCTTGAACTGGGCGCGCCCTTCGATTTGACGTGGAGTTGCTACGCGCGCGAGGACGTGGCGTGCGGCGTCTGCGAAAGCTGTGTGTTGCGCCTGCGGGCATTTGCGGCCGCGCGCACTCCCGATCCCATCGCCTACGTCCCCAATGTAGTCACCCGTTAATGAATCAAGGATTTACACTGTACGTCCATGCCGATTCACGCCCAGCCTGCGATTTTCGCGTTCCCCAACGCCCGTCGCGTCGTCGAAGAGCACGCGCGCGCCCTGCGCCCGGGACGGACGGAGTTGGTGCCGCTGCTGCGCAGCCGCGGGCGCGCGCTCGCGGAAAATATCAGCGCCGACCGCGATTTTCCTCCCTTTCCTCGCGCCACACGCGACGGCTATGCGGTCCGCAGCGCCGATCTGGCAACGCTTCCAGCGGCGCTGAGGATCGTCGGCGAGGTGCGCGCCGGAAGCCGCCTCGCGGAGCTGCTCGGCCGCGGCGAAGCTGCCGAGATCATGACCGGCGCTCCCGTTCCAGACGGTGCTGACGCCGTAGTTATGGTGGAGCACGCGGCGCGCCAGGGCGCAAGCGTCGTCGTTGAGCGCGCGGTCGCGGCGGGCGAGAACATCGTACCCACCGGCAGCGAGGCGCGTGCCGGACAATTGCTGCTACCGCACGGCACCCGCATGGGCTTCGCCGAGATCGCGGTGGCGGCAGGAGTGGGCAAGGCGCAAGTGAACATCTACAGTTCCCCGCGCGTCGGTATCCTTTCCACCGGTGATGAAGTCGTGGAGGTCGAGGCCCACCCCGGACCCAGCCAGATCCGCAACTCCAACAGCTACTCGCTCTCGGCACAGGTGGAGGCTGCCGGCGCGGAGCCGGTACGGCTGCCCATCGCGCCCGACGATCCTGTTGTCCTCAAGCACCTGATCGAGGAAGGACTCGGGCTCGACCTGCTGCTGCTGACCGGCGGCGTTTCCATGGGCAAGTACGACCTGGTCGAACCGGTGCTGGCGGAGTTTGGCGCCGAGTTTTTTTTTACAGGGGTACAGATACAACCCGGCCGGCCGGTAGTCTTCGGCCGCGCCCGGCGCGGGCCCGATGTCAGTGCAACGTACTTCTTCGGTCTGCCAGGAAACCCGGTCTCGACTATGGTGACGTTCGAGATCTTCGTGCGCCCCCTGCTCGATGCCCTATGTGGAGCTCCGCCCCGCACACTGCAGTTCCTGCAGGCACGCCTGGGTGCGGAGATACAGACCAAGACCGGGCTGACACGCTTTCTCCCGGCGAGGTTATCGGGCGAGTTCGAGCGCACCGAGGTCGAGCTGGTGCGCTGGCAGGGATCCGGCGATGCTGC
>DATKMS010000342.1:0-2226 GCA_035541735.1 Candidatus Margulisiibacteriota bacterium
TGGTGGCGTCAGTACGGCGATCCCGGCTATGCGGAAGTGTTCTGGCCGTGTAAGGTCACGAGCGGTTAACCACCGCAAGGAGCTTCCACATGGCCGCGCTAGGCGATGTCGTTCAGGTCATTCTCAACCCCACGCGCTATCCCGATTTCCGCGGTCAGGCTGCCGGTCCCTACGCTGGCATTGTCTCGGCGGTCTATGCCGACGGCACCATCGACGTGAACGTGATGACGCCGGGCTCCGGCATCTTGGCGCTCTGCTCGATCCCGCCGACGGGGCAGACGACGCCGGATTCCGAAGCGTCCTACCACTAAGGACCGCTGAGCGATGTCGGGCCGGGGCCTTCCCGCCTACAAGCCGCCGATCACGGATGAATCCCCGCTCGACGTGCAGGAAACCCACGTCGCGCCGGGCAACGTCATTCACATCGACGCAGCCACCGGCCATGTCGGGACCGAGAACGCGGATGGTTCGATCACGGTCGGGCCGGTCGCCAAGCCGAGGTCGGAGAAGCTGCGTGAACGCTTCGACGCCAACCTCGCCGAAGATCCCGGCATCCCCGCCCAGACCATTTGCCAGCGCCTTCTCGAGGGCATCGACGCCGACATCAAGAGCCGCGCGGACTGGGAAGAAACCGCCAACCGCGGCCGCGATCTGCTTGGGGTCAAGCTCGACGCGGTCACCGGCGAAGTAGGCTCATCCGGCACGGTCGCCGACACCAAGAACCTCGCCTACCTCGAGGCGATCGTCCGTTCATGGGCGAACAGCCGCGCCGAACTCCTGCCCGCCAATGGTCCGGTCAAGGTGCAGGACGACCTGCCCGGGATCGACAAGTCGGACGGCGAGGAACAGCAGGACCCGCAACAGGCCGGCGCCGCCCCGCTCACGGGGCACAACAAGCCGCCGACGCGCTCGGAACTGGCGGACGCGCTCGAGGCGGACTTCAATCGCTACCTGACGGTGACCGACAAGGAATACTATCCCGATACGTCGCGCATGCTGCTCAACCGGGCGGTCAACGGCGTGCAGTTCAAGAAGATCTACCGCGATCCGATCCTGCGCCGGCCGGTGAGCCGCTGGGTCCGCGGCGACAACCTCATCGTCTCGAACGACACTTCGCACCTCTCCGGCGCCGGGCGCGTCACCGAGCGCATCCCCATGCGCCAGAGCGTGGTCAAGCGGCTGCAAAAGATCGGGCACTGGCTCGACGTCTCGCTGACGATGCCCACCCAGACCCCGACCGCGACCGACCAGACGATCGCGGACATCGAGGGTACGCAGACCGTCCCCTCACTCCCCGCAGACCAGCTTCACACCATCTACGAGTGCTATTGCGAGCTTGACGACGGCGCCCTCGCCCACGACGAGACCGGCCATGTGGTCGGCTGGCCGCTGCCCTACCGCGTCACGATCGACAAAGACAGCCAGAAGGTCCTCGAGATCCGCCGCAACTGGAAGATGGGCGACACGGACTACATGCCGCGTCGCCGCTATGTGAAATACGGTTTCGTGCCCGGGCTTGGCTTCTACGACTGGGGCTTTGTGCACATCCTCGGCAACCCGCAGCGCGCCACCTCCGCCATGGCGAACATCCTGATCGACGCTGGCATGTTCAACTCATTCCCGGGTGGCTTGATGGCCAAGGGTCCGGGCGCCGCGCGCAACCGCACCACCCAGATCCGGCCTAAGCCGGGCGAGTTCGCCGTGGTCGACACGGGCGGCCAGAAGATTCAGGACGTCGCTATGCCGCTCCCTTACAAGGAGCCGTCGGCGGTCCTGCAATCCGAAAAGAACACGATGTCTCAGGACATGCGCCGCATGGCCGGCGTGCTCGAAATGCCGGTGGGCGAGGGCCGTATCGGCAATACCCCGGTCGGCACGATCATGGCCTATGTCGACCAGATCACGAAGGTTCCGAGCGCGATCCACAAGGACGACCACGCCGCCCAGTCCGAGGAGTTCGAGCTTCTCAAGGAACTGTTCGAGGAGGAGCCCGAGGCGCTGATCCGCGGCATGAAGCGCCCGGCCCGCAAGGACGGCTATACCGAGCAGGAGCTTCGCGACGCCGATCTCGTGCCGCAGGCGGACCCGAACATCCCCTCCCAGACGCACCGGATCATGCAGAAGCAGGCGCTCATCGAGGCCGCGACGCAGCCGATCTTTCAGGGCATCGCCAACCCGCGCGAGCTTTGGGCCCAGCTTGTCCGCATTCTGGGAGCCGACGACCCC
>DATKMS010000343.1:0-8301 GCA_035541735.1 Candidatus Margulisiibacteriota bacterium
TCGACGTCAGCGAGCAACGGCCCGGTCAGAAATCCGGGACGCTGGTCGCGACGGTGCGGTCGGGCACGGCGGGTGTACCCACATTGCTCATTCAGGATCCCAGCAGAGCACCTGAGGCGACTCACCAGGTGTAGCGCACGCGATAGCGCAGCGTCGCCTCGCCATCCTGTTTTACCTGCACGGGGAACTGGATGGTGCGCGCGTCGACCTTTTCGTAGTCCTGGGTCTTCTGCACGATCTGCCAGTTCACCCAGCGGTAGAGATTCTCCTTGACGAGCACGGTGACCGGCGCCTCCTTGTGGTTGCGCAGCTTGATTTCGATTTCCTCTTCCATCCAGTTGCGCGCCGTGTCGATCTTGAAGTCGAGCTGCTTGCGCTCGCCGACCACATCGAACGCGTCGCCCAGCTTGATCAGCACATGCTCGTCTTTCGGTGTGTGGTCGATCGTATCTTCGCCGATGAATTCCAGGCTCTTGTCGGCCGGGTCGAGCTTGCTGACGCGGATGCGTCCGGACGGCAGCGGCATGCCGAGGCCGTTGTCCTTGGCGTTCTTGAAGCGCAGGTAGATGTCGACCTTGGTATTCGACTCGGTGCCGTAGTTACGGTCGGTCAGCGGATTCGGGAAGACGCCGCGGAAACCAGTCGGCAGGCCGTAGTAGACGAGTACTTTCTCACATGGGACGCCGTGCGCGTCGGGAAACAGCTCGATTTGCTTGGTCGAGTTGTCCGGTAACGTCGTCGGCCGGCCGAGGGTGTAGAGGTGGTACTCGAAGAACGCCTTCTCCTCGAAGCCGTGGTCCTCCATCAACGCGGCTTTGGCGAGGGCGCGGCCCGCGGCCATCGGCTGCGGTGCTTGCGGCGCGCGATGGACATCCCCGGCGATGAGCTTGAGCTTGGCCTCCGGATACCCGGCGCCGGATTGGTTGACGATGCTGACCCACGCGCCGATGTCGAGCACGCCGCTGTTGGCGTCCTTGCCTTCCGCGAAGATCAGGTTGTAGTCGGCCCACCAGGTCATGCCGCCGGTCTGGTACGTGACGCGTGTGCGTTGCGGCCCCGCCTTCTCCGCCGACACATCCCACACCAGCGTCGGCTTGGTGATCAATCCACCGGGCAACTCGGGAAGGCGCACGTTCGAATAGCCGTTGATGATTTGCACGCCGCCGCTGGCGTCCTTGAGGATCACGCCGCCGGCCGTACTGGTCAGCGTGCCGGTGAAGCTGGTGATCTTGTCGCCGCTGCTCTGTTCGACGGTGATCGTGCGGTCGAGATAGCGTTGCATGAGCTTCTCGGCGCTGACCAGGTCGAACTCGTAGTTCTGCTCCACGACCTGTGTGCCGGAAGGATCGGTGAGTGAGGCAAAGGTGACCGTCGTCGGATCGATCAGCGCGGCAACATCGGCGAAGCGCACCGTGCTGCGGCCTTTCTGTAACGACAGCTCACGTTCCTGCTTGACGACGGCGTATCCTGGAATTGACGGTTGCTGTAGTGCGTAGCCGCCGCGCGCCGGCTGCGGCCGGTAGAGCTCGGGGGGAATCGCTCCAGGGCTGGCGGTGCTGTAGATGGTCAGCGCTACGGCGCTGACGTCATCCGCGGCGACAGTGGGGCATCCCAGCCACAGGGAGGTGGCAAGCGCCGCGCCGTACAGAGTCAAGTCCTTCAACAGCGTCATGTTGGGTCCTTTCTCCGGCCGGTTCGTGTCCCGGCCGCCTGTCCTGCAAAACGGTGCGCGCAAATGAAAGTTGCACTGCCGTGCGCCGCACCTCCATGCCCGCGTTATGGCATGGCATGAGGACAGCGCAAGCCGTCAGCCGTGGGTGCGGCCTGTGCAACCAGAGCACGCGCCTGCTTGGCCTGTTGACGATCGCGACTACGTCTGTGTACGCTCTTAGGAGTCAGCGGACGCGTGGCGTGCCAAAGGGGGATGCGATGGCCAAGTTTCCAACTGAGGTCGAACGGTCGGTTACCGTCAAAGTGCCGCTTGAAAGGGCCTACAGCTACCTGTGGGACGTCGTCGGTTCCTCCGCGTGCATCCCGGGTCTCAAGAAGTGCAAACGCGTCGGCAATGATACGTACCATTTTCTGTACGACGAGCGCTCCACTGGACCGGTCACCATGGTGGTGCAGTACACCGCGCGCTACGAGGGGAATGGCACGGATCGCATCCGCTTCGAGGGCACCGGGGCGCAGAACGACAATACCGACGTGACCGGTCTGATTCGGTTGCAACCGACGGGGCCGGACAGCACGCGCATCACGCTGCGACAGACCGTGGCGCCGGACACGCCGGTGCCGCGGCTGCTGCAAGGGCTCATTCGGTCGTTCGTCGAGAGCGAGGCGGCCGATGCAGTGAAGGAATATCTGGCGAACGTGAAACGTACGCTCGAGCAGACTGCGTAAGTTTTCCCGTCTCCTCTGGTGACCACCGCGGCGATTGGTTGCTTGACACTCCCGGCGCCGCTCTTTATGGTGCAGCGATGCTTGATGTCTCAAAGGCTATAGACCTGGAAAGTTTGAAGCTTTTGGAGTCCAAGGTTGAGCAGTTTGTGGCCCAGCACGAACGCGTACGCGAGGAGCACGGGGTGCTGGCGCGGCGTTTGGTTGAGAAGGACCGCGAGTTGGCCGAAGCCGCCGTGACGCTCAAGCGTTACGAGCAAGAGCGGGCCGAGATCAGGGCGCGGCTGGAGCGCATTCTGAGCAGACTCGACGCTTTGGATCTCACGTAGGCGCCCATGGACCGGCCGGTGGAAGTTGAGATCATGGGATATCGGCTCACGGTCGCGAGCGAAGACAGTGAGGAGCACATTCGAGCCGTGGCGGCGGACGTCAACCGACGCATGCACGAACTGGCGAATGGACGGGCAGCGATGCCGTCGCTAAACCTGGCACTGGTGACAGCGTTGAATATCGCCAGCGAATGGAGGAAACTACAACATCAACAACAGGAGCTTTGCCAAACGGTCAACCGAACGGCGCAGCGGGTGGTGTCGAAGTTGAGCGCGCTGGGGCCGTCGGTTCGGAAAGGAGAAAGCATCGCAAGGGGATAAGAGGTGCATGATGTCCTGCGTGACGTCACCGTGCGGATACGGGCTTGACCCCAGACTATTCCGCGCAGGCGGGTCCGTGGCCCGATCGGGCACCGGGGTTCCGAGGCGTGCCGCGCGACGCGGGCAGGAAATTGTGCAACCTCTGTCTTGGTGGGGTGTAGGAGTTGGCTGTGGGATTTGAATTCCTAGTTTGGGTTGTCTTGGATTTGCTTGTTGTCAGTGTTGCAGGGGCTTGTGCGCAGCGTCACCAACTCGTGCTGCTCGAGACGGAGACAGTCAGTGGTGCGCGGACTATGAAGCAGAGAGCGGCTCGTTGGATGCAGCGAGCTTCGGGGCCCCCTCGACAGAGCACGTAACCAACTACCCGCTTCGAATCTGCTGCCGACCCTCGCCCCGGTCTTGAGAGACCGGAACATGAACGTAGAGAAGCGTGCGATTCGGCAGCGATTACGGGAGCAGCGACGTGCTCTCACCGCGGAAGCCGTCGAGGCGGCGGGCTGGGCAGTGCAAGAGCAGGTGCTCAGGTTTGCGCCCTACACCGCCGCGGTGTCGCTGATCGCCTATATCACTCATGAAAACGAGCTGCCGACGGCTGGATTGCTGCGCGCGGCGGAGCGCTCCGGCCGCGGCCTGTTCCTGCCGCGGAGTACGCCACCGATCGGGGTGGTGCGCTGGCAAACCGGCGAGCCGCTGGTGGCGGGCTGCGGCGGTGTGTACCAACCGGCCGATGGGAGGGACACGCTCCCCGAAGTGCCAGGGGTGGCCCTCGTTCCGGTTGTGGGGTGGGACGCGACAGGGCAGCGTCTCGGAAGGGGTGGTGGCTTCTACGATCGACTGTTCGCCGCGCTGACGACCGGAATCACCCGCGTTGGCCTGGCATATGAATTCCAACTGTGTCCAGAGCTCCCACGTGACCCGTGGGACATCCCTCTGGACTATGTGATCACGGAGCGACGGACTGTGCGGTGTGAGCGCACCGGGGCGGCGCTTCAGAAGGGAGGGCTGCAGTTGTCATGAGCTACGTTGTACCTGGTTTGGCAATCATCGTGCTGTCGGTCTTGTTCGCTGCCATCTTCGAACTCGTCCGCCGCCAACAAACGCGTCAGCAAGCGCAGAGCGCCGACGAAACTGCGCAGCGTGTTGTGCGCGAAGCGCGGGCCGAGGCGGACAGCGTCCGCAAAGAGGCCGAGATCAAGGCAAAGGAAATCATCTTGCAGGCGAAGGCGGAGGTGGAGAAGGACTCACGGGATCGTCGGCGCGAACTGCAGCAACTCGAACGGCGTCTGGTGGCGCGGGAGGAGAACCTGGAGAAGCGTGCGGAACAGATCGAGAAGCGCGAAGCCGAGACCGGCAAGCAAGAGCAGCTCTTGCGCCAGAAGGAGTGGCAATTGGCGGAGCGGCAGGAGGACTGCAACCGGCTCGTCGATGAAACCCGGGAACAGCTCGAGCGGGTTGCGGGGCTGACGCGCGAGGAAGCAAAGCGCAGTCTCGTCGAACAGATGGTCGACGAAGCGCGTCACGATGCGGCGAAACACATACGCCTGGTGGAGGAAGAGGCACGCGCCGAGTCGGACCGCCGCGCGAAGAAGATCATCAGCATTGCCATCGAGCGTCTTGCCGGAGAGTTCGTTGCCGAGCGCACGGTGTCGGTCGTGCACCTGCCGAGCGATGACATGAAGGGACGCATCATTGGCCGGGAAGGGCGCAACATTCGCGCCATCGAAGCCGCCACGGGTGTGGATCTGATCGTCGATGACACTCCAGAGTCGGTGATCGTGTCGTGTCACAATCCGATTCGACGGGAGATCGCACGCATCGCGTTGGAGCGTCTGATCTCGGATGGACGCATCCACCCCGGGCGCGTCGAGGAGGTCGTGCGCAAGGCGGAACAGGAAATCGAGGAGAGCATTCGGGAGGCCGGTCAGAAGGCGATCTTCGAGGTTGGCATCCACGGCGTGCACCCGGAGATCGTCAAGCTGCTGGGGATGCTGAAGTACCGCTACAGCTATGCGCAGAACGTTCTCATGCATTCGCTGGAATGCGCCTTCATCGCCGGCGCGATGGCGGCCGAGCTCGGCTTGAACGTCAAGCAGGCGCGGCGGGCCGGGTTGCTGCACGATATCGGCAAGGCGCTCACGCATGAGGTGGAAGGGTCGCACGCGATCATCGGCGCCGATATCGCGCGCAAGTACGGCGAGTCCGCGAAGATCGTCAATGCCATCGCGGCGCACCACGAGGAGGTGAAGGCGGAGACCATTCTCGCCCCGCTCGTTGATGCGGCGGACGCGCTGTCGGGGGCGCGGCCGGGGGCGCGCCGTGAAATGCTGGAGAGCTACGTGAAGCGGCTCGAAGACCTGGAACGCATCAGCAACTCGTTCAAGGGCGTCGAGAAGTCGTTTGCCGTCCAGGCGGGGCGCGAAATTCGCATCATTGTCGAACCGCGTGCCGTAACCGACGAGCAGGCGACGACGCTGGCACACGAAGTGGCGCGCAAGATCGAGAACGAGATGACCTATCCGGGGCAAATCAAGGTCACGGTGATTCGCGAGACGCGTGCGAGTGACGTCGCGAAATAGGGCAATGAGGGACGACCTGCGTCGGAGCCGCCGCGGTTGATCCATGCGCATCCTATTTCTTGGTGACGTGGTCGGCAAGCCGGGGCGGCAGGCGATTCGGTCGCAGCTGCCTCGGCTGATTCACCGTGAGCAGCTGGCTTTGGTGGTGGCCAATTGTGAGAATGTTGCGAGTGGGGCAGGCGTTGATCCGCGCGGTGCACAAGAGTTGCTCGACGCGGGCGTCGACGTACTGACTTCGGGCAATCACGTTTGGCGCAGGAAGGAAGTGATCGAGTTCATCGACAGCGAGCGGCGCTTGCTGCGGCCGGCGAATTTTCCGCCCTCGGTGCCCGGGCGCGCTTGGACGGTCAGCGAAACTGCCGACGGCACGGGGGTTGCCGTCATCAACCTCATTGGGCGCGTGTTCATGGACGCCGTCGATTGTCCGTTTCGCACCGTTGAGGCACTGTTGCCCGAGGTACGGGCGCGGGCGCGAGTGATCGTTGTGGATATGCACGGGGAAGCCACCTCTGAAAAAGCGGCCATGGGGTGGTTCCTCGATGGCAAGGTGTCGGCGGTGCTCGGCAGCCACACGCACGTGCAGACGGCGGACGAGCGCGTGTTGCCGAACGGCACAGCGTACGTTACCGATGCGGGCATGTGTGGACCTACGGACTCGGTGATTGGCGTGCGCAAGGAGCTGGCCCTGCAGCGATTCCTGACGCACATGCCGGTGAAATTCGAAGTGGCGAGCGGCCCGGTCGTCGTGCAGGGGGTGATTGTCGACATCGATCCTGCCAGTGGCAGGGCGGAGCGCATTCGCCGCCTCCAACAATCTGGAGAGGGATGATTCCCGTCGACCAACAGCTCGAACTGATCTGCCGTGGAACCGTCGATGTGTTGCTGCGAGACGAGCTGGCAACAAAGCTACGGACCGCAAAGCCGCTGCGCGTAAAGTTCGGTGCTGATCCCTCCGCACCCGATTTGCATCTCGGACATGCCGTTGCGCTGGCGAAGCTCCGACAATTTCAAGACCTTGGCCACACGGTCATCTTCCTCATCGGTGACTTCACGGGCATGATTGGCGACCCCACGGGCAAGTCGGAGACGCGCAAGCCGTTGACGTCTGCGCAAGTGCGCGCCAACGCCGAAACCTACCAGCAGCAAGTGTTCAAAATACTCGACCCCGAGCGCACCGAACTGCGGTTCAATTCGGAGTGGATGGATGGAATGTCGGCAGCCGATGTCGTCCGGCTGTGCGCGCACTACACAGTTGCGCGTATGCTCGAACGCGATGATTTCGCCAAACGGTACCGGGAGGAGCGCGCCATCGGCATCCACGAGTTCTTGTATCCTTTGGTGCAGGGCTACGATTCGGTGGCGCTACGTGCTGACGTCGAGGTGGGCGGTACGGACCAACGCTTCAACCTGTTGGTCGGGCGCGAACTGCAGAAAGCATACGGTCAGCAGTCGCAGACCGTGGTGACGCTGCCGCTACTCGAAGGCACCGATGGTGTGCAGAAGATGAGCAAGTCCTTGGGGAACGCGATCGGCATCGCTGATCCGCCTGACGAGATCTTCGGCAAGCTGATGTCGATCTCGGATCAGATGATGCTACGGTACTATGAGCTGTTGACGATTGAGGACGTGGGTGCGCTGCGCGCGCAGATCGAGTCGGGAGTGCTGCACCCGATGGAGGCCAAGAAGCGCTTGGCGCGGCAGATGGTGGCCCGCTTCTACGATGAGCCAACGGGTCGCCGAGCGCTGGAGGGCTTCGAGCGGCGCTTTCAGCGGCGTGAACTGCCCGAGCATCTGCTGCGCTACACGTGGGAGCAACCGCCGCAGGTCCAGCCATCGTTACCGCGCGTGGTGATGGCCTCTGGAATGGCAAGCTCGATGAGTGAAGCCCGCCGCTTGATTCAGCAGGGAGCTGTGCGTGTCGATGGTGAGCGCATCGACGATCCGCACTTCGTATTCCCTCTGACGCAGGTACAAGCGGTGGTGCAGGTGGGGCCGCGGCGCGTCGTCGCGGTTGATTTTCATTTTGCGGAAAAGCTGCCGAAAAGGGGTTGACTCACTTTGGTGGGTTTCCTATAAAGACTCTTCCCGCCAGAGTGCGGCCGGTCTTTGAAAACTAGATGGTAGAGCCGATCTGCCGGCCCTGTCGAAGGGACGGCAGAGGTGATGAGTTGTATTTCGGGATGTGACGGATCCCGTTGGTAAGATTGACGCGCACCGGAACATGCGTTCGGTGTACGGAAACTTTCAACTGGAGAGTTTGATCCTGGCTCAGAACGAACGCTGGCGGCGTGCCTAACACATGCAAGTCGTGCGGGAAAGCGGGGGCAACTCCGCGAGTACAGCGGCGCACGGGTGAGTAACACGTAGGTAACCTACCTTTGAGCCTGGGATAACCTGTCGAAAGACGGGCTAATACCAGATAAGACCACCGAGGTTGCGGCTTCGGTGGTAAAAGATGGCCTCTGCTTGCACGCTATCACTTGAAGATGGGCCTGCGCGCCATTAGCTAGTTGGTGGGGTAAAAGCCCACCAAGGCAAAGATGGCTAGCTGGTCTGAGAGGATGGCCAGCCACACTGGGACTGAGACACGGCCCAGACTCCTACGGGAGGCAGCAGTGGGGAATATTGCGCAATGGGCGAAAGCCTGACGCAGCGACGCCGCGTGGGTGATGAAGGCC
>DATKMS010000344.1:0-8018 GCA_035541735.1 Candidatus Margulisiibacteriota bacterium
ATGGCCTTGTTCTTCGACAGGTCGAAGACCACCGCCTGGATCGCGCATCGAGCAAAGTCGATTCCCATCGCCTCGAGCTTGGCGAGCTCGCCTGCCCAATCTGCGGCAGTGCCAGCGATCGCATTCTTGACCTCTGGCAGCACGTCAGCCACGGCGCTCGGAACCTCACCGACCGCACAGGAGGCCACGTCGATCGCGATCTGCTTCAGCGCGGCGCAGCCGCCCAAGATCAGCGCGCCGAGCAGCACCATCCTGAGCGCGGTCACTTCTGCACCGCCTGGTCGGCCGCGGCGGGAGGCGCCTCTTTCTTCTTTGGGGTGCAGGAGAGGTTCGCATCGGGTGAGTCGAGCCACGCCAGGAATGCTCCCAAATAGGGGAACTGGCCGAGCAGGCGCAACAGGATCGCGTTGATCGGGTTCCAGATCGCGTGCCACGTGTTGTTGGCCTTGATCGCGTCGACGTTCGGAAGAACCTTGTCGCCGATGTAGACCACCACAACGAGCAGCACGGCGTAGTGCGGCAATCCGCCAATGTTGGATGCGGCGAGAAGCCAGTTCTGAAGAGCATTCACGTGGTTCATGGTGGTCTCCTTACTCGTGGTTGACCTGCTGTTGCAGGCTGTGGAGTGCCTCCAGGCGCAAGATTTCTTGCTCCTTACGGGCTATCTCTGATTCGAGTCGAGCCTTGTCGGCCTCGAGCTCATGAACTCGGATTTTGAGCTGATCGCACGTGTGGTTGCAGATCTCGAGGTCGGCCTCGATCGCTGAGCGCTGAGGATGGATGATGTTTGCCATCGTGCTCGCATCCGAAGGCGTGACGTCGAATTTTTCCATCAGTGTGGCCATACGGTGAGAGCGTGTTTGATGGCGAGCCAGACCGTGCCGAACACGAGCGCGATCGTGTGCCAGTTCTTCTTGATCGTGTGCCACCTGAAGCGGCCACGAACCTTTACGCCTTTCGTGTCGAACTCGATCGATGGCGGCCGATCGATCCGAGACAGCGAGCTGTCTTCAGTCGATGGAGGCGGCCCGAGCGGGAGCGCCTCTCCGTTACGTTTCATGGATTCCCATTGGATCCTGCGAGCCATATTGATGACGTCGGCCGGGACTTGGCTTGCGAGTTGTTCAGCGCTCATGGATGACAGCATGCGAAGCGCTAGCGTGTTTGGAAGATCGTTGAGCGTCTTCCCAAGGGCAACGGCGGTATTGATATCGCCGAGGAGTTTGAGGATAGCCTTATCATTTGCCTCGAGCGAGCTGAACTCGCCCTGCCACACCAGCCCCATTCGGGCCAGCGTGCTCAGCGTTTCGCGAATCGCTGCTGTCAGATCCGCGAACTTCTCCTTCAATGCCCAAATTTCTGAGTCGTTCATCAACCCACCGTTTCCATTCATTGAGCACCTGTCGGCATCCTTTCAGGTTTTCATCAATTCGTTCGTCCAACGACCCATCCGTCTCGTGCGCTGGTGAACGATGTGCGATGCCGTTTGCCCAAGCTGGATAGGTGGGTCGGTTCATTTGTTCACCACTGTTTTGTCTGTCAGCGAAGACTTGTCCGTCTTCGCTCGCACGATCTTGCCAGTGTTGTCGATGACGTCCTTTTCGCCGAGTTTGTATTTCTTGATCAGCTCAGCTTTCTGCCGGTTGCGGTCGACGGTGCGCTGCTCTTCGTAGCAAGACTGGATCTTCACTCGGAGATCAGCGACCTGCTTTTCGAGCTCGGCTTTCTGGTCCTCGAGCTGCAAGATTTTCGATTTCTGAAAGTCGTCTTGGCTCATCTTCTCGTCGGCGTGCGCAAGAACGGTGAAAAAGAAGATCGACACCATTGCGACCAGGAGGACCAGCGAACCAACGACCTTTGAAATCTCTTTCATGTTTTGTCTCCGTTCGGCTTAGTTGTTGAGGTTCTCTTCGATTTCCAGCCAGTTTGTTCCGTCCCACACCAGGAAGAACGAGTCGCGGGCAGTGCTGCTCCCGCTAGTGAGGGTCGGGGTCAGGTGGTCGGTTCCGCGATAGCTAGTCGGCAGCCATTTGATCTTTGATGGCGGAGTCCCGATCGTGTAGGAGCCGGCGCTGCTTTGCACCAGGGTCAGAACAATCATCTGACCTTCTCGGGTTCCGTTCGATATCGTCCAGCTACCCATGTTCGCGGTGAGCGTCAATTCGATGACGCCGCCGAGCGACGGGTCGATGTTCATCCCGCCGCTGAATGCCGGCGTCTGTTTGGTGGTGGCGAGAACCTGGCCCCACAGGCCACCGTTGAAGATACTGTTTCCCGACTCCACTCGAATGGCGTAAGGACCATTGGTGAATGTCATATGCGATCCCTGAACCGGCGCGCCGGTGATGTCTAGCGTGGACGGGGTGGTGATGACCGCGTTGGGAGTGCCGGTGCCAACATAGGTCGGCGCTTCGAGCAGCACCGACTCCTGTCGAGTGACAGTAGTGTTGAGCAGGAAGTTGACGTTGCGGTTCGAGTTCACATAGAGATCAGGAACCTCTAGCCCGCTGCCGCTCTGGGAGTTGTTGGCGCATGCAATCTTGAGCGGGATGATCGACCCGGCGGTGGTGGCGGTGCTCATGCTGATCGTAACGCCGCCCTTGGTTCCGGCGAGCGTGATCAAGTCTCCTGTTGCGGTAACAGATCCGCCGGACTTTCCGATGCTGGTGACGCCGGCGACAGATGTCTGGATGTTGACCGCGCCGATGCCGCCCGTACCGGTTCCGCCGTTGATATTAACAGGACCGCCGGCGGATCCTCCCGCGCCTCCGTTTACGCCATCCACTCCACCAGTAATTGCGACCGCGCCGCCCTGTCCGGTTATTCCGGTTGCAGACCCATCGCCGCCGTCTCCGCCAGTGAGAACCACTTGGCCGCCGCCGCCAGCCCCTGACGATGTAGAGGTATTCCCGCCCTTGCCGCCCTTGACGATTATGTTTGTATTGACGGTGTTGGCGCTGGCTTGCTGCGTTTTTGTTATGGTGGTGGTAACGCCGCCCTGAGTTAGGATCGTGTTTGCGTTTGAGACCGTCGACTGAAACGCGAACTCTTCAAACGTCGAGCTCCCGTTGTAGGACATGATCACGAGATCCTGCGACGCACGTGATGCGCCCTGAACCGCGCGCGAGACAATGTAGTTTACTGAAGGAAGATCTCCGGTGCCCCACCCTCTACCTGATAGTGCGATGGCCGGAGAATACTGCTGCGAGTTGTTGGCGCTTGCAGTGGTGTTGATTAGGAGAGCGCCGACGGTGGTTAGAGACGTGCCAACACTGTCACGTTGAAACGCGTTGACCCCGGATTGAGACCAGAACGAATAGGCGTTGGTCAGTGTCGCGTTCGTTCCCTGAACCGGAGCGCCCGTGCTGACCACGTTTGCGCACGTGGTGCAGGTGGAGCTAGACGCGAACGCGACCGTGGGAGCCTGGAACAGAGCGAATCGCTGAGTGGTCAGCGTCCCGGCCGCCCACGTGACAGTACGGTTGCCGTTGAAATTATAGTCGATCGCCTCGGTGCTAGCCGTTAGCCCGGTATGGGCCGGACCGGTGACAGTGAGTAACGTGGGAGACCCGCTCGCCGCCGCAGTAGGCGCGAGAGTCAGGTTGCCGGTGGCCCCGCCGAGCGTTAGGACCGTGGTCGGGGTGTTGAGCGTGGTGCCGGTGCTGCCGGCGGGTCCGATCTGCCAGATCGTATCTCCAGAGTGCCCGGTCCCGGTCCCCATTGGGGCCTGCCAGGTCCAGTTGACGCCGGCGATGTTGGTACCAGCGGGCTGAACGCCGCGGATGACAGTCGCCACGGGGGAAGCGCTCGCCTCGCCGCGGCCAAGGATAGTGGTAGGGGTGCCGCTGACGTGGGTGACACGAAGAACGGTCCCGAGCGTCTGCGCGGTTGTCCCAGTGCTGCCACCATCAATCGGAGTCTCGAGACGAACGAACGCCGACGCCGCGTTGCCGGTACCGGCGCCGGCCTGAAGGATCATGCTGGCCGGGGCTGCGTTGGTTCCGGTGACTGCTGGCTGGCGGATGAGCGCTGCCGTTACGCTCCCCGTGCCGTCCCCCGCCCCGGTGATGATCGTAGAGGTTGGGAAGGTGTGGGTTCCGGTGGGGCCGGTGAGGGCGCCAGAGCTCGCACTGAAATCATATGGGCTCGATCCGGACGCCGTCAGCCCGTTCTTCATGACGGGCGACGTAACGGTTTTGTTCGTTAGCTCCTGCGTAGCTGCGAGTAGCGCAAACGTATCGGACGCAACCGCAGGAACCACGTGCTGCTGGGATGTATTCGGTCCGATCGTGCTGTTTCCCCCAAGCACGAACGCGCCCACGGATTTGATAGACGCGACCTCGTTGGCGACGTTGTTGATGTCGGAGATGAAGACAAGATCGGCCGAAGGGTGCGTGGTTCCCTGTACCGGTCGAGCCTCAAGATAGTAACCAGCCACCTCGGAAGCTGGCCCCGTGGTCTGCCAGCCACGCCCCAAAATGCTGATCGCTGGCGCATACTGCTGGGAGTTGTTGGCCGCCGCGGTGGTCGACTCGAGGTTCATGTAGCTCACGGTCGTGTTCGCGAGCGAGAGCGACTGGCTTAAGCTGTAGTTCGGCGTGCCGGCGAGCGTGTATGTCCCGAGTTGGGTACCGGAGAAGGTGATCGCGCCGGACATTGTGCCGCCGGCGAGCGGTAGATAGACGCCGGCGCCGCCAGTGGTCAGGCTCGCCCAGGTCGAAACCCCATCGGTGACCTGAATGGCACCGGCGTCCGTGTTCCAGATCGTGGTACCAGCCGGAAACGTTGAGGCGCTCGGCCGCGTCGCATTCGAGTACGACCCTTGCTGGATCGGGCCGTCGACGATCGGAAAGACGCCGTTCGGCGCGAGCGTGCCGTTGATGAGGATTGGCGCCGCGCCCGCGGGGAGAGCGAGAACGAGCGCGATGCCGAGGATGGCTCTCCTGAGGGCGCGCATTATTGCCATTTCCCGTTGAACGCCGCGTTGAGAAGATTGTCGCTGGCGAACACGTTAAAGTTGATGTTGTTGCCTGTCCCACACTCGTCTGTGACGCTCACGTTGGTCCCGACCTGGGAGAACGGAATGCCGAACCCGGTTGTGGTGTCGGTGAACGTGGTCGGAGTAGTGTAGGTCGCCGGGATGGCGTAGTAGGCTGCCATCGTGTTTCCGCCGGCTCCGTAGGAAATGGTCCGCGGGACGGATGTGGTGGCGATCGCGTTGTTCGACAAGCCGGTGATGAATGCTGAGTTGATCGTTCCGGGAACCGCCATGCCGAAGTACACGTGCGGGGAGTACGTGGCAGTGACGGTCGCGGTCTTGGTGATGCTCGCGCTGTTGGTCATCGACAGCGTCCAGGTGCGCGTGCCGTTGACCGTCGTAACGGTGTAAGAACGTGCCCCGAAGGTATTGGCCGCCCCGCCGTATCCGATCGTGGTGAGCGTCGGAGTGAAGGACTGGGTGTCCGTGTTGTCTTGCAGCGATGCCGACGACGGAACCTGGTTTCTCGTCAGAGTGAACTGCGGGTTGGTGATCGTGGCGCCGCAGGCCTGCGTAGTTGAGAACCCGCTCGCGGACAGCGTGATCGTGAAGGCGGCCGCGATGTCGTCCTGGGTGAGCTGCTGAGGTACCCAGTTTGAACCACTCCAGTAGACCACGTTGTGCGACGACGGAGATGGAGAGGTCAGGATCGAGATGACGTTCTGGTAGGATCCAGTAGACGGGCTGAGTTGCAGCTGGCCAGCCGAGTTGTTCCACTTGAGATAGGCGGTTCCCGAGATGCTTACCCCGAGCGAGTCGTTGGTCTTGAGCTCGAGACCGAAGACGGGCGTCGGCGACACCTGAGCGCGCGCCGGAACCGACAAGAAGAGCGACGCAATCAGCGCGAACGGGGCGATCTGTAGAAATATCGACCTGAGTCGCTTCATGCTCTTCTCCTCACGGGACGTCATGGGGTGGAAACGATGGGCACCCATTGCCCGTACAGAGACGCGTACAGAGTCTGCGTGTCATCGGCTGCCGCTAAAGTGAAAGGCACGCTCGCAGCCGCGGGGAATGATGCGAGCGTCGGATAATTTGGAAATTCTGGACTGGCCGATGTGTCGACCTCGAAAAACGCGGGATTTGCGCGCGTGTTGATGGAATACATCGTCTTGGCCATGTCATCCCCTTCCGAGTCGCATATGGCTGTCGATCTCTTTGAGGACCACAGACTCTCCGGCGAAGCGCCCGGCGTCGTAGGCGCGGGTACGCAGGCGCTCGAGAACGCCCTGGACGTCGTCTGTCGTGTTGGCGATCTCGTCTGCGAGGTACTCCAGCGAGTAGAGCGCGCTCTTCACAGTTTCCGGGGCGGCCTCGATCTGGATGGAAGGCTGCGGATTGGTGCCAGGTCTGGCCTTGCGGCCGCCCACCAGGCGCTCCGCCGCGACGCACGTCATGCCCATCCAAAAGCACAGGCGCCAGACCTCGCGTGCGGCCAGCGGTGGGCAACCATCGGGCGGCATCGCAGAGGAGCGCTCGCCTTCCATGACGAAGGCGCGGTAGGCGTCCATCGCACGGTTCACGTTGCGCTGGATGCCCTTGAACGCGATCGCGACTCGCTTGGACGACAGTGCCGTGCACGAGGTCGCAAGGGCGATGACGCGCGCAAGGTCGGCGCGCTCGGGGGCGCCGTTCGTCTCCGCTACGGCAATGATGTCCTCTGCAACATCGTCGGCGGTGAGGCCATGGGAGCGCATGAGCTCTTCGGCGCGTTCCTTGGCGGACGACGCCTCGTGCCCGTTCGGCGATTCGGAGAGACGCAGCAGCTTGCGAACGCGATCGATCGCCGCGTCTTTGCGAGATTCACCGTGAATTGTGGACGCCACAATCCAAGTCTCACCCGCGCGGTAGACGCACTACAATTATGAAACCCCAAAAACCCGGTACTTACCGGTATAGACCGGGAATGCCAAAGAAGAGGGCAAACGTCGTGCGACTCGACGTTCAGATCCCGGAGCAGCTCGCGGAGAGCCTCGATCGAGTGAGAGGTCTCGTGCCGCGGGCAACCTTTGTGCGCTCTCTCCTCGAGGAGAGGATCAAGATTGCCAGCCATGAGGTGAGACGATGAAGTTGAACGTCGGGTGTGGTCGGAACATCTTGGACGGGTACGAGAATCTTGACCTATACGTTGGCGACCCGCGAGTGATCCTCTGCGATGTGCGCCGTCTGCCTTACGACGACAAGTCGATCGACAAGGTGCTGGCGGAAGACATCCTCGAGCATTTTCCGCGGCTCGAATGGAAGTCGGTCGTCGCGGAGTGGTGGCGCGTCCTTAAGCCAGGCGGTGATCTCACCGTGCAGTTTCCGGACATGATCGGGTTGAGCAAGGTGCTTCAGGGGGCAACAACGATCGAAGAGTGGGAGCACTGGAACCGAAAGATCTTTGGCGGCCAAGGGGACGGCGTCGGCCACGGGTCGGGGATGTTTCACTGCACCGGCTTCTCATCGTGGTACCTGAGAGAGTACTTGCACACCACCTTCGGCGCGAAGATCGTGTCCGCGACGTGCCACGACTACAACTGCACCATCGTGGCTGAAAAATCAGAGGTCACGCCGTGAGCGGTGAGCGCACCGTCATCGTCACCAGTGCGACGTCCGACCACGATTATGCGTTTCTGGTGCCGCTCACCTGCATGATGTGGCGCACCGTGGTTGGCTATGAGCCGACGGTATTTCTTGTGGGTGATGATTGGATTTCTCCAGTGCCAGAGGCCCGTCTGCAAATCGTGATGCGACACCTCTACACTCTCGGTATTCATTACAAGAGGATCCCATCGCTTGCCGCCTACCCGGACGGGACGGTGGCGAAGCATGTTCGGCAGCATGCCGCATGCGCCATCGGAGATGACGACGTCTGGGCGATGCCAACCGATGTCGATCTGTGGCCACTGCGGCGGATGTACTTTCGCCAGCACGAAGGGGAGTCTTCGCTCGCCGTCCTCTACAACGCATTCGGAGATCAGTGGAAGAGCGCGCAGGC
>DATKMS010000345.1:0-25903 GCA_035541735.1 Candidatus Margulisiibacteriota bacterium
TCCAATCAGAAACACGTCACGATGCGGCGAGGGCAGCAGCCGTCGCAACAGTGCGATCATGACTGCAACCGGCGGTATTGAGACTGTCAGCATCCACACGGCCCATCGGACCGCATGGCGATTTTCGCGGAACCATGCGACGACCTGGGGACCGCTCTCGGCGGCGGCCGGTGGTGTCCCCAGCGAAAAAAGGCTTGCGGAAGCCAATACCGCAGAGGCCGCAGTAGCCCCAACCAGCACGTGCGATCCGAGCCGTTCGGTATTTCCTTGATCACTCGATCTATCCGAGTCCGCCATGGCGATCGCCCCCCCTTTTGGGCCACATTTCATCGAGCTTCGTCAACAAGATCATACACCGGACACCGGAGAGCAATCATTCCGCTCGAAAGCCCCGTGAGTCATGTCACTCGCGGGGCTTTCGCTTCTTCACGACCCCGAAGCGCAACGTAGCCCCCGGTAAAGCTGCCCTCAGGGATAGCCGCGCACCGATTGCTCCGTTCGCGTAGTGGAGAAGCTCGCGCTGCCGACGCGAAGTATGCGGGCGCGGCCTCGTGATTCGGACTGTGGCACGCTCCGTGCGCCTCAACCCGAGCGCGACGAGGAGAGCACCGTGAAAACACTCGGTCTCGCGCTCGCAGCTTTGGCGATAGCGCGCAAGCCGGCCGCGGTGACGGCCCTCGCACCGCCCCCCCAGAGATCATTTTGGTCGGGCTGGAAGGCCCAGCCCAGGGATCTCGCTCCGTTCGACGTATCCCGACAACACGCGATGCATTCGCTCGAGCCGTGACTTCGAAACACCTGCGAGCCTGCGCCGCGGCGTCACGTGATGGCGCGATGGCATCCTACTTCCGCCAAGGCAGGTCCATGACTTGTCCGTCGGGCGTCCGCACCGTAGAGCCCAGCGGCACGGCGACCACGCCATCGATGGCGCTGTCGGTGCAGACCAGCTGATGCACCTGCCCGGCCGGCAGGATGAGTGTGTCCCCCTCCTCGAAGCGCTGCTCCTGATCGCCCACCTTCGCCACACCGCGTCCCTTCAGCACGACAACGATCTCTTCGCCGTCGTGACTGTGCGGCGGCGTGGCCGCACCGATGTCCATCTTCGCCCGCCACACCTCGACCTGCTGGGCTCCGCGGCTCGGCGTGGCGAGACCGGTCATGTGATTGCCTTGCAGCTCAAAGGTCTGATCGTCGTGCTTGTGAAAGATCGACATAGCCTTCTCCCCTCTTGCGTCGCTTCTAGAGTTCAGGGGAGCCAAGAGTCAACACGCATGAGGCCTTTGCGGCAGCGTTGAAATCCGGCATGGTTGCGCGGCTAGCAGCTCGAAAAATCCCGTGGGCGGTGTTCTTCCGCAACACCCAGCCTGACACAGGAGTCGCCGAGCGCGTAGCCAGCGCCTGCAGGGCTGACGGCTCATGTGGTAGTTAGCCGACAGCATGGCTCGAATCGATCACATCGTGATCGGGGTGCGCGACCTCGAGACTTCGGCTGCCCTCATATGGGAGCGCTACGGTCTGGAAGCGCAACCTGGAGGGACACACACCGGCGCTGGCACCGCGAACCTTCTGGTGCCGTTAGCGAATGACCAGTTTCTGGAGCTGCTCACCATTACTGACCACCTATCCCGCCACCCGATTGTCGGCTGGCTGTCGAGGCTGCTCACCGACGGTGACCGCTTGATCGCTCTGGCTGTAGAACCGGACGACTTGGAGGCCGCGGCGGCACGGCTCGGGGAACCCGTGATAGAGCAGGATCGCGTTGCGGCCGATGGCCGCCGTGTTCACTTCCGGCTGACGGGAACGCGGGGGCTGCTCGGGCCCGAAATCCTGCCCTTCTTCGTCGAAACAACAACCGGGCGGGAATGGCGATGTGGCTTTCGTCCCGCGCGACATCGTGCGGATATCAGGGGCGTGCGGTGGGTGGAACTTGGGGGCGATGAGACCAGGATTCGAGAGCAGGTCGCTTGTGCCGCGCTGCCGATTCGGGTCGTGAACGGTCGCGCCGGCGTCACCGCCGTGGGGCTCGACGGAGGTGATAGGGAACTCGTGATGCGGTTCTAGTGCCGCCAGGAGGAGAACGAAGATGATCACGAAGCCGGATGCGGTGCAGTTGCTGCGGGACGCCACGGCGCGATTCGTGGCGCAATGCAATCTTGCATCGAGCCCTCAATGGAACTTCCGAACCAAACCGGGCGCGTGGTCGATGGGGGACGTCGCCGAGCACGTCGCCCTCGCCAACCGAGGGATTCTGGCTCGTCTCGCGAAGACTCTGCTTGGATCTCGGATCGACGGCCGCCAGCCCGACATCATCGACGACGAGATTCCTTACCTGTTTTATCGTGGCGACGAGCCGCCAAACGTTTCGACGCCCACCGGCGCTTGGACGTCGTGGGGAGAAGCGAAGACAACGTTCGAGGAGGGCGCGACGGCACTCTTGAAGTGGGTTGACGAAGCGACACTTGATCTCCGGGCCTACGGCGTGCCGCATCCCGTGTTCGGTCTAATGGACGGGATGCAGTGGGTGCTCTTCGCTGCGGCCCATACAGAGCGCCACCGTGCGCAGCTCATCGGGCTCCAACGCGACACCCGTTGACCGCTCTGCCGAGATGTTCGGGTCGCAGCGGAGCCGCCCTGGCGTGCACAGAATTGGCGTCGACCAACCGGCGTATTACGCGACGTACTTCAGCGCGCGGATGCCCGGCGTCCCCCAGACCGCTTCGATCTCTGCTTTGAACGAGCCAGCGGTTCAGGATTGCGAGAGGCGGTGCTGGGTTTTGCCCCGCGAGACGTGGCTCCCACGCTTACTGATGTGAACCGATTCCGTCTTGTGGGCTGACAGAGGTCCGACACGACGGTCGGACGGCTCACCATGCCGCCCGCGCAATGCGCTGCGGGGCCGTGATTCCCTTGAGCATGACCTCCCGCGTCTCGTCGAAGCGGAACCCGCCTGCTTGGGCGACGTGATCCATCAGCGCCGCCGAGGCGAGGATCTCACCGCCGTGTGCCTGCGCGGCGATGCGGGCGGCCAGGATGACGGTGAGGCCGAAGAACTTCTCCGCGTCGCGCAGCACCGGTCCGCTGTGCGCGCCGATGCGAATGCGGATCGGCTGCTCGGGATGTTGCTCAGAATGCGCACCGAAAGCCCGCTGCAGCGCGACGGCGCAGGCCAGTGCGCGGCGCGCGTCGGAGAAGGCGAGGAGAAATCCATCCCCTTGCAGCTCCACCTCACGACCACCGTGTAGCCGCACTTGCTCGCGGACGATCGCGTTGTGCAGGCGGATGACCTCGCGCGCGCCGTGATCGCCGAGCCGGCCGGTCATTTCCGTAAACCCTTCCATGTCGCTGAAGAGGATGGTCACCGTTCCGTCGGATGCCGCGTCGCCGGTGAAGTCAATGTGCCGCTCACCCACGGCCACCGCCACCGCGTCGAGCGTGAGCGCCGCCGACCCGCCCTTGACGCCCTGGGCGCGCAGCTTCTCCGCCAGTGCCATCTGGGTCCAGCCGTGCAGGCCGAGACGGCGCGATTCCGACAGGGCGTCGGCGAGCAGCGCGAGCGCGCGGTCGCGATCGCCGGGCGCGGCGCGATCGAGGCGCGCGCGTGCGTGGTCGATCCAGGTGCGCACCAGCCATGCCCTCGCCTCCATCCCCGCCTCGAACTCGGCCGCCGCCTCGAAGCGTTCGAACGCCTCGTCGTAGCGTTCCTGCAGCGCGGCCAGGTTCGCAGCCATGCGCAAGGCACACCCGTACACCCCGAGCCCCTGCCAACTCAACATTCGCCGCCCATACGGTGCCACCAGCACCTCGAGCTCGGCGGCACGGCGTGTTTCGCGCAATGCGGTGCAGGTGTCCGCCATCAGCGCCAAGTTTATCGGCCGGTTGTTGGTCGCCCCCGAGGCTTCAAACCCGCGGCTCATCAGCCAGTCGAGCTCGGCGTGCGCCTCGTCATGCTCGCCAAGCTCTGCCAGGATCAACGCGAGATGCGCGCGCCAGGCGACGACCTGCGGGAATTGCGCGGCGCCCGCGCGCGCCGGCGCGCATGCTGCGTCCAGACGTCCTCGGAAGCGAGCCCGCAGCGTGGTGAGAACGCTCCATACCTGAAGATTCAACTCGCCCAGCGCCCGCCGGCCGATCTCGAAACCCTCCCGGGTGTGTGCCCGCGCCGCCGGCAGGTCGCCCAGCACGAGCGCAAAGCCGGCGCGCTGATAGGCATACATGGCGGAGAGCTGCGGCATGCGCAGGACTCGCGCCAGCGAATCGACCTCGGCCAGATATTCGCGCACCCGGTCGACATGGCCGGCGTCGAGATGATTGCCGGCGAGGTACAGCAGCGCTTGTGACTCGGCCCACTTGTCCTCGGTGCGACGGGCGAGCGCCAGACGCTCCTCGTTCACGCGCAGCCGGTCGTCGAGCGGCCCCGGCCAGTTGGCTTTCAAAGCCTGGTTCGCGGCCAGCGCCATCGACAGGGCTTCCGCATTGCCGCTGCGACGTGCCACGGCAAGGGCCTCCTCGGCGCGGGCGCGGAATTGAGCAGGGCGGCTGGTCCAGGAATAGACACCGACCATCCGGGAGAGGATCCGTGCGCGCGCCGGGCTGTCTTCGGTGCCGGCCAACAGCAGCGCATGCTCCAATGCCTCGGCCATCTCCTGGCGGCGCTCCGGATCGATGGGGAAGGGCGGGAGCTGCGCGAGCTCTTCGGCGGCGGACACCAGTCGCGCGTTGTCTCCCAACCGCCGGGCAACGGCGTATGCCCGGCGCGCGGCTTCCAGGTAGCGCTCGTAGTTGCCGCCACGGCGGTAGCAGGCAGCGCACTCGATCGAGAGATCGACCCGCTGCGCATCGTCAGGCGTGTCGCGTGCATCGAGCGCGATCAGAGCGCGCTCCAAATGATTGGCAGCCTCCTCGAACGCGTAGACACCTTGTGCCTGGTGGGCGGCCTCCACTGCATAGCGGACCGCCTTCTCGACATCGCCCCCGCTGGCCGCCTCGCAGAAATGATTGGCGAGCTCCGCGGTGGCCACGTTTGCGCCGGCGTCGCGGCGCTGCTCCAGAATCTGGCCGGCGCGCCGGTGCAGCCGAACACGTTGCGTGGTGCGGTGCTCGGCATATAGCGTCTCGCGCACCATGGCGTGCGAAAACCGCCACAGGCTGGCGCGGTCATCATGTGCAACGATTAGACGGGCGCGCTCGGCTTCCTCGAGTGCGTCGTCGACCGCCGCGTCGTCCAACCCGCAGACAGCGGCGAGCACACGAGCGTCGAAGTCGCGTCCGAGCACCGACGCCACGCCGAGTACGCGGTTGCACGACTCCGACAGCGCATTCAAACGCCGGCCGATCACCTGACGGATGCCCTGCGGGATTTCGTGACTCCACGAACGGATTTCGGCAGCACGTTCTAAACGACCGTCGCTTTGCAGCAAGCGCACGACTTCATGGATAAAGAAGGGGTTGCCTTCCGTCTCGCGGTAGATCGCAGCGACCAGATCGCTCGGGGGACGATGTCCGGAAGCCAATTCAACAAAACGCGCGGCGTCGTGCTCCGTCAGGCCGCGGAGAACGACCCGGCCGGTGTTGGCCGCGCGGACCAACTCGGCGAGCGTTTTTTCGAGCGGATGCTGCCGCCCCAATTCGACATCGCGATACGTCGCCAGCACGAACAATCGCATGCCCGCGATCTCCCGGGTCGCAAACTGCAACACCAGCAGCGACGGCTCGTCTGCCCAGTGGAGATCGTCGAAGATGAGCACCAGTGGCCGGCGCGCGCTCGACCGCCGGAGAAACGCGACGAGGCTGTCAAGCAGCCGGAAGCGCGCCTGCTCGGGTTCGAAACGCGGGGCCGACGGCACAGCGCCGAGCTTGATGCGGATCTCGGGAACGATTTCGGCGAGATCCGACGCGCCCAAGTCGAGATCGGTGCGCAGATCTTCGGCCGCGCTCTGCTCGACGGTGGAGCGGAGGATCTGGATCCACGGCCAATAGGCCGGTGCACCGGCGCCCTCGTAGCAGCGGCCCCAGAGCACCCGGATGCCGCGCAAGCGGGCGTAGGTCGCCAGCTCTTCCGCGGTGCGGGTCTTGCCGATACCGGGCTCGCCGGCGAGCAGTGCGACCCGGCCGTGTCCGGACGCCGCTTCATCGGCCGCGGCGCGCAGTTGCGCCAACTCGCGATCGCGCCCGACGAAGACGCCGCTGTCGAGGCGATCGAGCGGGTTGGACATCTTCTGCACCGACGGCGCGGCGGGCGCGAGGGGCGCCCGCGCCACGCGCAGCAAGCGCTCTCGCACCGCTGCTGCGCTTGCTGGACGCTTCGCCGGATCTTTGGCGAGCAATTCGCCGATCAAGGCATCGAGCTCCCCTGGAATCTCCGGCGAGTAGACGGACGGTGCGACGGGCACCGCGTTCAAGTGCTGGCCGATGACCGCGACCGCGTCGTCGCCGGCAAACGGCGGCCGGCCGCAGATCACTTCGTACAATAGTGCACCGAGGGAATAGAGATCGGCGCGTGGTGTAACCTCAGCGCCCAGGGCTTGCTCCGGCGCGAGATAGGCGGCGGTGCCGACGATCGAGCCTTCGTGCGTCAACCGTGACTCGTTGGCGGCCAGCGCGAGACCGAAGTCGCCGAGCAACGCGGTGCCATCCGCGGCGAACCAGACGTTGCCGGGTTTCACATCGCGATGCACCACGCCGTGCGTATGCGCATAGTCAAGGGCGCCGGCGATCTCCGCACCAATGCGGGCGGCGTCGGGGATCGGCAGGCGCTTGTCCGGCGCGGCCGCGATCCGTGCCGCCAGGTCGCCGCCGGTCAGGAGCGGCGCGACGATGAACACCTGCCCGTCCTCTTCCACCACATCGTGGACAGTGACGATATTTGGATGATCGCCGAGGCGCGCCATGGCGTGCGCCTCGCGCCGAATGCGGGCCCGTCCGCCTTCGTCGAGGCTTTCGGCCTTGATGTGTGCAATGGCCACGGAACGGCCCAGGCGCCGGTCACGAGCTTCGTATACGCGTTTGCGCGCCCCCTCTCCCAGCATAGCGCCGATCTCGTAGCGCCCCGCGCCGAGCGACGCTCGCGGAGCGGACGGACGCCGCGAATCCGCAGGCTCCGCGGTAGACGCGGCCGCACCACAGGACGGGCAGAACCGTGCGGCCCCGGGCAGGGCCACGCCACACGCCGAACAGGTCCGCGGCAGGGCTGCGCCGCATGCACTGCAGAAGCGCGCGTCCTCAGGCGACTCGTGTTCGCAAGCTCCGCAGCGTCTCATACGACGCCAACGTTACCTCAGCGGCTCTCGAACGTCCAAGGAAGACGATCTTGCGTCTGAATCGGTGCAACGACCACCCCATTCGGCTACACGCACCGCATCGATCAGCTGCCGAAAGATGCCATTCCAGTCGGGGCAGGAGGCGCACCGATCATGATCCTCGCGAGCGGCACGCGGGCAACGTACGTGTTCCGCAGTTCTGGCGTTTCTGGTAAGTGTGGTGTCGCGCCGCCCGTACCCATCGACCGGCGCGAAGGGAGGGCCACACGGATGGCGTATACCTACTACGAGCGCCTGAGCGCCCTCGATACGACCTTCCTGGACATGGAGGACCAGTTCCCGAATGCCCACATGCACATCGGCTCCGTCTCCCTCTTCGACGCGGCGCCACTTCACGACGCCAGCGGGGCCACTGACATCGACAAGGTTCGCCGCCTCGTCCAGGCGGGCATCCGTAAGGTGCCGCGCTACGGGCAGAAGGTGGCGCTCGTTCCCGGATTCGGCAACCCGGTGTGGGTGGACGACGACCGGCTCAACCTCCTCTACCACATCCGTCACGTCCGCCTGCCAAAGCCAGGCACTGAGCGCCAGCTCAAGCGGCTCGCCGGCCGCATCATGTCGCAGCGACTCGACCGGGGAAAGCCTCTCTGGGAGCTCTGGGTCGTCGACGGCGTCGAAGGAAACCGCGTCAGCCTGATTTCCAAGGCGCACCACTGCATGATCGACGGCGTCGGCAGCGTCGAGCTGAGCACTGCGTTGATCCAAGCCCGCAAGGACATCGAGGGACGGATCGACAACCCCCCGGCTTTCAGAACGCGTCCTGTGCCCAGCCCGCGCGAACTGTTCCTCGACGAACTCAACCGGCGAGTCGCCGAGCCACTCGGCGCCATGCGGACGATCGGCACCGCCCTCGCGGATCCGTTGCGAGCCCTGCGCTCGCTGCGTGACTCGCTCGGTGCTGCCAGCGCGGGTCTCCGTGGCGCCCTGAGCTCGGCGTCCCCCACTCCGCTGAACGACGAAGTCGGTCCTCATCGGCGCTTCGACTGGCTGGAGATGAGTCTCGATGAGGTCAAATCCGTCAAGAACCGGCTCGGCGGTACGATCAACGATGTCGTCCTGACGGTGGCGTCGGGAGCCCTCGGGCGCTTCCTCCGCGACCGTGGTGTCCGCGTCCAGGACCTCGATTTCCGCGCCATGCTCCCCGTGAACGTGCGAGTTGCTAGCGATCGGGAGAGTCTCGGCAACCGCGTGTCGTCGCTGATGGCTGCGCTCCCACTCGCCGAGCGCGATCCAGTGAAACGACTCCAGCTGGTGATGCAAACCACGGGCGGGCTCAAGAAATCCGGCCAGGCGGCCGGCATCAAATTGCTCGAGGAGCTGAGCGATTCAAGCCTGGGCGGCCTGTTTTCGCTCCTCAGTCGGCTCTCCGCGATGGCGCGCCCCTTCAACGTCGTGATCACCAATGTGCCGGGGCCGCAGTTCGAGTTGTACTTCTTAGGCTCGCCGCTGCGTGCCGCCTACCCGCTGGTGCCGCTGTTCCACAACCAGACGATTGGGATCGCGCTCTTCAGCTACAACGGCACACTCTTCTGGGGCTTCAACGCCGACTGGGACGCCATACCCGACCTCCACGAACTGGTCGACGGCGTGGCGAGGGAGTTCGTGCGCCTGAAAGACGCCGCCGCCGCAGCTCCGGTCAGACCGCAAACCGCGAAGTCCGCGCGCGCTGCGGCCCGGTCGGCGTGACGCTGACGCGTCTCTCCTGGATCATCCACTACCGGAGCTCTGCACCGCAGGCCAGCTAAACGGTGACCGTCGTTCTCATGCGCTTGCACGGACATGTCCACCCCGAATTTTGGCCGGTCGCGCGTGCCCTCGTACGCCAGCTCCGGCGCAGCCGGCGCGGCGGCGCCGCCGTATGCGTGTACCACCGCGGCGACTGCGTCGTGGACATCTGGGGCGGGTCGCAGGACGCCGCCGGCACGCCGTGGCAGGCCGACACGATGTCGGTGTCGTTCTCGACCACCAAGGGCGTCACCGCTACGGCGCTGCATATCCTCGTTGACCGTGGCCTGCTCGATTACGACGATCCCGTCGCCAAGTACTGGCCGGAGTTCGCCCAGGCCGGCAAGGAGCGGATCACCGTTCGGCATCTCCTCTGCCATCAGGCGGGGCTCTACGGCATCCGCGGCTTGATCGACGACGTGCGGCGCATCCGCGACTGGGACTACATGACCGACGCGCTGGCGCGCGCCGCCCCGGCCCTGCCGCCGGGGACGGCCAGCGCGTATCACGGCTTCACGTACGGCTGGCTCGTCGGCGAGGTGATTCAGCGCGTTGCCGGGCGGCCGTTCGCCGAGGTCATTCAGCGTGAGCTGGCCGAGCCGCTCGAGCTCGACGGGCTCTACGTCGGCACGCCCGCCGCCCAGTTGTCGCGCGCCGCGCGGCTCCTCATGGCGAACAACGGAACCACGTCAGCGGCGTTCGAGCGGCGCCTGCGCCGTGCGCAGCGTGTGCTGTCGGCGCTCCGCATCCGCTTCGACGTAACGCGCATGATCGACGCGTTGCTACCGCAAAACGCTGAGACCTTCGCATGGGACGCGCCCGAAACCCTCGCGGCGTCGATTCCAGCAGCCAACGGGCTATTCACCGCGCGCTCTCTGGCCACGCTCTACGCCATGCTCGCCGCCGGCGGACAGTGGCACGGCAGGCGGCTGCTCTCCGAGGCGACGCTGGCCCGTGCCACGGAAATCCAGACCCGCCGCATGGACTTGGTGGTGCCGTTTCCGATGCACTGGCGGCTCGGCTACCACCGCGCCTCTACCATCCGCGGCACGCCGCCGCGCGGCTTCGGACACTATGGCTTCGGCGGCTCCGGCGCATGGGCCGACCCCGACCGCCGGCTCGCCGTCGCCCTGGTGCTCAACAGCGGCATCGGGACGCCCTTCGGCGACCTGCGCACGGCCGTAATCGGTGGCGTCGCCCTGCAGTGCGCGACCCGCGCAGACAAGCAGCGTTGATCAAGCCGCATAGATGCATGGCGAAGGAAACCGGCTGGACGCCACCTGGCCCGTTGGGTCAGCGACGACCAAGCGGACGCTGGATGCGGGACGGGCGCATGCCGCTGACTTGCGGATGACATTGTAGCGCCACGGGCCTAAGTTCGCATGTGAGGAGATCTCGCCCCGATGTCAGAAGCGTCGCCTCTTCTCGAGAACAAACACTTTGCTCGGATGCCCGTGTTTCAACCTCAGAACCTGATGCGCGCAACCCGACGCCAGCGAGGATTGCCGCCGGGAACGATCCCGGAGGTTTGCGTCCTCGATCCAGACGGCGACTTGGTCACCTACCTCCTGCGGCGAGGCGAGGCGGCGCGCGATCGGGCCTGGGCTTGCTATCACACCACGCTGTATCGTTTTCATCGCAGCGGTTTCGCTCTTGGCATCATCGGCTGCGCGGTCGGGGGTCCGTTTGCGGTGCTGCTGGCGGAGCAACTCTTTGTCTCCGGCTGCGAACTGCTCATCAGCATCACGTCGGCGGGTCAAATCCTGCCGGTACGCAACCCGCCGTATTTCGTCCTGATCGAACGGGCGCTACGTGACGAAGGGACCAGTCATCACTACCTGCCCCCGGCGCGCTACGCGGAGTTGCTGCCGGGGGTGAAGCAGCGCCTTACCGGCGCAGTGAACAGCGGTACGCTCTCCGTGGAACGTGGTGCGGCGTGGACCACCGACGCACCGTACCGCGAGACCCAGGAAGCCATCGACGCCGCGCGGGCGGAGGGTGTGCTGGCCGTGGAGATGGAAGCGGCCTCGCTGTATGCCTTTGCACAGGCGAAGCAGAAGCCCGTCGTGTGCTTCGCACACATCACCAACAACATGGGCCTCACGGCGGACGACTTCGAGAAAGGAGAGGAAGACGGGAGCATCGCCGCGCTGCGGCTGGTGGAGGCGGTGGCGCGAGCGTGGAGGGAAACGGCCGATGATTCAAACCCCGGCGGGCGCAGCTCAGAGCCCCGATAGTCTGGCTCCGTCACGAACCGCAAAGGATGGGAAGACGCGAGGACGTAACCCACAATCGCACCAGGTTCCCGTCGCGCGGCGCGGTCGCAGCACGCGGCTCAGCAGATAGCATCCTCCACCGCGACGCGGTTGACCTCGCCGGCACGCCGGCGCATGGATTGTGCTGTGGCGGGCGGCGACGGCTCCGCCCTGCGTTCAACCAAATTGGGGGTGCATATGGCTGCTTCATTGATCCATCTTCAGGCGAGCGCCTCGATCGACGAGGTCGTAGCGGCGCTGCGTGCGGATGGTGGCGTGATCGTCGAGCGGTTCTTGACCGGCGACGTGCTCGACCGCTTCAACGCTGAGATCGACCCGTTGCTGGCGGGCGCGCGGCCCGACCGGACGTTCCTGAACCCGGGCTTGGACTGGTTCTTCGGCACGCACACGCGGCACATCACGGCGGTGACCTCCAAGTCGCGCACATTCGTCACCGACATTCTCACGCACCCAACCCTCTTGGGCGTCAGCGACGCGATCCTCGGCCCCACGTGCGCCCGCTACCAGTTGAACCTGGCACACATCCTCGACCGTGGGCCGGGCGCGGAGCAGCAGTACATTCACCGCGACGAGTTGGTGTGGATTCACGTGCCGCGTCCGCACCCGGAGCTGCAGGTCGCTTCGATGATCGCGCTGGTCGATTTCACCGCGGAGAACGGGGCAACTCGGCTGGTCCCGGGGAGTCACCTGTGGCCCTGGGAACGCATGCCGGCAGCGCACGAGTTTGCGATCGCCGCCATGCCGGCAGGCTCCGCGGTGATCTACCTGGGCTCGACCCTGCACGGCGGCGGACCGAACACGACGGCGGACCAGTGGCGGCGTGGCATGCACCTGAGCTACGTGCTCGGTTGGCTACGCACCGAAGAAAACCACTACCTGGCAACCCCGCCCGCGATCGCACGCACCCTCCCCCGTCAGGCTCAGGAGTTGCTCGGCTACGCCGCCCACGACGCCTTGGCGCACGGCGGCGGCTACCTGGGAGCGCTCGATCTCCGGGACCCGGTGGAGATGCTGGCGGACGGGTCGCTGTAGGTTGTCCGGATGGAGCCGTGCTCTTATTCCGAGGGCGTGATCGTTCCTACTTGCGTGGCGATCAGAGCACCGGTTGCCTTGATCGCGCCGTCTAACCCACTACAGCGCAGGAACACAGGCAACGTCCCCGACGTCACGGTCACATCCCCGATGAGCGAGAGGCCTTGGGGCCTGCCGTCCCCGACATCGGCGAGCGCCGACGTCCCGTTGACGTAGGGGGGGCCTGGGGCGAACGAGCATGTCCCGAAACGTGTGTCGCCGTCGCCCTGGATGACGTACACCTCCGCCATGAGGGTGTAGCTGCCAATTGGAAGCGTCACGCTCGCGACGGTTTGCGTATCTCCTTGCGCAATGTTCTGTAGCGACCCGTTGCCGTAGTTCGTATAAGCCGCTGCGGAGCCCGGCGGCCCAGGGTCGCCCTTGTCGCCTTTGTCGCCTTTGTCACCTTTGTCGCCTTCAATACCCTGCGGCCCTTGCTGCTTCCACACCAGCTTCGTCTCCCAAGGCCAGCAGTTCGTGGTGTGTTCCACGTCGATGACGCGGAGGCTGCCGTTGTACTTGTTGTAGCAGCCAGTGATCACGTTGCCGTTCGGGATCGCCGCATACACGATACCCACCACCACGCAGCCAAAAGCGAGCACTGCACCAACGAGCAGCAGCCGTTTCTTCAGCCCCGACATCAGGTTCTCCTTTCGCCCCCCTGACAACCCCCCGTGGCAACAGTTTCCTCATTCGACCCTCGCCTCCCAACTACCTGGGCAAGGGTCAAGCATGTAGCCATCGTCACCGTCACCACCTGCGAATATCTTGTAGTAGGGCAGGGCCGATTTCTAACCCTGATGTGACAATAACTACGCCGCTTTCAGCAGTCGATCGAGCCGTTTGAAGCGCTCGGCGACCGCCGGAGAGCAGCCGACATCCAGCGTTGCGTAGCCATCGGGGCGCTGGATGACGCCAGCGCGATGCAGGTACAGGTAGCGCAGGGTGTGGATGCTCTCGAAGCGATAGACCGAGCGTCGCTTGCGCGTCCCCGGGCGCCGTTCCGCAATCGTCAGCGCCTGGAACCCTCGCACCAGGTTGAACGCCATGACGCTCACCAGCTGCCAGAGGCTGTTGGCGGCGTACTTCATCGTCGGCACGCAGTCGAAGGCGAACCCGCTCTTGAGTTCAGCGTATGCCTTCTCATGTGCGCCGCGCCCGCACATGAACGCCCACAGCACCGGGCCGCTGAGCGTCTTGTTGGTCACCACGGCGGAGTACTCGTAATGCCCATCGGCGGGATCGAACAAGTCGAGCTGGAAGTTCTTCGCCGTCTGGTGCCCGACGCGTTTGCGAAACACCACGACCCGAAACTGCCGTCCCCATTGCGCGACCGCCACTTGATGCTCGGCACAGCTGACCGTCTCGTCCACCCGGACCCAGCTGCGGGTCTGTCGCACCCGCTCCTTGAGGCCGACCCAGGGATAGAAGGGTACCTTGATCGCGTACTCCGCTCCTTGGCGCTCCACCAGTTCGATGACGTCGCGCCGGAAAAAGGCGCCATCCATGCGGAATTCCAACACGTAGCCCGCCAGCGTCGTCGCCAGCTGCTCAAAGAGCGCGCGCAGAAACCCCAGCGCCGCCTTCCCGTCGTGCACGTTGCCCGGTCGGTTCTGCACGCGCAGGATCTGCCCGCTCTGCGCTTCGTAGGCGGTGATTGGATAATAGCTGGGCACCTTGCGGTGGTGCGGATTGTAACCGCGCTGCGCCCATTGCACGTGCTGGCCGGTGGACACCACCGAGCCGTCCACGTCGATGGTCAGCCGCCGTAGCTCCACCCGCCGGATGGCGCTCGCGGCCAGCCGCGCGTTCAGCTCCTGCACCCACGGCAAATGGTACGCGCGAAACTCGCGCAACCAGCGTCCGACCGTGCGGGGCGTCGGCAGCCGCGTCAGCCCACAGAAGCGCTGCACCAGCGGATCCCCCTCCAAGTACAGCACATGGCGCACCCGCCGCCCGCCGCTGATCACCACCGCCAGCAGCACCAAGAACATCGAGGGGATGCCGAAGTCGGTGCGCGGCACGTGCGTATTCAGAAAGCGCCGCAGGTCGGCGACCAAACCGATCGTTGCCACATAGCGCCGGATCAGCTCCAGCCCGGCGTACGATGTGAGCCCCGGCGTCGTAAACCGGAACTCCAAATTCGCGTTGACCCGCCCCCGCAAATCCGCTTTTCTTAACCTCATTGAGAATGGCCTTTCGTTGTGTGTTGAGTTCGCTGCTCGCAACAACGAATCTACCACAACGGAAGGCCTTCTCATGCCGAACCCACGCTTCAATCGAGCAAAAGTTTTGTCACATCGAGGCTAACTTACGCAAATCCTCTTTGTCAACGGAAATTCGCGGCGCGGGTCGGACCTGCACATTTCGCCGCAGGGCGTGTTTTGGTGTGCAGCATTGCCGCCCTCATCGGCACCTTCTTGCGGGAAGCGACGCGCACGGGTATGCGACTGTCGCCTGCAATCGCGCAGCACCAGAGACACCGAGGGGTACGGGCATCATGCATTTCGGAATTGCCTTTCCAAGCTACGTCCAAGCCTGGCGCGACTGCGAAGTCGCCGAAGCCGCAGGCTTCAGCCACGCGTGGTTCTACGATACCCAGCTGCTCTGCTCAGACGTGTACGCCACCATGGCGCTGGCAGCCGAGCACACCCGCACCATGACACTGGGCACCCTGGTGGCCATCCCGAGCAACCGCATCGCGCCGGTCACCGCTGCCGCGATCGCGAGTATCAACGCGCTGGCCCCCGGCCGCGTGATTCTCGGCATCGGCACCGGGTTCACCGGCCGCAACACGATGGGCATGCCGCCGCTCCCCGTCGCGCAGATGGTACGCTACGTGCGTCAGGTGCGCGGCCTGTTGGCGGGTGAGGACGTCCTGCTGCGCGACGGGAAGTACGAGCGCTGGATCCGCCTACTCACCCGGGACCGTAAGGTCGGCTGTTTCAACCTCGACGATCCGATTCCGATCCACATCGCCGCCAATGCCCCCAAGGCGCTGGCGGCGGTCGGCGAAGTGGGTGATGGCTGGATCACGGTGGCCCAGCAGCCCGACGGCATCGGCGCGGGGCTCGCCGCGATCCGTGATGCTGCGGCTGCAGTCGAGCGACGCTTCGACAGTCCCAGCGGGCGACCCTATACCACGATGCTGACCACCGGCTGCATCCTGCGACCCGGCGAAACGGTGGCCGACGAGCGTGTCGTGCGGCGGGTCGGGCCCGTGGCGGTGGTCGGTGTTCACGCGATGTGGGAAGCGGCACGCGGCGGGCACGGCTTCGGCATGACCAACGAAGGCGTGGCGTCCGCGTACGACGCCTACATCGAACGCTACGCGGCGCAGCGCGGGTCGCCACGCGACCGCCGCTACCTGGAAGTCCACGAGGGCCACATGATGTACCTGAAGCCCGGCGAAGCGGCCTTCGTGCCGAAGGAGTTGATCCCGCTGCTGTCGCTGACTGGCGACGGCGGTGCCGTGCGCGAGCGCGTCAAGGCGTTGGCCGCCGCGGGTATCGACAACCTCGCCATCCAGGCCATCCCCGGGATGGCGCGCGAATTGATCGGCGAATTCGCACGCGAGGTGATCGGCAAGGTTTGACCTCGGATGTGCGGACCTGGTTGACGACGGAGTTCCCAGCAATTGACCCCTCTAGCAAAGTACTGAGCACCAGGGCACAATCCAACCTTCGACCTGCAGGAAAGAGAGGGTTCGTAATGGCGCGCGATGCTGAACTGCCGCGTGTCCTGCTCGATCTAATGAGTGGGCATCGGGTGACTATCGTTATCTATGCAGCGGCTCGTCTCGGTATCGCAGACCTCCTCAGTGCTGGTCCGATGAGTTCGGTCGACCTGGCGCGACGCACCGACACCCATGAGCCATCGCTGCGGCGTCTGTTGCGGGCGCTGGTCGCGCTCGGCATCTGCAACCAACTCGGCGACAGCGACTTTGGACTCACACCGATGGGCGAGTACCTCGCCGACGGGGCACCGCAATCCGTGAAGCCGCTGGCGCTGTTCGAAGGCAAGCTGCTTTGGCGAGCCTGGGAATCGCTGTTGGATTCGATCCGGACGGGGAAAACCGGAGCTGCGCTGGCGGGCTTCGAGGATTCGTTTCAGCAGATGGCAGAAGTCGGCGCCGTCGCCCGCACGTTCAATGAAGCCATGGTGGCCCTCACGCGGCTGGTTACGCCCGCCGTGCTCGCCGCATATGATTTCTCTGGGATCTCGAAGTTGATGGATGTTGGTGGCGGCTACGGTGAGTTGCTCAGCGCGATTCTCACCGCCCATCCGGACATGCGCGGCGGCATCTTCGATCTGGCACATTGCGCCGACGGTGCGCGCAAGCGCCTGCATGACGCGGGTGTGCACGATCGTTGTGAATTCATCGCTGGGAACTTCTTTGAAGTGGTTCCGACTGGCTGGGACGCGTGCATTCTGAAAAGCATCATCCACGACTGGAACGATGAGCGTAGCCGCACCATTCTGTCCAACTGCCGACGAGCGCTGAACGAACGCGGTAAGGTCCTTTTGGTGGAACGGATCATGCCCGAGACGCTCGAACCGACCGCGGAGCATCGGATGGCTACGCTCAGCGACCTCAACATGCTGCGAGGACCCGGAGGATCGGAGCGCACAGAACCCGAATTTCGAGCTCTACTGCGCGACAGTGGCTTCGAGCTAACACGCGTGCTGCCTGCCGGACCAATGCACGTCATCGAAGCGGCTTGCGCGTGAACCGCTGACCTTGTGCGGTCTGCTAGCTTGTGGCCCCGGAGTCCACGCGCGGCCAGCGCCCATTGTACGGCCCACTGCCCGCCCGCAGCAAAGACTCCTGGCGGATGTGTTGGTCGCTATGGGCGTCGAAGCCCGCGGCGCTACGCGGGGTTCTTCCCCCGCTCCCGCAGATGTGGCACACAACAGGGCCAAGACACGCGGGTGTGCGTCGCCGGGATTGCGGTGATTGCCCGGTCGAGGAGAGGGGATGGCGAGGCTCTCGGTCATAATTCCGGTTCACAACGGAGCGGCAATGTTGCAGCGCTGCGTAACGGCGTTGCAGCACTCAGACCTTGAGGATTACGAATGCATTGTCGTCGACGACGGCTCCACTGACGACACGGCCGCGATTGCGGCTACTCTCCCCGTGACGCTCGTCACGCTGGAACGCTGTGGCGGGCCGGCACGCGCTCGGAATCACGGCGCCGCCCGTGCGCGCGGCGACATCTTGGTCTTCATCGACAGCGACGTCTGCGTGCACCGCGAGACAGTGCGCCTCCTGGCCGCACACTTGGAGTGCAATCCGGCAACGGCGGCCGTGTTCGGGTCCTACGACGACACACCGGCTGATCCACATTTCGTGTCGCAGTACAAGAACCTTCTGCACCACTACGTACATCAGCGCAGCAGCCGCGATGCGTGGACCTTCTGGGCCGGCTGTGGTGCGATCCGCCGCGACCTCTTTCTCCGCATGGGCGGCTTCGACGAATCATACGTCCGCCCGGCGGTCGAGGATATCGACCTGGGACTGCGGCTGCGCGCGCAGGGCGAGCGCGTCGATCTCGCCCCGGAGATCCAGGTGACCCATTTGAAACGCTGGACCGTGACGGGCTTGATTCGCACCGACGTGTTCAGCCGGGCAATTCCGTGGCTGTTGCTGATGCTCCGCTATCGCGTGGTGCGGCGCGATCTCAACGTCACCGCGCAGGACCGGGCGAGCGTCGCGTTGACGTGGATCATGATGGTGACCGCTGCAGCACTGGCTTGTGGGGCGGTTTCACCTCGGCTGGCCGCTGCGCTATTCGCCGCGTGCGCCGCCGGCCTCTGCCTCGCGAACTTCGATTTCTATCGCTTCTTGGCGCGCAAGCGCGGCGTCAGCTTCGTCCTGCGCGCACTGCCGCTCCACTGGCTCTACTCGTGGTACTGTGGTCTGGCGGTGCCGATGGCACTCTGTGTGTACGCGTGGCGCCCGGCCACGGCGCGCCAGCCGTTCGTAGCGGGACGCCGGCGCCTGAAGCGCGGACAGGCGGGGTGATTCCCTCTACGGGTCGGGACATGGCGGAGATCGTCATCATCGGTGCGGGGCCAGCCGGGCTGACTGCGGCGTACGAACTCAATAGGCTCGGGCGTCACGCCACAGTGCTCGAGGCCGACCAGATCGTCGGCGGGCTGGCGCGGACGGTCATGTACCGCGGCTACCGATTCGATATCGGCGGACACCGCTTCTTCTCGAAGATCCCGCTCGTCAACGCGCTCTGGAAGGAGTTCCTGGGCGAGGAGTTTCTCCTGCGCCCGCGCCTGTCGCGGATCTTCTACCGCGGGCATTACTTCGACTATCCGCTGAAGCCGCTGAATGCGTTGCGCGGCCTCGGCCCTCTCGAAGCCTTGCTCGTTTGCCTGAGCTACGCCAAGGCGCAGATCAGCCCGGCGCGTGAGGAGGTCAGCTTCGAAGATTGGGTCTCGAACCGCTTCGGCCAGCGCCTCTACCGTATCTTCTTCAAGACGTACACCGAGAAGGTGTGGGGCATTCCGTGCTCCGAGATCGCCTCGGAGTGGGCGGTACAACGGATCAAGAACCTGTCGCTGGGCGAAGCGCTGCGCCATGCCCTCTTCAAGGGCCGCGGCCGCGATGGCCAGATCATCACCACGCTCATCGATGAGTTTCACTACCCGCGCCTGGGACCGGGGATGATGTGGGAACGCTGTGCCGAGTTGGTTGAACGAGCCGGCAGCCGCGTGCGCTGCGGCGTCCACGTCGAACGCATCCGCCATGCGCAGGGACGTGTTGAACGGGTGGAGGCGCGAACAGCCGACGGCGCATCCCTCGAGATACCCGCCGACCACCTGATTTCCAGCATGCCGGTCCGTGATCTGATCAACGCGCTCGATCCGCCGCCGCCGGCGGCGATCCGACACGCGGCGGCTCAATTGCGCTATCGCGACTATCTGACGGTGCTGCTGATCCTGCGGCGGGCGGACGTCTTCCCAGACAACTGGATTTACATTCATTCGCCGGACGTGAAACTCGGGCGCATCCAGAACTACAAGAACTGGAGCCCGGACATGGTGCCGGACGCCACGCGCACCGCACTGGGGCTGGAGTACTTTCTCTGGGAACACGACCCGGAATGGTCGTGGCCGGACCGGCAGCTCATCGACTACGGGATCCAGGACTGCCTGCGCATCGGGTTGATCGATCCCGCCGAAGTGGAAGACGGCACGGTCATCCGTGTGCCCAAGGCCTATCCGGTCTACGATCAACACTACCAGGATCACCTCGCGACGGTGCGCGGTTACCTCGAGGGCATTACGAACCTGCAACTCATCGGACGCAACGGCCAGCACCGCTACAACAACCAGGATCATTCGATGCTCGCGGGCATCTATGCCGCACGCAATCTCAACGGCGCGCAACTCGACGTGTGGTCGGTGAACACCGAAGCGGCATACCACGAAGAAGGCGGTGTACCGCAGGCGGCTGCGGAAGAGCGCCTGGTGCCGCACCCGCTACCAGCGCCGGCGGCCCTGTTGTCGGCGGAGCACGTCATCCAGCGGGCCTTCGCGCGCTTGGATCCTGTCGCCCTGGGTGCAGCTTTCGGGGTGGTGGCAGGCGCGGGCCTCTTCCTGGCAACGGCCGTCATGCTGCTCAAACGCGGCGCTCCCGTCGAGGAACTATCGTTGCTTGGCCACTACCTGCTCGGCTTCAAGGCGACATGGAAGGGAGCGCTGATCGGCTTGGTGGAAGCGGGAGCGGGCGGGTTTGCGCTGGGATACGCGACGGCGCGGCTACGCAATCACGCCCTGGTGACGTACGCCACACGGGTGCGGCGCCGCCTCGCATCCGCGGTGGAGCGTAGAGTGCTCGATGACGTGTGATGCGGACGAAGTGAGACCATCGGTTTCTGCGGTGGAGTAGGGGCACAGCGCGCTGTGCCCCTACAACGTGCGAGAAAGCCTTTGCGGACAAAGACGTTAGCAGCCCACTTGTCGACAGTCCCTCTGGCGGATCTCTGGCACTGGCTAGCTGTTCCTGAAATGACACGCAGGTCATGAGCACGCTGCAAGACGAGGAACGCGAGGTAGTGCGGACCATCGCCCGCCTGCACGCGGGCGTCCTGGCAACAGTGGGTGCCCTCATTGGCGGCATCGGGCTGTTTGCGCTGACGGCGTGGTTGCTCGTGGAGGGCGGACCAAATATAGGTGCGCACCTGCAGTTGCTCAACCACTACTTCCCCGGTTATTCGGTCACGTGGGCGGGCTGTTTCATCGGGCTGCTCTACGGTGCCGCCGTCGGCGCCGCCGTCGGCTGGTGTATCGGCGCCGTCTACAACCTCGTCGTCGGGCTGCGAGACTAAATGGGCCGCCGAGGCGGAGCGGAGCGCCGTGCACGTCCCCGGCCCGCACGCGCTCCGCGCGCCATCCCGCCAGCGCGCACACACACGCCGCAGCAACTGCGAACGGCCAGCCTGCTGGCCTTCTGTTGCTTGCTCGTCTATCTCACCAGCCTGCGTTGTTCGCCGTCGTGGGACACGATTCCGGCGCGGCTGCTACCGTTCAGCATTCTGCGCGAGGGCAATCTGGACCTCAACGAATTTCGCTGGCTCGAAATCCCCGAAGGCATGCCTTATTTCCTGCAACGCACGCACGACGGGAAGCTCGTCTCGAAGTATCCAGTGGCAGCACCGCTCCTCGCCACACCGGTGGCGCTGCCGGTACTGTGGTGGCTGCAGTACCACGGTGTCAGCGACGTAGACGTCCGCTTCCGGCTGGCCACCGTCGTGGTGGAGCGCGTGGCCGCGGCATTGATCGTGGCCGCTTCAGTCGGTCTGCTATTTCTGGCGTTGTGCCGCGTGACCACCTCGACGACCGTCGCGGCGGCCATGACGCTCGCCTACGGCCTGGGGTCCAACACCTGGTCAACGAGCAGCCAGGCGCTGTGGCAACACGGGGTGGCCGAATTGAGCTTGGCCGGTCTGAGCCTCTTCTTCCTGCGAGAGGATACCCGCACCAATGCGGTCCTCGCCAGCATGTTCGCCGGCCTGGGAGTACTGGCGCGACCGACGATGGCCATCTTTGCGCTGCTCTCCACCGCGTTCGTCTGGCGCGAACGTCGCCGGCGACTCGCAGCGTTCTTGGCCCTGCCGCTGGGCGGCGTCCTCTGCTTGCTTCTCTACAATGTGCGATCGGTCGGCTCCGCGCTCGGCGGGTACACCGGTGTGACATTTGTCGCGCCGAACCTGATGCGGCTGCTCGGACTCCTGATCAGTCCAAACCGCGGCCTGTTCATCTTCACACCAGCGGCCGCGCTGGCCGTGCCGGGGCTGGTGCGCTGGCGCACCCACCGTGCGGCATGGATTCCCTATCTAGCGGCCGGCACGCTCGCCTATCTCCTGCTCTATTCATCCTACGTCGGTTGGTGGGGCGGCCACACGTACGGCCCGCGTTTTCTCATCGATGTCTTCCCTGCCCTTGCGTTGTGCGCTGTGCCGACCGTCGAGCGTCTGGCGCCGCGACGTTTGGGCCGCGCCGTCATGATTGCAGGCGCGGCATGGGGCCTTGGCGTGCAGGCCGTTGGTGCCTATTGGGACCTTGACGGGTGGAATCATGTGCCGATCTCCATCGACAAGCAGCCGCAACGGGCGTGGGACTGGAGTGATCCACAGATCGTGCGCGCGTTTCAGGGGGGATGGCGCGGCACCGACCTGGGGCCGCTGCTGTGGCAGATGCTGAAGGACCCGCGGCCGGCGCTCTTGCAGCCGCTCGATCGCTCGGCTCTGGGTGGTGCGATCACCGTTGAAGACGCATTGCCGCTGCGCTTCCGAGCAGGCCGCTTCGAAAGGCTCAGCCTGCGTGTCACAAACGGCGGCACAGCCATGTGGCCGGCCTTCAGCGATTTTGGCCACATGGATTGCCGAGTCATCTGCCTGTGGAAGCTCGGCGAGGCGAACGTCGACGACTTCACCCAGGCCCTCCACCTGCCGCGCAATCTCGGCCCGGGCGAAACCATACAGGTCACAGGGTTGCTCGCCACCCCGAGCCGTCCAGGCACATATGACCTCGATCTGATGCTGGTGCAAACCCTTGGAACGGACAAAGGACTCTACGCGGGCGTGCACGCCCGCGTAGCGGTTCAAGTCGAGTGACGTCTGCCGCAGTTTCAGGAGGTTCTTTCAAAGCCTGCTGACGACAGACGACAGAGGAGCAGACAACAGACGTGAGTCGAACGTCGGCGAGGGGTTGCGTCTGTTATCTGTTGTCTGTCATCTCCGAGTCTGTTGTCGGCTGGCTTTAATGCAGCTTCTTAGCTCCAGACTGTGAGTTCACTTCGCCGGTGGCGGCATCGAATCGCGCCAGCGCTTGAAGCGGAGGAGACCACTCACCACGCGGCTCCCGAACAACGTCGCGACAACGCGGGGGTACACATCGAGTCGCCCGGGGAAATGGCGCAGCGCTTCGATGAACATCTGGCGTGCATGCGGCACATCACCCTGGTCCACAAAGATGCGTGCCATGCGCACGCATTGGACCGCCAAAGCACGACGCCGTGTGCGAGCGTACACCGAAGGAGCGAAGGCGGCGGCGCGCTCGATGGTCGCCATACGGTACTGATGCATCATGAGAGCACTCGCTTGCTGCGACATCATCGTGGCGTGAATGCGATAGCCGGCGAGGGGTTGCGGATCGCGGCGCACCGCATAGCGGGCGGCGATGCGCAGCCACATGTCCCAGTCGGTGCACCATGGCCGTGCCCAGCCGTGCTCCCCTGAATGCGTGCCTTCCGTCAGCCCACCGGCGGGCAACCGGGCGTCGAAGTACCCCACCTCGTCGAATACGGCGCGGCGAACGACCGGCGTCGGCGACGGGACAAAGTCGACCATGAGGAGCTGGCGTGCGATGTGGCCTTCGTACTGCCTGACACGCTGGCCCATGGCGTAGAGGACCGTCCGCGTGTCGTGATCGAACGCGTAGGCATCGGCGTACACCCACGCGAGGCCGGGGGTGTCGACAAGCAGAGCCACTTGACGCTCCAGCTTGTCGGCCCGCCACACATCGTCGGAATCGACAAGCGCGACGTATTCCCCGCGGGCAGCGTCAATCCCAGCATTGCGCGCTGCACCTTCACCTTGGTTGGCTTGGCGAATCACGCGAAGTCGCGCGTCACGTTCGTACTCCGCGAGAATCGGGGGAGTGTCGTCGGTCGAACCGTCGTCCACGACGATGACCTCGAAGTCGCGATAGGTTTGGGCCAACACGCTGTCGAGCGTCTCGCGGATGAGAGCGGCACGGTTGAAGGCCGGTATCACAACACTGACGCGCGGCATTCAACGACCCTCCAGTTTCAGCTCGCGGAAGAGGGTGTCAAAGCGACGGTGATAGGTGTGGTCACGCAAAGCACGCGCGTGGCCCGCCCGGCGCACTCGTTCCGCCTGCTCCGGGTGAGCAAGATAGTAGCGCACCTTGTCCAGCAGCTCGTGCGGGCTTCGGTAGACCACCACCTCTGCATCGGGCTCGAAGAATTCCGTGAGTTCATCGCAGTATCCCGTGCAGTAGAGCGCGCGGCTCATCGGAGCTTCGAACTCGCGGAGATGGAGGTGCTGGACGACGGTGGCACTCGGGTCGTGGTGGTCGAACACCTCCAGGAATCCCAAGCTGATGTGGCTGCGGCTATACAAGCGGACCAGCTCCTCATCCGAGCACGGGGGATGGAAGCTATCCGGAAATCGCGCGCTCAAAGCACGGCGAAAGTCGTGCTCGGCGAGTTCGGCGGAGGCGCGGGCCTGGCGCGCCGGCAACACGGCACGCCCCGCCCGCACCACGAGCGTGTAGCGATGTATGAGGGCACGCCAGCGGTCGGTCGCTGTTTGATGCCAACCGGGCCCCCAGGCGTGGACGTCGACCTGATTGTCGAGCAGGTGCGCCAGGTAGCGGGCGCGCAGGCCGTAGTTGGCGCCGACAAATGACACCGGGACGCTGCGCGCCTCTGCGAGCGGACGGAAGTAGCGGGGATTCGACGCCATCGGCCACCACAAGGGGTGCGCCCCGGCGGCGATGAATTTGTCCCGCACGTCGCGCTCGGCATGCAGGCTGTAGTCGAAGTGCTTCGACAGCGTGGCGACGAGATGGAACTGGTGTGCGTTGTTGCACGAGAAGTTGGTGGTCGGCACACCGGTGCGGCGGATCTCATCGATCGCACCGGCGTCGACCATGCCGTCGATGAGGTAAGCGAAGAATAGGGAGAAAGGCTGGCGCGCATGCTCGCGGCAAAAGGTCGCCAGCAAACTCTCACTGAACCTGGCGCGCGCCCGCCGGTCACGCCGGCGCATCGCCTGGCGCCCCATCTCCGCCGGGAAGAGCACGACGTCGTGCCCCATCTCGACGAGCGGCTCATGCAGGTTGCGACGCCACGTCTGGCTGTCCGGCACGGACAGGTTCGTGGACGCCTCGATCACCTGAAAAATCCGCACCGCTCCCTCAGTCCGTGCAGGGCGTCGGATCTGCACGCAGTGGGTTTTCGGGCCACTGCACGCCCAGCTGCGCGAGGATGGTGCGGGCGCGATGGGCGTAGGTGTGGCGATTCCAGACTGCCCGCCGCCCCCGGTCGCGATAGCGCTGCCTCAAACCGTCGTCGCGCAACGTCTGCTCCACCATCGCGTGGTATTCGTCGAGGCTGCTCGGCACCAGCAACTCGTCATCCGTGAACCATTCGCGATACGCCGGTGTCACATCCGTGATCGTCATGCCGCCGCTTCCCAGCACTTTGAACACGCGTTCGTTCACATCGATACCCATGCGCTCCACGTGCGGCTCGTTGATCGTCGGCGACAGGATCGCCTGACGGTAGAGCGCGGGCTCTCGGGCTTCACTCAAGCGCCCCGCATAGCCACTGTACGGCCAGGGTGCATAGCCGAAGACCGTGAGTCGACGTTCGTATGGTTTGAGGTAGCGATCGAACTGCTGCGCTTTGTACGGCCAGTAGCCCCCAACGAAGGCCATCTCCACGGCCGCGAAAGCCGGCTCCGGTGCGACACCGTCACGGTATAGCGTCGTGTCGCACGCCAGCGGCAACGAGACCACCCGCGCCCCGTGGTCGACCCAGCCGTGGTAGTACTCGAAGCCTCGCGACGGCGATATCGTGAACACGAACGCGGGTTCAGATGACAGAACCGCCCGGGTGATGCTTTCCGGCAGCGTCATGTTTGGAAAGCCATTGCGGACCCAGAATTCCTGGTCACCGTCGAACCAGGGCGCAACCCATACGACATGACGGTGCTGCTTCAGCGCCCGGAGGTTGTGAGCATCCAGATACGCGTAGTCCGAGGCACTGATCCAACAAATCGGGTTGGGCAGACTCGGTAACCGGCGCACCAGAGTGTGGATGTCGACGAGCACGTAGGGAATTCCGATCAGCTCGAATCCGCGCGCAATGCCCAGGCGGGCAGTCGTTGCGGCGTTGGGAACCCGTTGGTCGAAGATGCGCCCGCAGACGACAACGAACGTCAAAGAGCCGCCGTATGGATCGAGGCG
>DATKMS010000346.1:0-53109 GCA_035541735.1 Candidatus Margulisiibacteriota bacterium
GGGGAGTAATGGCGAGCGAGTGGCCCAGCATAGAGTTGACGCACGTCATGCGGGATCGTTCGGTGCGTTGTCTCTGGTGAGTATCCTCTTCGGGGCTTGTCAGATCACGCGGTACACCTTGTACTGCACCGCGTGCGGCAAGACGCGGCCCTCGGCGACGAACAGCCGCTGGTTCAACCAGCTGTAGCGCGGATCGCCCGTCTCGAAGCGCGGGTTGGTGCGGAAGTACTGATCGCCGTAGTCGGTGGCGCTGCCGGTAGCAGTAGCAGCTTGTACCTTCTCGTTCATTTCCAGCACGCCGTAGTAGACCAGGTAGATGGCCGCGCCGTCGTCGGTGACGAACTGCGCGCGCACGTCGAGACGTCCCCAGCCGTCTGGGCCGACGAGCAGCCAGTCGGCGCCGCCGGTCAACACTCTCCCCCTGAGCCGTGGGCCTTCGAAGCTGCCGCCCGTGACCTCGTAGATCAGCCGAGTGCCGTACGGCCCCTGACCGACCACTACGGGATCCTTGAGCGTCGCCTGATACGTGAATTCGTATTCGAGCTTCATGGTGATGCTCCCCTACGCTTGGATGAGGATGCCGTTGTGGATCAGGAAGCCGAGGACTGCGGCGGCACGGCGTGGGCCGTCGGTTGCGTGCTGCGCGCGAAACGCCTTGATCTTGTCGGCGTAGTGCGCGCGCCACTTGGTGCTCAGGACGCGCGCGCCGTCGGCTTTGCGGATGCGAAAGCAGTGGCCGATGATTGCGTCGGGCTCTTCGCCGACGAATTCACAGAAGGCTTCCAGGGCCTGCACCTTCTCGGGTTCTTCGGCGAGCGGGTCACCGCCCCATTGGTTGCGCAGCCCGTCCCCCCACGTCTTCACCGACTGGTATGCGGTGATCGGCCGGCTCAGCACGCCATCACTCGGGCAGGTTCAGCCGGCGCGCCAGCTCGCGAATCTCTTGCTTGCGGTTCGGCAACGGAGCAGGTGTCTGCAGTAGCTTGCTGCGCTTGAGCTCTTCGATTACCTTCGGGTCGCGCGGAAACGGCTTGCCGTACTGGCCGAGGAAGTACTGTCCTTCGAACGGCGGCCGCGGCCGTTGGCCGCCGGCTTCCCTTGATTCGGCGCTATAGCCGACGTTGAGCACGTACAAGGGAATCCAGCTGGCGGGCGGCTTGGTGTAACGCGCGACGACCTCGGCGTTGAACGCCGTCAGGCAAGCGCCGAGGCCCAGCTCGAAGGCCATGAGCAGCCCCTGGTTCGCGGCGACGCCGCAGTCGAAGGCAGATGCAATCGGATAGGCCGGGCTTTCGGTGAGCGGTTTGAGGATCTGCGGATAGACCAGCTCGTCGACGAACTTGTGGCTCCAACCGTGCGTCGGATTGAGTGCGCCGGCGTCCACCAGCTCCTTGAGGCGCGCTCCCTTGACCTCGTTCACTACTCCCAGGTCGCAGTAGAAGTAGATGTGCACCGGCGCGAGCGCGATGACCAGCGCTTGCACCGGGTTCTTCATCATCTCGAGATCCTCGGGTGAGACGTCGGCGCGCTTCACGACCACCGCCTTCAGCCAGTGCGCATTCACGGCACAGGAGGAGATCAAGCACGCCTCCAGGATCTTCTGGATCTTCTCCTGCTCGACGGGCTTGTCCGGTTCGAAGTAGCGGATGGACCTGCGGCTGCCGATCAACTCCTGGTACTCCATCATCTCCTCCTCTCAAGACATGCGTGTCCCGTTTCCAGAACGACCCCCACCCGAACCACCGGAAACCTGCCCTGAGCCTGGTTGAAGGGTGGCCCAGGGCAGGGGCGCTGATGTTCTACGCTGCCTTCTTCCCCGCAGCCGCTTTCGCCCCGTGCCACTTCTTCATGTGATCGCGATGCGTGGTCAGATACGAACCCGGGCGGTAGTACTTGTCGTAGAAATCCAGCTCGATGTGCTGTGCCTGGATGTAGGCGTAGAGGATCATCGGATCGACCGTGGCCGGGAAGCGGCCGTAGGTGTTCCAGATGTAGGTGCAGATGTCCTTCGTGCACTCGACCGTCTTTTCCGGCGTCTTGGGTACGCCGCGCAGGAAGTCGCCGCGGTTGAGATAGGGCGCGCCCTTGTCGCTCGATGGATTGAACGTGCCGTGGCTGCCGAACTTCTTGGCGACCACCGCATCGACCGCGGCGCGCATGTCGGGGAAGTACGGGGGCCGAAAGCTCTGGAACACCTCGTCCACGCCGACCGGGTGCGGCATGCCACGCGGGTCGCCGACGTGCTCGAAGCGGAACCCCAGTCCTTCTGTGAGCGGCGTGCCGCCCATTGCCACCATGCTGGTGACGCCACCGTAGAGCCAGCCACCGAGACCCAGCGCTTGTTCGGCCAGTAGAACGTTGTGGCCGATGAAGCCGGCTTCGACGCAGGTTGCCAGCATCAGCGACTTCTCCACCCACGACAGCGGCAGCGGGTTGTTCTCGTCGATGTGCTTCTCTTTGACCCACCGTTCGTTCCCGCACGGGCGATAGTCGTGGTAGTCGTCGATGACGTAGCCGCCGAGATCGGTCATCAGCATGATGCCGTTGATCATCTCCTCGGTGAGGTCCGTGACCGGCATGAACATGGTCGTGCCCGGCATGTTGCAGTTCCACAGGTTGAACGACATGATCGCCATGGTGTTGCGCGGCAGGTCGAGGCGGCCGTCGCGCAGCTTCACGCGATGCGTCTCCACCCACTTCAGGAGCCCTTCGCGGTCGTCGGTGCTGGCCAACTCCTGCATCTTCGTGGGCTGAGCTTCGCGCAGTTGCAGCATGTAGACACCGTCGTCGTTGGTGTAGAAGAGTTCGGTGCCGTGGTTGCCGCACGGGCTGCCCCAGGTGCGGCCGACGTGCTCGACCATGGTGTTGCACATGCCGTCCCACTGCAGGATGCGCTCGTCGGCAACGTCCGGCCGCGGCGTGTGCGGCATGTCGGCCAGGTTGAAGCCGGTGACCCCGGTGCCGGCGCTCAACAGCAGCGCCTCCTCCAACGGCGTCAGCGGCAGCGGTTCATGCGTCGACTTGAACAGGTTGGGGCCTTCCTTGATCTCCATCCCGACCCCGAAGCGCCGCGACCGGCGCCCGTAGATAGCTTCGAACAACGGGAAGCTGAAGGCCTCCTGAAGTTGCGGAAATTCGGAGAAACGGTCCTGCGCCATGGGTCACCTCCGTATCAGCCGATTTGGCATGCGATCAGTCGAGACGGACCGGATTATCTTCCGGAGAGCGCAAGGGTGCAATAGGTTTCATGGCCCTGCGAGCGCATTCAGACAGAGCCCGACCTGTCACCGCGAACCGGTCTGCACGGGGTCGATCAGCACGCCCGGATTCAGAATGCCGGCGGGATCGAGCGCAGCCTTGGCCGCCACCAGCGCTCGTGCGAAGCCGTCCGGGCGCTGGCGGTCGTACCAGCGACGGTGATCGCGGCCCACGGCGTGGTGGTGGGTGATCGTGCCGCCGAGTCGCAACACGGCGTCGGACGCGGCGGTCTTGATCTCATCCCACTGCTCGATCTGACTGCCCTTCTTCGCCGGCGCAATGATGCTGTAGTACGGCGCCGGACCGTCCGGATAGACGTGCGTGAAGCGGCACGTGACTTGCCCCGCGCCGCACACACGCTGCACCGCAGCTTGCGCGGCAGCCATGACGCCCGCATGAAATTCGGAGAAGCGGTCCCACGTGATCGCCGTCTCGAAGGTCTCGGTGAGCATGCCCATCGCCACCAATGCGTCGCGGAGATAGGGCGCCGACAGGAACGACTGCCGCCACGCACCGGCTGCGCCTTCACGCGAGGCATCCTTGTCGGTACGCGTCGTGCCGGCGCCGGCGGGAACGTTGCCCCCGTGATCACGGCAACACTCGAGCGCCCGCGCCATCCACGCATCGAGCGAGTGGTCCGCCGACTCGAAGGCGACGATCAGCACCGCTTCGCTCCCGCTGCCGGCGCCGGCGTTGACGGCCTCGGCAGCATCGAGCAGGCGGCAGTTGGATGGATAGAGCCCCGCCTGACTGATGGCCCGCGTTGCGGCGACCGCCGCGTTGAAGTCGCTGAACGTGATGGACACGGAGTTGCGGAAGGTCGGGCGATCCTGCAGGCGCATCCACGCTTCGGTGATGATGCCGAGCGTGCCCTCGGAGCCGATGAACATGCGGTCGGGACTCGGGCCGGCGCCAGAGCCGGGCAGACGCCGCGATTCGACGATACCGGTCGGTGTGACCACGCGCAGCGATTCGACGAAGTCGTCGATGTGCGTGTACAGCGTCGCGAAGTGGCCGCCTGAACGCGTGGCGATCCAGCCGCCGAGCGATGAGAACTCGAACGACTGCGGGAAGTGGCGCAGCGTGTAGCCATGCGGTTTCAGTTGTTCTTCGAGCGCCGGGCCGTACACGCCAGCCTGGATACGCGCCGCGCGCGACGTGCGATCGATCTCGATGACACGCTTGAGCTTGCGCAGGTCGATCGACACGACGCCCCGGTACGCGTTGCCGCCGGGGGGTTCCACGCCACCGACTACGCTCGAGCCGCCTCCGTAGGGGATGGCGGCGGCGCGCGCGCTCGTGCACCAGTCGAGGAGCGCCACGATGTCGCTCTCGTCGCGCGGGAACGCGACGACATCGGGCGGGTTCGGGTACTGGCGCCGGAAGGCTCGCACGACGTCACGGAACGACTTGCCGTACGAATGGCCGGCACGCTCGAACGGCTCGGTGGAACAGATGCCGGCGAGCGGCGCAGGAGGGGAGAGGCGGGGAGTACGCAGCATAATGTCGTGGATGCGCGGGGGCGGGTCGATGGTCACCTCGCTCAACCCGAAGCGTGCGGCGAGCAGCTGCGCGATGCGTTGCTGTTGCTCCACCGTGGGTCCTTCGTCTTCCCATCCCCATCCCCAGAACTTCTGCCGGCGTGCGGTCATACGGAGGCTCCTCAATAGCGTCGCCGTATCACATCAAAGCTGGCGGGCAAACGTTACGGGCCGTTTGCATTGACCAAGATCTGAGATAAGCAGAAGGCACTGAAGGAAGAGGAGAGTCGATGGATTTTTCACTGACGCCGAAGGTCGAAGACCTACGCAATCGCTTGATCGCGTTCATGGACGAGTACGTCTACGCTAACGAGAAGGTCGCCGCTGAACAGGTGCACGCGTCGGGTGACGAGCACCTCGAACCGCCGATCGTCAAGGAACTGAAGAAGAAAGCCAAGGCGCAAGGGCTGTGGAATCTGTTCCTGCCGGACGAAGAGTACGGCGCCGGTCTGAAGAACTGGGAGTACGGCACGCTGTGCGAGATCATGGGCCGCAGCTACATTGCCCCGCGCATCTTCAACTGTGCCGCGCCCGACACCGGGAACATGGAGATCCTCGCCGAATTCGGGTCGCCCGAGCAGAAGAAACGCTGGCTCGAACCGATGCTCGCCGGCGCGATGCGTAGTTGTTTCTCGATGACCGAGCCGGAGACCGCCGGTTCGGATCCGACGCTCTTGAAGACACGCGCTGTGCGCGACGGTGACCACTACGTCATCAACGGACACAAGTGGTTCACCTCCGGTGCGTACGGAGCGTCCTTCGCGATTGCGATGGTGGTGTCAGACCCGGATGCCCCGCCGCACCGCCGCGCCAGCATGATCATCGTTCCAACTGATACGCCCGGCTTCAACCTCATTCGCGCCGTCTCGGTGATGGGCCACACGGGCGGCGGCGGCCACTGTGAGATCCGGTACGAGGACTGCCGGGTGCCCGCAACCAACCTGCTCGGTGTCGAAGGCGGCGGCTTCGCCATCGCGCAGGCGCGGCTCGGTCCGGGCCGCATCCACCACTGCATGCGCTGCATCGGTGCGGCGGAGCGCGCGCTGGAGTTGATGTGCAAGCGCGCCAACACGCGCTACACGCACGGCAGCCTGCTCGCCGAGAAGAGCGTCATCCAGAACTGGGTCGCCGAGTCGCGCATGGAGATCGAGCAGGCGCGCCTGCTCACACTCTATGCCGCATGGAAGATGGACACGGTCGGCAAGAAGGAGGCACGGCAAGAGATCGCCATGATCAAGGTCGTGGCCGCCAACATGATGATGACCGTCCTCGACCGCGCCATCCAAACCTTTGGTGCCATGGGTGTCTCCGACGACACGCCGATCGCGCGCATGTGGCGCGACGGCCGCTCCATGCGCCTGGCGGACGGTCCGGACGAAGTCCACAAGATGACGATTGCCCGGCGGGAACTGCGGCGGTGGCAGTAGAGAAGCCGTCAGCGATCAGCCATCAGCATTCAGCCTCTGCGAGGAAATCTGAAGCCGACGGCTGAGAGCTGACCGCTGAGAGCTTTCATGAGATACGACTTCACACCTCAACAGCTCGCCTGGCGCGACGAGGTTCGCGCCTTCATCCGCGAACACCTGACGCCGGCGCTGCTTGATGAGCTGCGCGCATCGGGCAACGAAGGGCAGGGGCCGCTGGCGCGCGAGTTCATCCTCAAACTCCGCGACCGCGGTTGGTGGGGCTTGCCGTGGCCGAAGGAGTACGGCGGGCTAGGACGCTCGGCGATCGAACAGTGGATGTTCGTCGATGAGCTGGAAGGTGCGGGCGCGCCGATGCTGCCGCTCACGGTGACGTCGGTGGCGCCGACGATCATGCGCGTCGGGACCGAGGAGCAGAAGCAGCACTGGCTCCCGCGCATCAAAGCAGCCGAGGTCGAGTTCGCCCTGGGCTATTCGGAGCCGGAAGCGGGAACCGACCTGGCGGCACTGCGGACACACGCCGTGCTTGACGGCGACCACTGGGTCATCAACGGCCAGAAGATGTGGAACACCATGGCGCACATGGCGACACACAACTGGCTGGCCATCCGCACCGAGCCCGACGCGCCGAAGCACAAGGGCATCTCGATGATGATCGTGCCGATGGATGCGCCCGGTGTGACCGTGCAGGGGATTTACGTCTGGCCGGGTCTGCGCACCAATGCCCTGTTCCTCGACAACGTGCGCGTGCCGCGCGACTTCCTCATCGGCGAACGCGGGATGGGCTTTTACTACGCAGCGATGGCGCTCAACTTCGAGCGCCTGAGCATCGGCTCAGTGGCAATGACGCGGCGCTACTTCCGCGAGCTGGTCGCGTACGTGCGCGAGGCGCAGATCGATGGCCGCCCGCTGCGCGCCGATGCGTGGGTGCGCGAACGGTTGGCGCGCCTGGCCGTCGACATCGAGGCGGCGCGCATGCTGGGCCTGGAGACGGCGTGGGCGCTGGATCAAGGGCGCGTGCCGGCGGCGGAGTCGTCGATGGCCAAGATCTTCGTGAGCGAGCTGGCGCAGCGCGTTGCCGATGTCGGGTCTGAGATCCTCGGCATGGCCGGGCAACTCCATCCCGACGAGCCGTCGGCCCCCCTGCACGGCCGCCTGCAGTGGCTGTATCGTACCGCCCCGTTGCTCGCCTTCGGCGGCGGCACGAACGAGGTGCAACGCAACATCATCGCGATGCTGGGGTATGGGTTGCCGAGGAAATGATGAAGTCCAAAGTCCAAAGTCCAACGGCCAAGGTCAAGAGCCGGCCAGAGTGGCTCTTCGACGTTGGAGGTGAGACAGGGGACCTTGGACTTTGAACGGTGGACGCGATCTATGCATTTGACCCCGACCGACGAGCAGCAAGCCCTCAAGGACGCCGTGCGTCGCTTCTGCGAAGAGCAGGTCACGCCGGAGCGTCTAGCAACATGGGAGAAGGAGCCACGTGGGATCGACGACGCGTGCTGGCACCGCATAGCGGAGCTCGGCTGGTTCGGGCTCGGCGTGCCGGTCGCTGCCGGGGGTAGTGGGCTCGGCCTCGTCGAGGTCGCGTGCGTGCTGGAAGAGTGCGCGCGCGGCTTGATTCCGCGTCGCGTAATCAATGCCATCTGCGGCGCGTACGCACTGGGGCAGCTTGCGCCGCAGCAGCGGGTGCTGCCGGCAGTGGCGCGTGGCGAGCAGACGGTGGCGCTCGCTTTCAACGAACAGCATGTCCGTGATCCCAGAGCGTACGCGACCGAGATCGACCAACAAGGAGGAGTGACGGTACTCAACGGGGAGAAGTGGTATGTCGCCGACGCGGCACATGCGGATTGGCACCTCGTTGCCGCTCGCGACAAGGGCACCGCAGCGCTGGTGCTCGTGCCGGCCGATCACGCGCAAGTCTCAGCGCTGCGCACCTTTGACGGCGAGCGCCAGGCGGTGGTGCGCTACGTCGGTGTGCCGGCGGCCGAACGGTTCGGCGTGAGAATCGATCGCGTGCGACCCCAGCAAACGGCGCTCGCCTTGGCGGAGATGGTTGGTGGAATGGATGCGGTCCTGGCGATGACGGTGGCGTACGTCAAGGAACGCGAACAGTTCGGGCAGAAGATCGCCGTCTTCCAAGCGGTGCAGCATCAGGTTGCGGACATGGCGACCGCCTTTACCGCAGGGCGCCATTTGGCGTGGCAGGCAATCACGCGTGTGGCGGCGGCAACTGAAGAGGGCGGTGAGCTGGAGGCGGCTGCGGTGTTTGTCGGCCAGGCGTTCAAGCGCCTGACGCTCAGCGCACACCACCTCCACGGTGGTGCCGGCTACGTCGTCGAGCACCCGCTGCACTACCACGCGGAGCGCGCGCAGGCGCTATGCATCCGGCATGCCCCCGAAGCGCCCGCGCTGGCGCTGATTGCAGCGCACCTTCTCGAGTAGGGCGGCGGCTGACTGGAAGAGGATTGGTGAGTGGACCGGAGCGCCGGACGTGCGCCGCTTCAGAGATCTTGCAATTCCTGGTCGAGCGGCAGCGGCAGGGTGTTCACCAGCGCTGCATCGACGGCAGCGAGGAGAATCGAGAGCACGCCGAGCGCCAGCATGTGCCGGCCACGAAGGGCTGCCAGATCAACCCAATCGCAGGCCAGCGGTATGGCAATGCCAGCGATGGACAGTGCGATCGCCGTGCCGACGAGCGCATTGATCGAGACCTTCAGGCGTAGCAACCGGCAGATGAGGATCAGCAAGGGCAGGGCGGCGAGGCTGCCGAAGAAGTAGAAGGGAATCAAAATGAACCAATGCAACCAACCCACGGGGTCCCTCCTGTCATAGAGATCAGTAAGTTCCGGTCCCTGGTCTCTGGTTTCCGGTCTCTAGTTGCTGATTACTGATCACTGATCACTGATTACTGTATCCCATAGTGCCGCGCCGCGTTGCCACCCAGATAGTTGGCGGCCACGTCCTCCGGCACCTTCCACTGCTGCAGCATGCCGCGCGCTTCGGCGACGTCCGAGGCGTCATGATGCGGATAGCGCGAGCCCCACGCAGCGACGTCCTTGAAGATATCGGTGAGCCGCGCCACGCTGCTCTCCCAGCTGTTGAAGCCGACCAGGTACGGCCGCTCGAAGAAGACGTTTTCGGGCTCGAGGCTGACGTCTTGCGTACTGCTCATCAACCACAGGTACGTCTCGGCTTTCTCCAGTGCCAGCGGTACCCACGAGGCGCTGGAGTGCAGGAAGCTCAGCTTGAGCTGCGGGTATTCTTCCATCAACCCGTAGAAGCAGATGGCGTTGAGAAACATGGCGTTGTCCATCATCGGTGCCACCGATTCGGCGACGTAGTGGCCGATGCGCAGGTGGCTGGCGACGCGCTCGACGTACGAGCCCTGCGACGTCCACTCGGGATTGGTGTTGCCGGTCGACGGGTGGATACAGGCCGCGACGCCGAGATCTTCGAGTTGCTTCCAGAGCGGGGCGTAGTAGGCGTGATTCGGGAAGCGTTGGTTGACGAACGCCGGGCGGATGAAGGCGGCGCGGAATCCCTTGTTGGCGACGCGCTGCAGCTCGCGGATCGCAAAGCTGACGTCTTGCAGCGGCAAGACCGCGGCCGGTACCAGGCGTCGCGGGGCGGCACTGCAGAAGTCGGCGATCCAGTCGTTGTACGCCCGCGCCAATGCGAATGCGGCGTCCGGATTCTCGACGATGGGGAAGTACTCCGCGAACAGCGTCGGGAACAGCAGCGCCTGGTCGATGCCCATGGCATCCATATCCTTCAGGCGCGCTGTTGGGTCCTGCGCCCCGGGCGTGATCGGGTGGCGCACCGTCGGATCCAGTGCGCCAATGTCCTCGGGCTTCATCCCCGGCCTCCAAATCGCCTGCCGGTTGAGCGGCCCCGGATTCATCTCCTTGGCTTGCTTGCCATTGAGAATCGTCAGCGGCCCGCCCAGGTCGTCCACCTCATGCCAGAACGCCGACCGCGCGCTGATCCGGTAGTCGGCATCGAGGTACTTCGTCCAGATGTCCGTGGGCTCGAGGACGTGACTGTCGCAGTCGAACACTCGGATGTGATTCGTCGTCATGGGGATTTTCGCCTCTGTACGCGCTCTCGACTCTAACCTGTCGACTCTCGACCCGGATCAGAACGTCCGCAGCATCTCCAGAATGAACCGTGGGTCCATCTTGCCGACATCGAGCAGCGGCCGGCCGTGGGCGCGCGGGTTGGATTGGAACTCGACGAACTCCTGCAGTTCGTCGGGCTTTGGCCACCAGTCGGGCCGCGGGATCTCCTTGGGCTCTTCGGTGACGAACATCTTGCCCTCGATCTTGTACAGGCGCCGTGCGTTGCCGCCGAGCAGCTTGGCCTGCACCTCCTGCGGCACGCCGACACCGTTCATCTCCCGCATGGCGCTCCACGAATCGGCGCCGTCGTGATGGTAGGCATCGGACGACCACAGGCCGACGTTCTCGAAACGGTCCCACTGGCGGAAGGTCGGAACCTCGTCCGACTCGAAGGCGACGAAGCACTGCTGGTAGAACGCTTCGCTCGGCAGGCGATCCGTCTTCACGCGTCGTTCGTTGGCGTACAGCTTGAACAAGCGGTCGCAGTGTTCGAGTAGCTGCGGTACCCAACTGGAGTTCGATTCGAAAATAGCCATCTGCAATTTCGGATAGATGTCGAGGAACCCGGAGAGGAGGATCTGCGCGAGCCAGGTCATCGCTTCGAAGATGAAGCTCAGCGTCTGCACGTCGACCATGCGGCCGCCGAGCTGCATCTCGCCGGTGCGGCCGATCAGCTCACCGGGCGAGACCACGGTCGGGCTGAGCTCGGCCGGCACGGCGGGGAAGGTGTGCATGCCGACCACGATGCCGGTCTCCTCGAAGGCACGGTAGACCTTGTCCATGGTGTTCCTGATCGTCCCGGCGTTGAGGGTCGGGAAAATCTGATTCGGGTACTTGCCGCGGGCATCGATCGGCCGCACCAGCGCGACGCGAAATTCCTTCTTGGCGAGGCGCTCGAGCTCCTGCACGGTGTACTCGGCGTTCTGCAGCGGCAGCCAACCGGCGGCGTAGAGCCGCTCCGGCGCGTGCGAGCAGAAGTCCGTCACCCAGTTGTTGTAGGCGCGCGCGAAGGCGTAGGCACCCTCGGCGTTCTCGATGTACGGGAAGTTGGCGACCATCATGGTGGGGATGATCATCACCTGATCGATCCCCATGAGGTCCATGTCCTTGAGCCGTGCCGCGGGATCGTACGCGCCACGGTGTTCGAGGTAGCGCTTTTGCTCCGGAGTCAGGGGCGTCTGCTGGAGCTTGCGCATCACCTTCTTGTTCATGCCCGGGCCGGCGATGCAGATCGGGTTGTAGCCGGGGAAGTTGTAGCTGGCGCCGCCGATGCACACCGTGCGCCCGTTCAGGATGGCCTGTTTCTCGTCCTGCCAGTAGCTGCGTTTGACCAGGTCGCGATACTCGGGCTCGACATACTTCGTCCAGATGTCGAACGGGTCGTTGATGTGCGCGTCGCAGTCAAATACCGGATAGGTCTTGCGCATGGGGGCGTTTGCCATGGGTATCCTCCGAAAATTTCGGATTGTCGATTTTAGACTTCAGAGTTTACGCCTTCTCAATCTGCAATCTCCGATCTGAAATCTGCAGTTGCATTGCGCTCACCATCGGGCCTACCAACCGGCGAGTTCTGCCGCACGTGCGCGGTGGATTGGGGCTTCGCCGAGGAAGCTGCGGTCGAAGATGGCGCGGCGGAACCACAGGTGCAGGTCGAACTCCCAGGTGAAGCCGATGCCACCGTGCAGCTCGGTGGCGTCGCGGGTGATGCGGTCGAACAGATCCGTCATGTGCGCCTTCACCATGGCCGCATGACGCTCGGCCTGCTCGGGGATGCGGTCGAAGGCGTGTGCCGCATACCAATAGAGCGACAGCGCCGGTTCGAGCTCGCACGCCATGTTGGCGATCTGATGCTTCACGGCCTGGAAGGCGCCGATGACCTGGCCGAACTGCTCGCGTTGCATGGCGTACTGCGCCGCCATGTCGAGGCAGCGCCGGGAGCCGCCGTAGGCGTCGGCGGCGATGAGCACGCAGCCGGCATCGATGCTGCGCTGCAGGGCGACGCTGGCGCCACCGAGCTTGGTGGCCGGCGTGTTCTTGAAGTGCACAGTGTCGACGCGGCGAGTCATGTCGACCACCTTCAGCGGCGTGATCTGCATCCCCGGCGCGCCGCGCTCGACCAACCAGAGCCCAGGGCCCTTGCCGTCGCGTGCAGCCACGATGATCGCGTCCGCAACACCAGCGTACGGCACGAACGGCTTGCTCCCGGTGAGCTGGCCGTCGTTGCACGTGGTGGTGTAGCGCGCCGGATGCCATTCGCTGTCGGCCTCGCCCAGGGCGATCGTGACCAGCGCCTTGCCTTCAGCAATCCGCGGCAGCCAGTGTTCGCGCTGCGACGCGTCACCGCCTTCGAGCAAGGCAGTCGTTGCCATGGCCGAACCGAGAAGCGGCCCGGGCGTTGCCGCATAGCCTAGCTCTTCGGCCGCGAGCGCAAGATCGAGCAACTCGAGCCCTGCGCCGCCGTAGGCCGCGGGGATCGTCAATCCCGGCACGCCAAGGTCGACGAGCCCTTGCCACAGCCCGCTGTCATGGCCGCTGGCGCTTTCCATGATGGCACGCACCCGCGATGTCGGGCACTGCTCTTCGAGAAAGCGCTTGATGGTGGCTTTGAGGAGAAGTTGTTCTTCGGACAAACCAAAATTCATCGAGTCAATCCTGCCCTTCTCATTTCCGGCTCGCCGCCGCGTCACGCGGCAGGCCGAAGCCGCGCTCGGCGATCACGTTGCGCTGGATGTTGGCGGTGCCGCCGGCGATGAGGATGCCGAGTGACCACATATACGCGGTGACGAACATGCCCATGGCCGGGGCGCTGTCTTCGCCAGGCGCCAACAGGCCGCGGTCACCCATCATGTCCATTGCCAGCTTGCCAATGTCGTAACCGAGTTGCGTACCGTAGAGCTTGCTCACCAGGCCGCCCACGCCGGGTTCCTCGTTGCGCGCTTGCATCGTCAGCAAGCGGTAGCCGTGGTACTCGCTGCACAACACCTTGGTTTCCAGCTCGACGATGCGGTTGCGGATCTGCGGGTCCTGAATGGCGGGTTTGCCGCGCAGGTTCACCGCCTGCGCCATCATGATCACACCGTCGAGCGTCCGGCGGCTCAGCGCCGAGCTACCAATCAGGGCGCGCTCGTGTTTGAGGGTCGAGCGGCTGACAACCCATCCCTGGCCACGCTTGCCGACGATGTTTTTCGCGGGGACCCGCACGTTGTCCAAGAAAACTTCGTTGAAGTCGGCGTCACCGGTCATCTGCCGCAACGGGCGCACGTCGATGCCCGGCGTCTGCATGTCGATCAGGATGTAGCTGATGCCCTCGTGCTTCGGTGCATCGGGCTCGGTGCGTACCAAGCAGAACATCCACTCCGAGGTATCAGCATTCGAAGTCCAGATCTTCTGCCCGTTGATCACCCAGAAGTCGCCTTCTAGCACACCGCGGGTGCGCAGTGAGGCCAGATCGCTGCCTGAGCCGGGCTCGCTGTAGCCCTGACACCAGGTGATCTTGCCGAGCAAGGTGTCGCGAACGAACTTCTGCTTTTGCTCTTCGGTGCCGTGTTCGACCAGCGTCGGCACGAGCATACTCGGTCCCTGGCCCACGAGCTCGCTGGGCGCCCGCGCTTTGCGGAACTCCTCGGCGATGATCGTGGCTTTGAGCGGATCGGGAGGTTGCTCGCCGCCGCCGTAGCGTCTGGGTACGTGTCGGTAGAGGTAGCCGCGCTCAATGGCTTTGAGCCGAAACGCGGTGGCGCGCTCGTCGGTGCGGATGATGGCGCCCATCATCATGGCGCGTTGGTCCGGCGGCGGCGCGCTATTGATGTCCTCTTCGCTCCAGTTCTGCTTGAGGAACTCTTGCACTTCGGTGCGGAACTGCTCGTACTCTGCGCTATAGCTCAGATCCATCTACTACTCCCATTCCGGCCGTGACACTGACTGCCGCGGCGCTGGCTCCTCACTGTGGTCAATCAATCGATTAGCCCAACTCGCGGCAGTTGGGCAAGCGGGGATTCCCATGTAGCGGGTCGCGTCGTCCCACGTGTTCCGGCATAGTCCTCAAGGGCAGGCGGGTGACCAACGCTTCAACCACCGTTGATCCACCGCGGCAGGCGGGATGATGCGAGCCGGAATCGCCGTGCATCGATGGCCTCACGTCGTGCTGCGATGAAGCGCACCGCTCTGCTGACCGTCTTTGCGGTGTTTGCATCGGGCTGCTGCGCTTACACACGACCCTTCCGTGCGGCGGACGGCACGATCCTTCCCGACAGTGTCGCCACGACGGAGTACGCGACCATCGGCGGCACGCGGCAGCACCTCTGGTTTCGCGGGCGGGACCGTCACGCTCCGGCGCTGATCCTGCTTCACGCCGGCCCCGGCGTGAGTGAAGCGCCGATGTTCCGTCGTTACAACGCCGGCCTCGAACAGCACTTCCTGGTGGTGTACTGGGAACAGCGCGGCGCGGGGCGATCGTACGCCCCTGACATTCCACCGCAGTCGATGACCATTGCCCGGTTCCTTAGCGACCTCGACGAGGTAGTGGAACTGGTGCGCCACCGCTTCGGCAAGGACACCGTCGTCCTCGTTGGGCACTCCTGGGGTACCGTGCTCGGCACGATCTACGCGTATGAGCACCCTGAGAAAGTCGCGGTTTATGTCGGCGTCGGTCAGTTCGGCGATGTCCGGGAGGGCGCGCGGCTCTCCTGGGCCTACGCCCTCGCTCAGGCCGAACAGCGTGGCAATCGGCGCGCCGCCCGCGAGCTGCGTGCCTTCGGTCCGCAGCCGCGCACGCTCGAGGAGGTGCTCGTCATGCGGGAGTGGGTTGAGCGCTTCGGTGGCTCGTTTTACGGCGACGTCTCGATGGGCGACCTCATCCGTGCAGTGCTCATGAGCGACGAAACCAATCTCGTCGACTTGTGGCGTCTCCGCCAGGGCAGCCGCTTCTCGATGGAGTGCCTGTGGCCCGAGCTGTCGGACCTGGACCTGCGGGGCTACCGCTCGTTCAACGTGCCGGTCTTCTTCCTCCTCGGCCGCCACGATTGGCAGATGCCGGCACGTGTCGCCGCAGACTACTTCGCCACGGTCGAGGCCCCCTGCAAACGGCTGGTGTGGTTCGAGCAGTCGGCGCACTACCCGCCGTTCGAAGAGCCCCAGACGTTCGAGCACGTGCTCATCGAGCAGGTCCTGCCATTGGCGCGCACGGGCAGGCGCACGTGCCCCCTCGAGGATGACACGAGGTGAGTATCGGCCTCTCGAAGGGCATCGCCGCCTGTTCCATCGTGCCATCCGCGGTTGCGTCGGCAGGCGCGGGCGGGGTAGGAACGTCGCATGCTCCTCCCACAGCCGGCGGTGTCAGCAATACAACCGTCGCCGTCGCACGTCCGCCACGGCGTCCTCGGCCTCACCCTCGCCCTCACTGCGGTGGCCTTCCTCGACCGCGTGTGCATCGCGACGGCCGCACCCGCCATGAAGGCTGATCTGCAGCTCAGCGATGCGCAGATGGGCTACGTGTTCAGCGCGTTTACGCTCGCCTACGCGTTGTTTGAGGTGCCGAGCGGGTGGCTCGCGGACCGCTTTGGGCCACGGCTGATGCTGACACGCATCGTCGTGTGGTGGTCCGCCATGACCGCAGCGACCGGTGCGGTGGGCGGCTTTGTATCCCTGGTCGCGGTCCGCTTTCTCTTCGGCATGGGCGAGGCGGGAACCTTCCCGAGTATGGCACGTGCCTACGCTCGCTGGCTGCCGGCGCCGGAGCGCGGCCGCGCCTTCGGGCTGGCATTGATGACCGCAGCACTCGGCGGCGCGGTGACGCAGCCTCTGGTAGTAGCGATGCTCGATTTGATGCATTGGCGTTACACATTCCCGATCTTTGGGCTGGTGGGGGTGGTCTGGGCACTGGCCTGGTTCCGGTGGTTCCGTGACGATCCGCATCACCATCCCGGCGTCAACACGACAGAGTTGCACCTGATCGGCGCCGCACCACCCGTTCCACACCACGCGGTCCCTTGGCGGGAGATGCGGCGCGATCGCAGCATGCTGGCGCTCTGCACGATGTACTTCGGTGTTATCTACGGCTGGTATTTCTACATCACGTGGCTGCCCACCTATCTGCTGCGCGCACGCGGCTTCGATCTGGTGCGCGTGGGATGGCTATCGGCGCTGCCGCTGGTCAGCATCGCTGTGGGGGTGTTGGTCGGTGGGTGGTTGAGCGATGTGCTCGCACGGCATTGGGGACTGCGCGCTGGACGGGGAACGCCCGGGCTTATCGGCTTACCGCTTGCGGCTGTCGCCATCGTTGCGGCGTTGTACAGTGAGACGCCGCTTACTGCGGCGCTGCTGCTGGCCAGTGCCGCCGGCCTGGCGGCGCTCGGTGTGAGCCCGGCTTGGGCCGTCTGCCTCGAAATCGGCGGCCGGCACGCCGGTGTGGTCAGCGGCGGCATGAATACCTTTGGAAATTTGGGCGGGACCCTCAGTTCGCTGGTTGTGGGGCTGTGCCTTCAGATGTGGGATTCATGGACCGTCCCGTTGATCACGGTCGCGGCTGGCTACCTGGTCGCCGCGTTGTGCTGGCTGAGCATCGATCCCGCAGCACCGATCGCCAATACGTAAGAACCGACGAACACTGACGGCTTGGGGGATCAGGCCTGCGTGATGGGGATGTACCGCGGCTGTGTACGCACGCGCTCGTAGAAGAGAATGGCGTCCGATTCGGCGAGACAGGTGCCGTCTGCGAGCGCAAGGAGGGCAATGCGCCCATTGGGGTTCCTTCGCAGGAATTCCGGTGTGCGGGTCTCGCCCGTGAGGATGTCCACCTCGACGCGCTCGAACGGGATGCAGAGTTGCGTCAATAGCAGCCTAACCTTGTAGCCGTTGCCGGATGGCAGATAGTCGTACAAACGAAGCATGGTTTCCTTCCGCCAGTCGAATGCGGCAACTGCAGGTGAAACACAAGACTGCTCGTGCGCCCGCGTTCGGATGATCGTGGACGACCTGAGGGCCGTTTGCGGGCTGGCGCCATTTGTACTAGCGAACGGGACGTATGAACCGCACCCGGGTACTCGTGGCCGCACTGCTCGCCGTGCTGGCTGGAGCGGGCGGCGCGGCGGACAAGGTCAACCTCAACACCGCAACCAAGGAGCAACTCGTCGCTCTCGGTTTGACGGAGAGCCAGGCACTTCAGGTCATTGCGCATCGCGAAAAGAGCGGTCCGTTCCTGCAGGTCGAAGAACTGCTGGCCGTGCAGCAGATGAGCAAGGCCGCGTTCGAGAAGGTCCGCGACCAGGTGACGGTTGACGAATGAAACGCGCCGCCGTGCTCGCCGTTCTGCTGTTCCTGACCGGTACGACACTTGCGCAGGAGCGGGTGCGCTTGGAGAACATCAAAACAGAGTGGCAGGACGCCTACGGCGCAATTGTCTATACGGTGCTCGCCAATGTGAAGAACGTCTCCGACGCGCCGGTGGCTTACGTCAAGGTGAAGGTGCAGCTCTTTGACAAGGACGGCAAGCTGGTGGCGGAGCGCGCCGGCTACAACGCCGAGGCCGAGATCCTCGATACCGAAGGCTTCGGCGGAAGCTTCGAGGATAAGGTGAAGCTCGTCAAACCGATTGTTGCGGGAGGCACGGACTTGTTTCGGCTCTCGCTCGACAAAGCCGACATCGGCAAGCCGTTCCGCACGACCAAGGTGGAACTCGTCGCGGTGCGCTAGCCCCAAGTCGGCTGGTGTGGTACGCCCGCGTTCGGATACGTGACGAGCTGCGCACTGGGTCGCATGGACGCTGACGCTTCTGGACGCCTGGCATCGATCTTCGCCTTCGTGATCGCGAAGCGCCGGTGTGTGATCGCGTTGTACGCCGTGGTTGTGCCGGTGAGTGCCTATTACGCTGCGCAGGTCGGTCAGGACAACTCGATCGACCGGTTGTTGGCGCGCCACGATCCGGACTACGTGGCGACGCGGGCGTTCGAGAAGACCTTCGGCGCCGGCGAGTTCGCATTGCTGTTGGCGGAGGCCGATGATCCGTTCGACCCGGGGGTCGTGGAACGGGTGGACCGCATCGAGCGCGCCCTGCAGGGCGTTCCGCGGCTGACGACCAACTCGTTGCTGTCGATCTATCGCCGTGCGAAGGCCGGCTTTGAACCGACGCCGGATCAGGTGGCGCACTTGCGGGACTTTGCCACCGGCACCGATATCTTTCGGCGGCAAGGGCTGTTTGGCGACCACTATCTCGCGCTCGGTCTCGTCCTCGATGTCCGCAGCAGCGCCGAGCGCCATGCGACGGTTGACGCCATCAATCGGGCGCTCGCACCCATCGCGTCTGATCTGGGGCCGGTGCGGCGTATTGACCGGCTCGGCCAGTCGTTCGTCAATGTCTACCTCGACGAGGCGCAGCGCGCGGCGCCTTTCTACTTCGTGCTCTTCGCGCTGTTCATGACCATATTCACAATTGCGCTGTACCGATCGGTCCGGACGCTGCTCGCCTTCGTGGTGACACTGGGGGCCTGCCTGGCTCTCTGCGTTGGTTATATCGGTCTGACCGGCGGGACCTTCACGCTCGTATCGCCCATGGTGCCGATGACCGTTCTGGTGACGGCGAGCGCCACCCTGGTGTACCTGCAATCGCGCTTCGTCGAGCGTCCCGCCGGCCGCCCTGTCGACGCGCACCAGCTGTTCACGCTGACCAACAAGTTCGTGCCCTGCACCGCGTCGATCTTCGCCACGGCAGCCGGGTTCGCAGCACTGGAGATCTCGAACCTGCGCATCATACGCGAGATGGGGTTGTGGGTTGCAGTCGGCCTTGCCTTCACGTGGGTGACAGTGTTTACGCTGTTCCCGGCGCTGCAGAAGGCGTTGCGGACGCCGACGGAGCAGGAGCGCCGCGGCGCTGCGGCGTGGCTGATGCGTCTGGCGATCAGCCTCCCCCGGTTTACCTATCGTTGGCGTTGGCCGCTCGTGGTGACGCCGCTCACCTTGTCAGGCGGCGGGCTGATCGCCATCTTCGGGCTGCCGGGCGTGGTGGCGCCGATGCCCCTGCTGACCGAGCCCCTCGAGTACATCAACCATGAATCGCCCATCTACAAGGACGTGCGCCGTCTCACGCCGGTCATCCCGGGGCTGTCGGTGACGCATGTATGGCTCAAGGGTAGCGTCGGCAGCATGTCGGAGCCCGCGGTCCTCACCGGGTTGTACGACTTCCAGCAAACGCTGGAGGCCTTGCCGGATGTCGGCGCCGTCGTCGGCCCGACGACCATCCTCCGCATGCTGCGCTACATCGGCGGCGCCGGCGATGCTTGGCCGAGGGACGCGGCGACGCTGGATCAGGTGGCGGGCGACCTGGAGGCGATCGTTGCCCGTGAGTCGTTGGTCAGCCATTTCGTCGACCCGACTGGCCTGGCGCAGGCACAGCTCACAATCATCAGCCGGAGCAACGAGGGCGAGGATTACGAGCGGCTGCGCGGCGCGATCAGCGCGCGTTGGCAGTCGGCGCAGGCGACGCACCCGGCGTTGCGCGAACTCGAGTTACAGGTCGTCGGCTTGGCGCCGCTGCAGGCGAAGATGGCGCGCAGCCTGGTGCCGACGTTGGCCGAGAGCTTCACGCTCACGGTGGTGATCATTTTCGGAACGTTCCTGCTGATCTTCCGCAACGGCACGGCGCGGCTCATGGCAATGATTCCGTCGCTCTTCGCGATCCTCGTGATGTTCGGGGTGATGCGCGTCAGCGGCATGATGCTCAACATCGCGACGATTCTGATCGCCTCGACGGTTTTGGGGACCTCCGAAAACGACCAGATCCACTTCTTCTACCACTTTCTCGAGGGGCGCCGGAGCGGCACTGTGGAGCAGGCGCTACAGCACACGCTGCTCGTCGCCGGCCGGGCCATCGCGTTCGCCACGCTCATCAACGCCGGCGGCTTTCTCGCCTTCGTCCTCAGCGATCTCCCCCCCATGCGCCAATTCGGCATGCTCTCCGCACTGGCGTTCGTGCTGTCGATGATCGCCGACTTCACGGCGTTGCCAGCGGCGTTGTGGATTCTCTTTCGTGAACGTCCGGACGAGATCGGCGTGCCGCAGCCAGGGGCATTGCCCACGCCGCCTGGCAGAAAGCGGGCACCCTTGCGCTAGCACCTCTTGCGGGGCAGGCATCTTGCCGACCGCGGCGTTAGTGGGCCGGCGCCACCGCGCTGCGGCAGTCGAGTGCTCCCAAGTCGGCGATCAGATGAGCCAGCAGGAGTTGCTCGTCACGGCGCAGCGCGGCGCGCAGATCGAGTGAGCGGCAGAGATGCGGGATGGCTGGAGCCGAGTCGCCGAGCGCAATGTACGCCTCGGCGAGGCGCAAATGATTCTGGGCGACGTTGGGATAGGTTTGCACCAGCCCGACGAGCAAATCGAGGCCATCTTCCGAGTCACCGTGCTGTAGGAATGAAGCGGGAGCCAAGACGTAGAGCGTGCCCAGGAGACGCGTGGCCGCGCCATCGCGGAATGTCGGATCCAGCTCCCGGCTGCGGCGCGCGTTGCGTTCCACGTCGCGAACCATACTGGCGCCCAACAGGCCCTTCTGCTGGACCAGCCGGCCGGTGACCGAGGCGCGCGCGTAGTTGGCTGCCGCAGTGTCGGCGGTATCGGTGGATACGGCGTCATAGGCATACTGACGGTCGGCGGGTGTATCGATTCCCGCCGCGATCAAGGCTTCGAGGGCATCGGAGACAGCGAGGGCATCACCCTCGTCCGCGGCAGTGCGCAAGGGCGAGTGCACTGTGGTTTTGCGGACCGCACAACCAGCAGCGAGGCACAAGACGCAGCAGGCGAGCCGTAACACCAGGAGCCGCAGCCGGCGTCGCTGCGGGGCAGAGGGCGATGACTGCGGCCAGTGGCAAGTGCAATGCGTGGTCGAAACCTGACGCTCAGGACCCATAGGCTGCCACGACGGCCGCATAATCGGCGGCGCTGGCTGTGCGCAAGGATTGGATGCCGACCTCACCACACGCGCTCTGTCCGTCATTGTCGCATACCTCACCCAGCTTCCTTTGGAAACGCTCGCGTTCCTCGGCCGGCGCGCTCGGAAATGCCACCACGACCATCTGCGGCAGCTGCGTGCTTTGCCATACCGGCCGGATGCCCTCGGCGCCTTCAATATGCGCGAGCTGTTCGAGCTGCGACTCATCAACAAGCGCACATTCGGCACTGCCACGAATGATCGACTTTATCGTCTGCAGCGGCCGCTGTGTCTGCTCGACGGTGAAGTCGCTGAGGTGAAGCTTGCCCGCAAAGACCACGCGATCAATGAAGCGCGCATCATCAGCATGATCGGTGGCCAAGGTTTTGCCCTTGCAACCTGCCAGATCGGAGGCGGTGCGGCTGATGATGCTGTACTGGCGGCCGCCGGCGAGTGACACCGACACCTGTCCGATCACTTCGAGGTTGTATTTCTTGCGGAAGGCCAGGAAGGCCGGCAGCGACAGAATCCCATAATGCGGGTTCGCCGCCTGAATGAATGCCTGCGCGGAGGCGCGATCGGCGTGGTACTGTCCGACAGCAGCTGGCCAGCCGTTCAGGCGCGCCGCGAGGGCGACGAAGCGATCCAGGTAGGGCTGCACGAGGGTAGGGCTGCTGACTCCGTGCTCCTTCAGAACCAGCACCCCCACCGGCGCCTCCGCGTCCCCCGCTGATGTCTCCCGAGCAAGGCACGCCAACACGCCCGCAACCACCACCCAAATGTGTGCCCGCACCCCAATCCTCCTGACGATGGTCCCTTTTAGCCTACCATTGCGTTGCAGCAAGGGCAGCTGTTGCCGAAGGGGGAGCGGACCATAGGAAGGATGCCAGCCGCAGGCTAGTCCCAATGGAAGAGACGCGCGGCGTTGTCACGCAGGTACTTTCGCAAGACGCCCGGTCGGAAGGAAAGCGCTTTCGCGGTTGCGATGGCGCGATCGAACGGCAAGAAGGGGAAGTCGGTGGCGAACAGAACCTTGTCCTGGCCACGGGTGTTCATGAAGTGGAGCAGCTCCTGCGGCAGGTATTTGGGCAAGTATGCAGAGGTCATCATGTACAGGTTGGGGTATTTCAGGAGCAACCGGATCGCTTCCCCCCACCACGGGTCAGCACCGTGCGCCATGATGAGTACCAGCTCGGGAAAAAAGAGACACACCTCGTCGAGATACAACGGACGCTGCGGCTCGGCAGGCATGGGCGGTCCGGGGATGCCGGTATTCACGGACACGGCCACGCCGAGCTCGATACACTTGGCATAAATCGGATAGCATGCCTTGTCGTTGGAGGGCCGGTTGAAGAGAAACGGCACCATGCGGATGAGGCGCACGTCGTACTCCTTTACCAAGCGCTCGATCGTGCGCAGCGCCTCCATTGCCTGCAGTGGGTCGATCACTGCCGACAAGAGGAAGCGTCCGGGATACTGCCGCGCCATTTTCGCGAACGGCTGCGGATCGGCTGCATTGATGGTGAGGATGCCGCCCTCGATGCCTGCGTCGTCCATCATCCGCACCATTTCATCGAGCGGGGTACCGCGTGCCAACTGCTGCTCGCGGTGGAAGTAGTCGGTAGCAACACGCACCAGGAACTCGGGCTGCTCGGTGCGTGCGTGCTCGGGCGTGAACGGATTCACCCAGCAATCGATGGCCCGAATCGGGACGTCGTCGGCCATGCCGTCTCCTCGTTGTGGGTGCGGTCCTTAGGACAGCATCCGACCTGGTGTCAACGGTGCGGGCAGCGACAGGGCGCGTATCCCTACTGGAGGTGCTGCGCTACAGCGGTGACGTCGGCAGCAGTCACCCGTTGGTCCCCGTTGACGTCGGGGTTGGAGTCGTCGGGTGTGTCCGTGACGCTGAACAGGCGCGCTATGACGATATCCAAGTCTTGCTGATCGACGCGGCCATCGCCGTTGACGTCGCCGATCAGTGGCGTGGGTGTTGGGGTCTGGGTAGCGGTTGGCGTAAGCGACGGCGACGGAGAAGGCGTCGGTGTTTCTGTCGGCGTCTCGGTGGGCGTCTCGGTGGCGGTATCGGTCGGCGTTACCGTTACTGTTGCGGTTGGCGTTTCGGTCCCGGTGGCACTGGGTGTGGGCGCGGAGGTCTCAGTCGGCGTTGCCGAGGGCGTGGCGGTGGCGGTTGCGGTGGGTGAAGGGGAGGGCGTGTCGGTTGCGGTCTCCGTGGGTGTCACGGAGGGCGAGGGTGTTGGTGTGTCCGTCTGAGTCACGGTAGGTGATGCGGTCACCGATGGGGTTACGGTCTCGGTGGGCGTGTCCGAGGGCGACGGCGTGATAGTTGGCGTCGGCGTGTCCGAGGGCGACGGCGTCGCCGTTGGCGTAGTGGTCTGCGTGGGTGTCGGTGTCCCGGTCGGGGTGGACGTGCTCGTCGGAGTCACCGTTGCGCTGGGCGTGGCCGTTGGGGTGTGGCTCGGCGTTGGTGACGGGGAGCTGGTGGGCGTCGGGGTCAGCGTAGGGGTAACCGTCGCTGTCGGCGTGGCGGTCGGCGTGCGTGTGTCCGTGGGCGTACGGGTAACTGTGCGCGTGGGAGTCGGGGTGCGCGTCGGGCCGGTTTCCGTTGGTGTCACCGTCGGTGTCCGTGTGGGCGGAGTGGTGTTGGTCGCGGTCGGCGTGCGTGTTGGCGTGTGCGTCCGCGTGGAAATGCGAGTGGCGGTCCGCGTGAGCGTTGCGGTTGGGGATGGGGTGATGGTCGGTGAGTGGGTGGGCGTCCGGCTGTTTGTCGCCGTCGGCGTCTGCGTTCGTGTTCGGGTCGGCGTCACGGTACGCGTGGGCGTCGACGTTGCCGTGGGGGTCGAGGAGGTAGTCGGCGTAGCGGTGCGTGTTGGAGGGCGCGTCGGCGTTGCTGTTGGCGTCGTCGTTCGTGTCGGCGTCGCCGTTGGCGTTTTTGTGCTCGTTCGTGTCGCTGTGCCGGTTGGCGTGACAGTAGGCGTGCGCGTGGCCGAGGGAGTGCGCGTCGGTGTCGCCGTTGGCGTCTTGCTAGGCGTCGGGGTAACCGTCCGCGTTGGTGTTGGAGTGCGCGTCGGTGTGCTGGTTGGGGTCGAGGTCGGCGTGGCGAAGTCGAAGGTCAGCTCCCCGATCCAGGTTCCCCAGCGATCGAAGGGGGCTGCCGCGTATTCACCGATGGTCCAAAATGCCCCGGTGCCGGGATCGATGGCGATCCCATTGTAGTCGCCCCAGCGGTTGCGGTTGTTGCTATCGAGCACGACGTACGGCCCCTCACCGGCTTTGAGGGTGCTGGGGCTGAGCAACAGGTTGCGTGGGGCGGTTGCCGTCTGTCCTGCGAAGCGGACGGAGACATACTCCGAAGGGCTCGACTCGTTGAACACCAGCGCGGCGTTGCCGCCGCCGTCGACCGCGACCGCCGGATAGTACACGTCGACCCCATCGGCCCCCTGCAGCACGTCCTGCGTCAGCTTCAAACTAGGAAAGGTGCTGACGTCGATCTGGAAGAGGCGAATCGTGGAAACGCCACCGCTCCCCCAGTTGTGCGCTACTGCCGCGGCTCCCCACAGCGAATCGGCGCGCCACACCGCATTGATCAAGCGCGACCCTCCGGTCTCGATGCGCGTCATCGTTCCCTGTTGCGCCGCATTGGGTGGGTCACTGCAATCGCCACCCACCGATAGGTCGGCGCTCAACAACACCGGATCGGCACCCGGCGGGTTGGTGACGCGCCACACCGTCACTGCGCAGGAGGTGGGGAATCGCGTGTTGAGAAAGAACTCAGCGGGACTGGGCGGCGTGCTCTGCGCCGGCTGAACGCTCGCCACTTGGCTGCCGTTGACGCGCAGATCCGTGAAGTCAAAGAATGTGGCAGCCGTCCCCGCCAGCAAGGGTGCCTTCTGGACGACACGGATTTTCGCCCCCTGGAAGAGGAAGGTGGTGGCGTCGAACATGTTCGCCGTGAGGTAGACGGCGTTGTCATCGACGCCCAAGGCTGGGAGGTCGGCAAAGTTGTTGGTTGGCGTAGCGTTGTCGATGGCAGCGTTGAGCGCGTAGAAGTTCCACGCGCCCGTGGGGTCCGAGGAGGCGGACACGCCGAGCAAGAAGAAGGCAGCAAAGGGGTTGCTGCGTTGCGAGGCGACACTGACGAAAAAGCGACCAGAATCGAAGAGCACACGCGGATCGGTGATGAAATCGTCGGGTGTGGCCACGGACTGAAAGAAGTCAGCGAGGCCGCTCAGCGAAACGATTGAACCGTCCTTCAAGAAGAGGGCGACCGTTCCGTTGGTGAGCGCGAGCAGATGATCAGGACCTGCCGCAATCGCCGGGTTGGGAGGATTGATCGAGTCAAAGAAGATGCCGGCAAAATCGGTGCTGGCGAGGAGAGGGACATCTGTGAATAATGCAGCGCCTGCATCGCCTGATTGCAGCTGAACTTGCGGCGAAAGGCGCGGCGCCATGCGATCAGGCCCGCTTGTACGTCCCTCGGCAGCGGTCCAGACGGTGGGATCGTAGCGTGGGATGAACTGCAAGGGTTGCCCTGGCGCAGCGGATTTTTTCGGTTGCGCAAATGGCAGCGCGGCAACCGGTTGCACCGGAGCAGCGAGTGCGGTTGAGCGGTCGGCGGCGCTCAAGGTTTTCGGGAGCACCAAGGACAGTATTGTCGCGCAAATCGCAACCCCGAGGCGACGGCGGCAGAGCGCTTCCACAGGATTCCCAAACATCCGCATCACGCGTGCGTCGCCTTTAGCAGAGCAGGAGCGCGGCGAACAATGCTGAGTGAAGCAACACGCGCGCTGGTCCCACCAATATCGCCAGCCGTATAGCCTACCATTGCGTTGCCGGTTACGCTGCAGAAAAACGCGAGATAGCCACACACCCACGAGCACGGGTCGGTGGTCAGTGGCGGTTGTTTGGGGTTGGCCACCAGTAGCAGAGCGTCACTAATGTGACGCAAGGGGGGTTGCATGCCTTCGCTCAGTTGCTACGCTACCTGCTCCTTCGTCTGACACCGGCCCTCTGCGGTGTCCAACCAACGCCCAAAAGGAGAATCCCGATGAGCCCAAGTTGGACCCAAGTTCGCCGCCTGCCAGTACGGCGCGTTCTTTCAGCGATTCGATCAACACACGCGGCATTCAGCGGACCCCTGCGGGCTGTTTGCTATGTTGCGGCCGCTGTCGTCTTTGCGCTCAGCCTTTCGCTGGGTGCAACGGCGTCGGCAGACGACCTGCCTCAGAATCCGGCGAGGCAAGAGAGCGTGAATCCGGTCAACGATGTGTTCACTGCGCTGTCGCGGTGCCAGGTGCCGTTGTCGGTAAGCGACCGTTGGCGTCTGGCCAGCGCCATTCACGATGAGAGCCATCGCCATGGCTACGACCCACTGTTCGTCATGGCCCTGATACAAGTCGAGAGTGGTTGCTCACCCACCGCCCGTGGCGAGCACGGTGCGGTGGGCTTGGTGCAGCTCAAACCCTCTACCGCACGCGCCGTAGCCAAGGAGGCGGGGCTACCGTGGCATGGCCCCGAGGCACTGACACGCCCGGCCGAAAACCTGCAACTGGCGCTGCTCTATCTGTCTCAACTGGAGGAGCAGTTCGGTGATCCATACCTGGCGATGGTGGCATTCAACAGGGGTCCCGGGCGCGTCGGGCACATGTCACTCCAGCGGGCTCGCCGCGCGCGATATGTAAAGCGAGTGATGGAACGCTACGACGATCTTACTGAAGCCGCAGCCGCCACTGCGGACGGCTGACTCTGACGGGCCGCAGAGCGAGCCCGGGTACATCGCAAAGATTTACACCTTCTCCAGGGCCTGGGCGAGGTCGGTGATGAGGTCGTCCGCATCTTCGACGCCGACCGAGTAGCGCACCAGCGTGTCTTTGATGCCAACCTGGAGGCGCTCCTCGGTGGTCAGTTCGTAGAAGCTCATCAACGCCGGTTGCTCGATCAAGCTTTCGACCCCGCCGAGCGACGGTGCGATGCGCGGGATCGTGCACGCGTCGACCAGACGCGAGGCGGCGGCGAGATCGCCGCGTAGCTCGAATGACACGACACCACCGAAGCCGCGCATCTGCCGCACGGCAATGATGTGCTCCGGATGGCTGGCAAGGCCAGGGTAGTGCACCCGCTCCACCTTGGGGTGCCCCTCCAGGAACTCGGCGATTCGTTGCGCGTTCTCGTTCTGACGCGCGACGCGCAGTGCCAGAGTCTTGATCCCTCTGATGAGCAGGTAGGCGGCGAACGGGTCGGGAACCGCACCCGTGACGCCTTGCAGGTCGCGAATCGCCCCGACCAACTCCGCAGTTCCCAGCACGACACCGGCGAGCAGATCGTTGTGGCCGCCAAGATACTTGGTACCGGAATGGATCACCAGGTCGATGCCGAACTCGATGGGTCGCTGATTGATGGGCGTGGAGAAGGTCGAGTCGATGAGCGTCTTGACCCGATGCCGGCGGCCAATGGCGGCGACCTGCTCCAGGTCGAGAATGCGGTTGTAGGGGTTCGTGGGCGACTCGCTGAAGATCAGCCGCGTTGTCTGGCGGACAGCTTCCTCCATGCGCTGATAGTCACCAGCAGGCACCGTCGAGACCTCAACGCCGTAGCGGCGCAGGATCTGGTGCAAGAATTGCCGTGTGCGTCGGTAGGCGTCATCGGTGACGACCACGTGGGCGCCCTTCGACAGCATGGCAAACAGCGTCGTGGTGATCGCGGCCATACCACTGGCGAACAGCAGGCCGTCCTCGGCGCCTTCGAGTGCGGCGAGCTTGCGCTCGGCGACGCGCTGCGTCGGGTTGCCGTAGCGGCCGTATTCTTCGCGTTCGATGCGGCCTTCGAAGTGGTCCGCGATCTCCTGCGTGTTGGCGAACGTATATGTTGCGCTCTGGATGATCGGCGTCGCGATGGCGTTGGCCTCTTTGGTCCGAGGCTCTCCGCCGTGTACGGCTTGGGTGCTGAGGCCACCGCGGATCGGTCGTTCTGCAGGCACGCTACGCCTCCAGGATCTTGATCTTCTCGGCGTAGCGCTTGATGGTGTCGTTCACCACGCGCAAATCGGCCGCAATCTCGACGGGCCGGTTGGCATAGGTCGATCGTAGGCCCTCGATCTGCCCAAGGTGATAAGCGGTTTTCTGGTCGGCGAATTTCAAACCGTGCGCCGTTGAGATCACCACCACGCGCTGGTTTGAGCGGATCACCTTGCGTTCGACGAGCTTGCGCAGGACGGCGAGCGCCACCCCCGTGTGCGGGCAGTTGAACATGCCAGTGCGGTCGGCGCGTGCCGCTTCGTCCGCCAACTCGCTTTCGCTGGCTTGCTCGACGACGCCGTCGAACGCCTGCAGCACGCGCACGGCGCGCTTGTAGCTGACGGGGTTGCCGATCTGAATCGCGCTGGCCAGCGTCTTCTTCGCCTGCACGGGGACAAAGGACTCGAAGTGCTTGAGATACGCGAGGTACAAAGGGTTGGCATTCTCGGCCTGCGCCACCGCGATGCGCGGCAGCTTCTGCGTGAGGCCCAACTCGCGCATCATCAGAAAGCCCTTGCCCAGGGCACTGACGTTCCCGAGGTTGCCACCGGGGATCACCACCCAGTCAGGGACCTCCCAATCGAACTGTTGGACCAGCTCAATGGCCACTGTCTTCTGGCCCTCGAGTCGCAAGCTGTTCATGGAGTTGGCGAGGTAAACGGTGCGCTGCTTGGTGATCTCCTGCACCAACGCCATGCAGCCATCAAAGTCCGTGTCGAGACTCAGTACGAGGGCGCCGTTGGCGAGCGGTTGCACGAGTTGCGCCGGCGACACCTTGTGGCGCGGCAGCAGGACGACCGCTGGGATGCCGGCGGCGGCACAGTAGTTCGCCAAGGCGGCGGAGGTGTCGCCGGTCGAAGCGCAGGCGATGGCCGCAATCGTCTGTCCTTCGGCAATCATCTGCTTGACGACCGACACCAAGACGGTCATGCCCAGATCCTTGAACGACCCGGTATGCGAGTTGCCGCACTGTTTTACCCACAGATCCTCGACGCCCAGGAGCTTGCCATAGCGGTCGGCCCAGAGCAGGTTGGTGCTGCCCTCGTAGGTCGACACGATGTTCTCGCTGTCGATGAACGGCACCACCCACTCCTTCTTGCCCCACACCCCGGAACCGTACGGAAAGGTATTGCGCCGGTAACGGTCGTCAAAGAGTTGCATCCACGCGGCGGGCGAGCGCCGCTTCAGGGCCTCGAGGTCGTGAGCGACATCGAGAAGATCACCACACGTCGGGCACCGGTAGATCACCTCGAACAAACTGAAATGCGTGGGGCAGCCGTTGATGCACTCAAACCATGCTCCATACTCGCTCATTCACGTACTCCTCGGGCTCAGCGCCCCCCGGACTGTTCACGGCCAGCGCCACAGTTCCCTGTGACCCAGGCGGCAGCGGAAGTCAACGAGGGAAGCCCGCCGCGGCTCGACGAACGTCGAGGCGCGACAGCTGTCGGCGATCCGTTGGAAGCTCCCTCCTGGTTCGAGGCTCGTTTGGATGCATTGGCGAGGCTTGCGGAGAGCCAAGATGGGCGGCGCGCTTTCTTGTTGACTAACGACCGTGAAAAAGCGAAACGATCTCTAACTGCTGCGAGCGTATTGTGACTCGACCCACAGACTGGCGCACGGGTTGCCTCTTCCTCGTCGTGCTCAGCGCCCTTTGGCTGCCACGAAATGCTTGTGCCCAAGCCACGGGGGAGTTTCTGTGCAGCAAGGGCACGCGTGATGGCCTGCCGTGCGAATCGGACGCCGATTGTGTGCCGAACGGAGTGTGTGTCATCGCCAATGGCGTGTGCAACGGCGGAACCGACGATGGTGCGTCATGCGACTGCCCGGCTGGCTCCTGTTCGGCGACGCCTGTGTGCACAGCCGACAACACCTTTGGCACGTGCTCGGGGGGCACCTCTGCCGGCGAGTGTTGCGATGTGACCTTCAATTGTAGCGACGGCGCGCCGTGCAAAGGCACTGCAAAGCTCTGCCTCGCGGGCGACGCGAAAGGCTTTGCCTGTCTCAACGACAGTCAATGTCCAAACTCGGTGTGTCGCTCGACGGGCAAGCTCTGCGCTGGCTTGTGCCAGGGAGGCACAAACGCGAATCAGATATGCTTCGACGACTCGGATTGTCCGAACTCGACCTGCACGTCGGATTTCCAGAGTTTTCCCTGCGTCGATGACGCCGACTGCTGCACCACGCAACCGTGCCACACCGGCATTTGTCAAGGGGTGGCAACGACGACACCGACACGTACGCCGTCACGCGGAACGACCACTCCCACGCCGACGCGCAGCGTGTCTGCGACACGCACACCAACGGGTAACACGCCAACGCCAACACCGTCGGGTGCAGCGACAGCGACTCCCTCACCTCATCCAACGGTCACCGGCTCTCCCATCCCGACCGCGCGCCTGGTATCGAGTATCAGCGCGACGGACTCGACCATCTCGGTGGACAACGCCACTGGCTTTCCGGGCTCCGGCACGCTGATCATCGACAGCGAGCAGATGGGTTACATCGGAAAGGTCGGCAATACCTTCACCGGTGTGCAGCGCGGCGCGAACGGCACTACCGCGACTGCTCATGCGAGCGGTTCACTCGTGCGACTGCTCGCGTCCACCCTCCCGACCCCACCACCGTCCACTCCAACCGAGACTCCTACGGTGCCGCATGACATCATCTACCAGGTGATCGGAAACGGCAGCGGCTGCATGTTGCAGACAGGCGCGAGCCCAAGGGCTTATCTGATCCTCTTGACGGCAATCGCGTTGGTGCTCGGACTGCCGAGGCGCCGGTAACTGACAGGCTCACGGCTCGAGATCGCCGCCGACGACACGTTCCAACTCGATCAAAGCATCGTTGTAGGCCTGTACGGCATCGAGGTACTCGCGCCGGGCAGCGAGGTGTTCCAGCTGTGTGCCTACCAGATCGGAGTAGGTCACCTCGCCGCGTTCGTAGAGGCGCCGTTGGAGCCGAAGATTCTCCTCCGTCTTCGGGACCACCACGTCCCGAAGGGCCTGTAAGTCGACAGCGGTCACCTCACAGGCACGGCGGGCTTCGAGGACTTCCTGCTCTATGGTGCGTTTGAGACTCTCGATCTCCAAGCGCTGGTGGTCGCGTTCGGCAACAGCTTCGTTCAGCTCAGCTGTCTTGCGCTGAAACACCGGGAGATGCAGACCAATGTCGCCGCCGGCGAGAGTGGCGCCCTCGAAACGCGAGACGTTGCCGGACAAGGTGATGTTGGGGACCGCTTCGCGTTTGACGAGCGCGATCTGGCCGTCGGCCTTGTCGAGGGCCCGCTCTTGCGCAACGAGGTCGGGACGCTTGCTCAGCGCGCGCTCGATTGTCTCGGTCTCGGTGGGGAGCGTGCGCGCTTGATTGAGCGGAGCGCCGAGAAGCTCGATGTCCTGGTCTTGCGGGAGAGCGAGGAGGCGGCGGATGGTGCTCAGGGCGTTGTCGCGCCCCTGCTGTGCTGCAGCAATGTCGCGGCGTGCCCGGCTTTCCTGGATCAGCGCATTGTTGAGCTCCATACGCTGCGCCTCGGAGAGATCCTTGGCGCGATTCAGATGGCCGCTCAAGTCCACCGTGAAATCGAGTCCCTGGCGCGCCAGGATCACGCGGTCCCTCCCGACCAGTGCGTCTACGAAGGCGGTCTTTACTGCTGCTACCAGGGTTTGTTGTGCACTCGTGAACTCGGAATTGGCCTTCGCGACTTCTTGCTGGGAGACGCCAATGCGCTTACTGCGTTGCCCCGCGATCTCAAGCTCCTGGGAGAGATACATGCCGTAGTTGTTGCCGACCCCTTGTTGCGTGGTGGTGCCTCCCCCAGCAGAGAGATACGGGTTGGAGGGAACCCACGCCTTGCTCCTCTGCAGGCTTGCTTCGGCGATTTCAACCGCCTTACGTGCAGCGGCGAGATCGGGATGCGCCTTCGTGGCGAGCACGACGGCCTCATCCATCGTCAGCCGCAGCGGCGCCGCGCTCGCGGCGCCCGAACTCAACTGCACAGCTACGACGATCGCGAGAAGGCGCGGCACACGTCGCTTGGCTCGAGGCGTGACCAAAGCTGATGGGAGTCCCAGTGTTCGGTTCACAAAGCGAGGGCGTCGCATACGGAGGGTGCGCTGTAAAGAGCAAAGCGGACGTTGCGAAAAAAAAAGCGAACACTCCGTATGCCGGAGTGTTCGCTTTGATTTCGGAAGCTCGCGGACCGGATAGGGGATAACCCGCCCCGCGTCAAGCGATTTGACGATCGGTTACTTCTGAGGCTTCTGCGGCTTGTGAGGCTTCTTCACCTTTGGAGCCTTCTCCACCGGGGTCACCGATACGTCCTTCTGCGGCTTGTGAGGCTTCTTCACCTTTGGAGCCTTCTCCACCGGGACGACGGTCACACCCTTGTGCGGCTTGTGAGGTTTCTGCACCTTGGGCGCCTTGATGATGGGAATGACTTCGATGACCTTTTGCGGCTTGTGCGGCTTGTGCGCTTTGGGTGCCGCGATGATCGTGGTGACCTCGACGGTCTTGTGTGGCTTGTGCGGGTTTTGTACCGCCGGTGGGTTGATGATCGGCGTAACCTCCACCGACTTGTGCGGCTTGTGCGGCTTTTGCTGCGCCACAACCGGGAAGGCCAAGAACAGGCCGGCGGCGGTCGTAGTCACCACCCAACCCATTCGCCTCAACACAGTGCTCATCTCGAACATGTCTCCCCTCCTTAAAGGCTCGATTCGACCGTCAGATCTCCGTCTTCTGAAAACCCACTCTCACCTCGGTGGAACTTTGTTACCTCAGATGCGTTCCCTTTGTCAAGTAGATTTTGCGTGCCTTCGCAAATTTTCTTTTGCCCCGCTAGCCTGAGTCCGAAATCCTACACCGGCGCTCCCGCCCGCCGCTTGCAACGATTTGAGTGACTAGCTGTTTGTTACCTCAAGAAAGCGCTGATTGTCAACAAAAATTCAACACAAAAATTCCCGCAGCCCAGTCGGCATCGACTCGCTCACCTTTGAGAACCGCCAGCGTCAGCGAGCGGCGGATTGTCGTCCTCCACCCAGACGAAATGTGCTCCGCAGTGCAAGCACAAGGCATCAAGGTACATGATGCCGCGGACGCTACCCAAGGGCAGGCGCTGCTGATGGCGGTGCTCGGCGATGTCCTGGCAGCGGTGCGGCAGAAGGCGGCCGCGACCGCGCACCGGGGTGCGCACGGGTGGTTGCAACGGAGTGAAGGTAATGATGGTTGCCACGGGATCAGCCGCGCAGTCGTTCGAAAATGGCGCGCGTCGCGGTGGACTGGTTGAGCGTATAAAAGTGGATACCGGGGGCGCCGCGCTCCAGCAGGTCGCGGCACTGTAGCGTTGCGTGCTCGATGCCGACGGCGCGCACCGCAGCGTCGTCGCTGCGTACCTGTTCGAGTCGCGATCGCAATGCCTTGGGAATGCGCGCCCCGCACAACGCTGTGAAGCGCTCGATCTGCGACAGATTGGTGATCGGCATGATCCCAGGAATGATGGGAACGCGCACGCCACACGCGCGCGCTCGTTCGACGAACGCAAAGTAATCGGTGTTGTCGAAGAAGAGTTGCGTGATGACGAACTGCAAGCCACTATCCACCTTGCGTTTGAGATACAGCAGGTCTTGCTCGCGGTCGCGGCACTCCACGTGCCCCTCCGGATAGCATGCTCCCCCGAGGCAGAAGCCGAAGCCCTGCTGGCGAATGAACCGGACCAGTTCCACCGCGTAGCCAAAGCCGTTGGCCGGACGCACGAAGCCCGCCTGATCGCGCGGCGGATCGCCGCGCAGGGCCAGGACGTTCTCGATGCCGGCGGCCACCAGCCTTTGCAGTACGCCGAGGATCTCATCCTGATCGGCACCGACGCACGTCAAATGCGCCATGGCCTCGATGCCAATCTCATGCTTGATACGGCGCACCAAATCGAGAGTCTTGTCGCGCGTACCGCCGCCGGCACCGTAGGTGACGGAGACGAACGTCGGCCTCAAGGGGCGCAGCCGCTCGATGGTCTGGTAGAGGGTCTGTTCTCCGGCTGCTGTCTTGGGTGGAAAGAACTCGAAGGAGAACACCGGCCCGTTGATGTTGAGCAACTTGTCGATACGCATGCTGTCCCGCAGCGTACAAGAAAGCGGGCCACACGAGCAAATGGTACGCGGGCCGCAGCTTGCCTCCGAGCGCCACCTGCGCGCATAGTCATCTTCTGAGGAGAGCGTTGGTGCAGAATGGTGGGGACTGTGATCTGGACTCTGGTGGCGTTGCTCGGCGCGACAGCGCTGGCGGTCGTTGCGTTGGTGCGCGGTGAACCGATCAGCGTCGTGTGGTTCCTGGTCGCTGCGGTTGCGACCTACGCGGTGGCCTACCGCTTCTACAGCAAGTTTCTCGCGGCGCGCGTGCTCATGCTCGACGATCTGCGCCGTACGCCCGCCGAACGCATCAACGATGGCCACGATTTCGTACCGACCAACCGCTGGATCGTATTCGGACATCACTTCGCCGCCATCGCTGGGCCCGGCCCGCTGATCGGTCCGACGCTGTGCGCGCAGTTCGGCTACCTCCCGGGGACGCTCTGGATCATCATTGGTGTCGTCTTGGGTGGCGCGGTCCAAGACTTCCTCATTCTCGCTGGGTCGCTACGGCGTGACGGCAAGTCGCTCGGGCAGATGGCGCGCGAGGAGATCGGCGTCCTCGGCGGCTTTGCCGCATTGAGCGGTGTCTTGTTGATCATGGTGATCCTCATGGCGGTGCTGGGCTTGGTCATCGTCAACGCGCTCAAAGGCAGCCCGTGGGGGACCTTCACGGTCGGCGCGACGATCCCGATCGCCCTGCTCATGGGCTGGTACATGCGCTTCGCCCGTCCGGGCAAGGTGCTCGAGGCTACGGCGTGGGGGCTTGGTCTCGTCCTCCTGGCCGTCGCGGGCGGGCGCTGGGTCGGTGAAAGCACGACCCTGGCGCCGCTGTTTACCTTCAGCGCGACGACGCTGGCGGTGATGATCATCGTCTACGGTTTTGCGGCGTCGGTGTTGCCGGTGTGGCTGCTCCTGGCGCCGCGCGACTACCTCAGCGCGTTCATCAAGATTGGGACGATTGTGGCGCTGGCGGTGGGGATCTTGGTGTGCCTGCCCGCGGTGGAGATGCCGGCGCTGACGCGCTTCGTGGACGGCACCGGGCCGATCTTTGCGGGCAAGATCTTTCCGTTCGCATTCATCACCATTGCGTGCGGCGCCATCTCTGGTTTTCACGCACTGGTATCGTCCGGGACCACGCCCAAGCTGCTGCGCTGCGAATCGGATGCGCGTATGATCGGCTACGGCGCCATGTTGATGGAATCGTTCGTTGCGGTGATGGCCATGATCGCCGCCAGCGTGCTGCAGCCAGGCGTCTACTTTGCCATCAACAGCCCGGCTGGCATTGTCGGTGTGACGCCTGCACAGGCAAGCGCCACCATCTCAAACTGGGGATTCCCGGTAACGCCGGCCGACCTGCAAAGCCTCGCGAATGACGTTGGCGAGCACAGCCTGCTGGCGCGCACCGGTGGCGCACCGTCGCTTGCGGTCGGCATGGCCCACATCTTTGCCAACACCCTGGGCGGCAAAACGGTCATGGGGCTGTGGTATCACTTCGCCATCATGTTCGAGGCGCTGTTCATCCTGACGACAATGGATGCCGGAACCCGTGTCGGGCGCTTCATGCTGCAGGACTTCCTTGGGCACCTGTGGGAGCCGCTCGGCCGCACCAGCTGGTATCCCAGTGTGCTCGTAACCAGCGCCGGCATGGTTGGCGCGTGGGGATACTTCCTCTACCAGGGCGTCGTCGATCCGCTAGGCGGCATCAACAGCTTGTGGCCGCTCTTCGGTATCTCCAACCAGCTCTTGGCGGCCATCGCTCTGTCGGTGGCAACCACGCTGATCATCAAGTCGGAGCGCGCCCGCTACGCCTGGACAACGCTGCTGCCGCTTACCTGGTTGCTGTCGGTGACGCTCACTGCCGGGTACCAGAAGATCTTCGACACTGAGGTGCGCATCGGCTTCCTGGCGCACGCCAGCGCATTACAGAACCGCATCGCCACGGGCGAGATCCCGGCCGTCAAACTCGCCGAGACGCAGGCCCTGATTTTCAACGATCGGCTCGACGCGGCAATCACCGCTCTGTTCATGGTGCTCGTGCTGGTGATCGTGGCGGATTCCTTGCGCGAGTGGTACCGCGTGCTGAGTGCCGGGCGCCGCGGCGTGGTGACGGAGAGGATGACAGCCCCTGCATGACTGCTAAAGTTCGGGAAAATCTCTCGCGAGCCGCCGCACACGTGCGGGCGGCATTGCGGTTTTGGTCAGGAGACGATGGTTACGAACGCTACGTGCGCCGCTGCGCCGCAGGCGGGCAGCGGCCGCTCGACCGTGGGCGCTATTTCGCCCAGCGGTGCGAAGAACGCTACCGCTCGGCGTCTCGCTGTTGCTGACCCGGGGGGTCGCACCGCCCCGACTTTGACTGCCAGTTGCGCGTTGGGCTTTCCCGCCGTATGACAAACCTACGAGCACGCCGGCAATCACCGGCCAGGGGAAGTCACCGGAGGGGGTGCGGAAGGGATTTTCATGCCAAAGACAATGCTCATCAACGTCACCCATGCGGAAGAGAGCCGCGTGGGTATTGTGGCGGATGGTGTTCTCGCCTCGTTTGAGATCGAGACGTTCAGCCGACAACACCTCAAGGGAAATATCTACAAGGGCGTCGTCCACCGGATTCACCCGGCGCTCGAAGCTGCATTCGTGGATATCGGCGCCGATCGGGACGCCTTTTTGCCGCTCGACGAAATCTGTTTCCGGAATCTCCCGACGCCGCCGCCGCGCGACACCGGCAATGGCGCCGAAGGCCGCCGCCGCCCGCGTATCAAGGAGGTGCTGAAGCCGGGCGAGGAAATTCTCGTCCAGATCGTCAAGGAAGAGTTTGCCAGCAAACCGCCCACGTTGAGCACGTTCTACTCCCTCCCGGGCCGCTACCTGGTGCTCCTGCCCGGTTCGGACGAAGCGGGCATCTCGCGGCGTATCGAAGGGACCGAGCGTGTGCGCATTCGTGAGCTCATCGAGAAGCTGCAGCCGCCGCCAGGCTTCGGCATCATCGTGCGCACGGCCGCTGGCTTCGACGAGGGCTCGCGCGAGCTGCATCGCGACCTGTCGTACCTGCTGCGTCTGTGGGAGACCATCAAGCAGGCGGCCGCGTCGAAGCGCGCCCCCGCTTTAGTCTATCGCGAGCACGACCTGGTGCTGCGCAACATCCGCGACTATTTCACCCCGGACATCGATGAGATCTACATCGACAACGAGGAGGTGTGTCAGCGGGCGCGCGAATTTCTGCGCGACGTCATGCCTGGGAAGGAGCACGTACTGCATCTCTATCAAGGCGACCAGCCGATCTTCTCGCACTTCAATGTCGAGACGCAGATCGAGTCGATCTACAAGCGTCGCGTGCCGCTCCCCTCAGGAGGGAGTATCGTCATCGATGGCACCGAGGCGTTGACGGCCATCGACGTGAACTCAGGCCGTTCCATCCGCGGCGCCAACCAGGAAGAAACTGCCTTTCGTACCAACGTCGAGGCGGCGACCGAGATCGCTCGGCAACTCCGCCTGCGCGACCTCGGCGGACTGATCGTCATCGATTTCATCGATATGCGCGGCGCGCAGCACGGCGCCGAAGTCGAGAAGACCCTGCGCGACGCCATGCGCCAAGACAAGGCGCGGCACGACATCGGCCGCATCTCGCATTTCGGCCTGCTCGAAGTGTCGCGCCAGCGGCTGCGCCCGGCGGCGGCAGCGACATCGTACACCGCCTGCCCCATGTGTGAGGGACACGGCCTGGTGCGCACCACCGAATCGGCGGCACTGGTGGCCTTGCGGAAGATTCACAACCGTATCGCCCAAGGCGATGTGATGGGGCTCCGAGTCTCGCTGCCCCCGGACGTAGCCGTCTACGTTCTCAACCAGAAACGTGACGATCTGGCGCAACTCGAACGCCGCTATGCCGCCCGCATCCAGGTCGTGCTGAACGCTGCCCTCATGCCGCATCAGTCCGAATTCGAAGTCCGTGCCCGAGTCGAAGCCGGGCAGCCGGAGGCGCCGCAACTGCGCTTGGGCGGAGTGACTGCTGCTGAGCCGGCTCCGCTTGCAGGTGCTGCCGCAGGCAATGGCGACGCAGCGCCCGAGGCGGCCCCAGCCGAGGGGACGCCGCCCGGAGCAGAGGCAGCCGTGGGCGCCAAGCGGCGACGCCGACGGCGCGGACGACGGCGCGGCCGCGGGCGGCAGGCGGCTGCCGCAATCGGCGAGGCCCTGGCAGCGCTCGCAGCGGGTACCTCCCTGGCGCAACGGCACGACGAAGGCGTCGGCGTTCCGGTGAGTTCTGATCACCCACCGGTGGCTGCAGAAGAGAGTGTTCCAGCCGTTGAGCCAGAGGTCGTGTCCGCCGCCAGCGCACTCGGCACGTCCGATGCCTCGCAAGCGCCAGCTTCCACCGATGCGGCAATGGAGGGCCAGGTCCGTCGCAAACCGCCGGCACGGCGAGCACGCGGCAGCAGCCGCGCACAGACGACGGCAAGGAGCCGGAGGCAGAAGCAGGCAGGCAAGGGGCGTACCGATGAAGCCGCTGCTGTTGCGGTCGAAGCTGAAGACAGCTCCGCCAAGAAACGTAAGGTAACGCGCCCGCAGAAACCGGCGCGCCGCCCGCGACGCGCCCGGTCAACAACGGCCGCCCCGGCGGAAAAATCTGAAAACCGGGATTCTGAATCCGACGCCACCTGAAGAGAACGCGCCGGCTGCACCCATGCGGAATTTCTGAATTGACGAAAGTCCGCTGATCGTGTTAGTAGTCTCAGTCGGACGGCTTCAAGACATTTTGCGAACGTGCAGGTTTTCCCTTCGGGGGGAAGAGGGCAAGCGAGTACGTTGGAGATGAGGACGGCTATGATGCGAGCACTGCTGGCCACCTTCGGGGCGGTCGCACTATTGGGGACGGCAAGTTACGGCCAGCCGGCCGAGTTGAACCTGCCCCCGCATCCCACATTGCCGGAGTGCCAGCGCACGGACCCGAAGTTGGTACTACCCGACTTGGTTCCCGAGGTCCCCAGCGATGTGCGAACAATTTCTCGCGGGACCTACCGAGAGATGGATTTCACCAGCGCGATTGGGAACATCGGCGCGGGCCCACTGATCTTGGAGGGCATAACCGTTTCGGATTCGACCGGTGTGCACACCGCCGCATACCAACACATCAATCGAACGGATGGCTCGCAGTGTGCCCACACGGCGGGACTCTTCGTCTATCACCCGCAACACGCGCACTGGCACTTCGATCGCTTCATTGGCTACGAACTGCGCAGCGATGATCCGTACACCGGCCCGCTCGCGACTATCGGCGAAAAGATGTCTTTCTGCCTACTCGACATTCAGCCGGTGCGTGGTTTCAACCCGTTGCAATACCCTCGGCAGGTGCTGACCCAGACCTGCAACAGTGCCGAAGGCATTGTTGGCATCTCCGTTGGCTGGGAAGACGTGTACGAGCGCTTTCTACCCGGCCAGAATATCAATCTCGATATTGACTCCGACCACCAAGTTCCAGTCGGATCCTATTTCCTCATCAATCACGTCAATCCGGATGGACGCATATGGGAATCGAACCTCGACAATAATACCAGTTTCGCAACTGTGAACGTGTCGCTGTCACCGAAGGTCCTACAAGGCCCTGTGGCGACACCTGGGCCGTCGCCGACGCCGGCCGGGCCGGCAGCGAACCCGCAGCGCCCGCATCTGCGCCCGGGTCGCATACGTCCGACGCGCGCGGCGAGGGTGCCGCGCGGCGGAGCTGATGCTACCCCGACGCGGACGCGGCCCGGCGACATCGCGCCGACACCGACGCGGACGCGTCCCGTGGACGCTGCTCCCACGCCTACAGCGGTGCAGGATACCGGCAGCACCGGTCCACACCGGCCGCATACGCCAGCCGGTGCGAACCCGCCGGTGGCGCGGCAGCCGCGGCCGACGCCGCTACCACACCTACGCCCTGGGCAAGTGCCTTCGACGCCGACGCCGGAAGCGGCCCCGGTGCCCGGTTGTGAGAACGCCTGCGCTTATGATGTGTCGCAGCTCCGTCTTACCTGGTACGACCAGCTCGGGTTGACCTTCCAAGGATTCGTCAATGGAGGTTCGGCTGGATGCCCCCGGTTGCAAGCAGATGCTGGTGTCTCCGGAATGATGGTGATGGCGAATTGGCTCAACGCCCGCAAGCAAGACCTCGGATTGGACCACAGCATGAGCTATGTCCTCGGGGACGGTGCAGACGGGGCAACATCCGATGGTGGCGATTTCTCGCTGAGTGCGAAGAGCAACGGAATGAGTTTCACTTACAAGGCACCGCTGGCACCGCCCGCTCACACCTCAGACGGCTTCGAGGGGACGCCCGTGGCGTTTGAAGCCTGCCTAACTGTTGGCAACAATGCGGTGAAGATACGCATGGTGTGTCAGGCGCACAGCCAAGGCCTGCTCTGCCATGAGGGGTGAAGGACGGGGTTTGTAGACGCGCGAGACGAGTGACGGCCGACCATGACGCGCCCATCGGTGGTCGCGGTTTGCGGAACCGTGTATTTGGCGGGGCTGGCGCTTGCGTTGGCACTCGGCAGTGATCGGGCGGTGTGGGCTCAAGCAGTCAGTGCACCCCCCGATCCGGCGGCACCGAGGGTCCGAGCCGTGCGTGTCCGCCCGACCCGGCCACCGCGGCCCCGTCCGATTCGTGTCCTCCGTCCGACGCCGACGAGAACGCCGACAGGCACTCCTTTTCCGGTGTCGACGCCAACGCCGCAACCGCCGCCGGTGACCAACTGCGAGCACGCCTGCGCCTACACCATCTCGCAGATGCGCATGCTCTGGTACGGCGCGCTCAGCTTTTCGGCGGTGATCAAGCAGGGGGGATGCGAACCGCTGCATCCGAACCCGGGCACCACCGGTACGGTACAGATGACGAACTTCGTGACCGGACAGCGGCAAGACACCGGTCACCAGCACATTGCAGACTTCATATTGGGCGACGACGGTTCGGGAGTGACCTCGCTCGATGGCGGCGTGCAGTTCTCCGCCATCGCCGGTTCGTACCGCTTCACCTACAGCGCCCCGGTTCCGTCATTTGCTACGATCCGTGACGGTCAGAACTTTCCGGTTGCCTTCAACATGTGTGTGACGTTGGGCAGCCAAGCAGTCAAAATGCACCTCGTGTGTCAAGGCAAGAGCCAAGGCATGCTCTGCCACGAGGGCTGAGTCTCTGTTCAGATTTGCGCTTGCCCTTGCCTGTCCGCGACCGCACGTCTAGCTTGACAGACGCGGCGTTGGACAAGATGCCCCGAAGCATGTGGCTCAGCGCGTTGATGGCAGCAACGCTCATGGGCGGTATCGCGCAGCGCGCGCTTGCCCATCGAGCACCAACGCCGCTAGCCCTTTGGGGGGGCTTTGACAGTGCGGCGGCTCATTGTCAGCGCATCATCGGGCGTGCGGCGGCGCGGTGTGGCAGCACCGTGTGGGCGGCGCGCAACGCCTGTGTCGCCGCGCAAGTCGCGGGCGGCACCTGCGACCAAGCCCGAACCGATAGCACCATACAACAGGCCCACCAGGACGCATTGGATGTCGTCGACCGCTACTGCGCCGACGCTGCCGTCGACCTTGGGTTCACGCTGACTCTTGAAGCGGAAACCGACATTGACACGTTTTGCCAACAAGTCGACGCAGCGCTGGTGTCGGGCGTCTTCGGCCCGCTCCTGGATGCCAACCTGGCAAGCGCGGCAAGCGATCAAGCTGCAAGTTGTCTGGATGCCACCGCGGCCGCAACAACGCAGTTGCTACGGGTCGCCTTTCGCTCGCGCACGCAGGCACTCGATCGGATCGCTCGTGCGCAGTTGCTGCCCAGCCAGAAGCTGGCCATCATCGCGCGCTCGACGGCGACCATTGAGCATGTACGCCAGGCGATGCTGCAGAGGGTTGCAGGTCACTGTCCGAACGACCGTTTCGGCGCACTGTACGGTCGCGGGGCAGACGACATTCTAACGCTCATTGCACAGCGCGCCGACTGCCTGGGGGGTGCCGCATACGTGCAAGGCGCCGTCCTGTGCCCACCGGCGGTGTGTGGAAACGCCATGGTGGAGCCCTCAGAGCAGTGCGATGACGGCAACACGGTGGGCGGAGACGGCTGCGACGCCACCTGCCACCTTGAGACTCCAGCGCCGTGAACCGAGGCCGGGTGTGGCGCTTCGTCGCGTTGACACAGGTGAGCCCGGCGCCTATGGGTCATTGTGGAATGACGAGCGCAGCGCGTGCGTGGATCCGCGGCCTTGCGGTTGCCGTCACGGCAACGTTGATGGGCGCACCGTTGGCGGGGTCTATGCCAGGTCTGCGGGGACGATGTCTGTCCGGCTGTCCCATGCACGACCACCAGAAGCTGCACTGTCATCACGGCGCACCCGACCACTCGGCTCCGAGCACAGGCTGTAGCACCGCGGCGATCACGCCTCCCGGCTGTGCCTGTGGGCATGGGACGCCGTCAGCGCCGATGCCGCGCGCTGTCCTCAAGGGACCGGCCGTCACCGCAGGCGCCGCCCCGGTGCTGGCGGTTCGCATCACCGCCCCACGCCTGCACATGCGCGCGCCTGACCCACCTGAGTCCCCACCGCCGATCTTCTGCAGCTAACACCCACCGTTCGTACTGGTTGAGCGCCGGAATGGCGTACGGGCAGCCGTCCGTCGAGAGACGGAACGCGGCTCGGCCGCCGCTCGGGCGTGATTTCGGCAGTGAGAAACGAAGAAATGACGTCAAAAGATCGCCCGCACCGGCCGCGAGCGCGCGGCCGTGCATGGTGGGATGGCGCGGTGCTAGCCGCGAGCCTGTTGGCTGCCGTGCGTGCGGCGCACGCGTGTGACGTGTGCGCGATCTACACGGCCACGGAGATGCGCGAGAGCCGCGCTGGCGTGTATGCGGGGATGGCGCAGCAGTACACGATCTACGGTACCGAGCAGAACAATGGGCACACGGTGCCCAACCCGGCAGGCGAGCGCATCAACAGCTTCATCACGCAGTTCATCGGCGGCTATACGTTCACACCGTGGCTGGCGGCGCAGATCAACTTGCCACTCATCGGGCGCGAATACCGCCGCCAGGAGTCAAGCGGCATCGTGGACGGTGACTCGACGGGCCTCGGCGACATGTCCGTGCTCGGGATCGCGACTCCCTTCAGCAACCAGACCGAGAACACCGTGGTACGCTGGTCGATCAGTGGCGGTCTCAAGCTGCCCACCGGCAACCCGGACCGTCTCAAGGAAGAGTTGGCAGGCATCCAGCCCGCTGACAATCCGAACGACCCATTCAACGGCCACCCGCCGCCGAAGCGGGTCAAATATCACAACACTGGTCCGGGAAGCGTGCCCAGCGGCGTGCATGGGCATGATCTGGCGCTGGGGTCAGGTTCGGTCGACGGGGTGCTCGGCACGCAACTGTTTGCCAGCTGGCGCCGCCTCTACTTCAACGGCGTGGTGGGGTATACGCTGCGGACCGAAGGCTCCTTCGGATACGAGTACGCCAACGACCTCACCTGGAGCGGCGGTCCGGGCATCTTCTGCATTCTGGAGCACGACTTCACCACGGGCTTCCAGGCGACGATTTCCGGGGAATCGAAAGGGAACGACAACCTGATAGGGACGCCGGAGACCGATACGGCCCGCACCGGTGTCTACGTCGGCCCGGAATTGGTCTTCACCTCGGGAACGTCGCTCGGAGCCAGTATCGGCCTCGACGTATCGGTCGTCCAGAACAACTCGGCCCTGCAGATCGTACCCGACTACCGTTTCCGCGGCGGCTTTACATGGCGGTTTTGAGAACCATGCGCAGCGTGATCTTGAGCGGCATTGTCGGCAGTGCGGTGCTGGTGCTCACTGGGTCTCCGGCCCAGGGCGCTGTGAATGTAGGTGACACGCTGCCTGTCGTCACGTTCTCCGATTGGCAGGGTGACGACGTCCGTCTTGCCGCGCCCCGGGCGGGTGTGATGATCATCGATTTCTGGGCCAGTTGGTGCCAGCCGTGCCGCACCGCATTGCCTGAGCTGAACGCCATCGCGCAGCGGTACGCGGCAGACGGTCTGCAGGTAGTTGCGGTCAACATCGACAAGGCTCAGGCGCTGGCGGACACGTTTCTCAAGACGTATGTGCCGTCCCCGGCCATGACGTTGTTGCGCGACCCGGGCGGCACGGCTCTGGCGCGCTACGGCGCCGCGGGTATGCCGGCGTTGTACGTGGTTGACCAGCGTGGGGTGGTCCGATTGGTCGAGTCAGGGTTCACCGTCGAGAAACTTCGCGCGGTTGAAGCGGCGGTTCGCAACCTCTTGCACGGAGGCGATTCATGAGTGAGTGGCGACTGCACGACGCGCCGCTCATCAACTTCCGCTGGCTTTTGCGTCTGCGGTGGTGGGTGCTCGTCGGTCAGATCTGCACGGTCGCCAGCGTGGAGTGGGGGCTACGCATCGCCCTGCCTCTGGGGCCGTTGGTGGGGCTGATCGCGCTCGGTGGGGTCAGCAACGCGCTGTGCGAAGCGTGGGCACGGCAAGCGGCGCACGTGCGTGAGGGGCTGCTGGCGGCGCTCATGGGCTTCGATGTGTTGCTGCTCACCGGTCTGCTGTCGCTGACCGGCGGTCCCCTCAATCCCTTCAGTTGTCTCTACCTGGTTCACATTGCGCTTGCAGCCGTTGTGCTTCAGCCGCGCCTCACGTGGATGCTGGCGGCGCTATCGTTGGGTTGTTTCGGGCTCCTCTTCGTCATGCCGCCTGGCGGCGACGCCGCGCACCTGGAGCACATGCGCATGCACCTCGAGGGGATGTGGTTGGCGTTCGGTGTGGCGGCCGGCTTCATCGTGTACTTCGTGCAGCGCGTGACCCGCGCGCTGGCGGCGCGCGAAGCCGAGTTGCGGGCGGCGCGCCACTTGGCGGCGCGCAATGAGCGCTTTGCGGCGTTGGCGACCCTCGCGGGCGGGGCGGCGCACGAGTTGTCCACGCCCCTCTCGACGATTGCCGTGGTAGCCAAGGAGCTGGAACACCATCTCCACGATCCAAGCGATGCGGAAGCAGCCGCCGATGTGCGCCTGATTCGTGAGCAGGTGACGCGCTGCCGTGACATTCTCATGCAGATGGCCGCCGATGTGGGCCAGGGGACGGGCGAGGCGATCGCATCGGTTCCCGTGGAGGACCTCGTCGAGGCCGCGGTCGAAGGTCTCCCGCGGCGCGACCGCCTTCAGGTCAACTTCGGTGCCGGCCGCGGCCAGCGCCTGCAGATCCCGGCTCGCGCCGTTGCGCAGGCGTTGCGCGGGGTGCTCAAGAATGCGCATCAGGCGTCACGGGAGGAAGCGGCAGTACGCCTCGATGTGGTTCGGCAGAACGACGTCTGGCATTTCATTGTGCGCGACAGCGGCGCCGGCATGCCGCCGGACGTGCTCGAGCGCGCCGGCGAGCCCTTTTTTACGACCAAGGCGCCCGGACAGGGCATGGGACTCGGGTTGTTCCTGACGCGCACTGTCCTTGCCCGGCTCGGAGGTGGCATCGAGCTGACATCGGTACCGGGGCGCGGCACGACTGCGGTCTTGACCGTGCCGGCGACGACTCCGACACAGCGGTACGGCGCGCCGCTGTCACCCGCGGTGGTCTAAGGTGCCCGTGCCGGACGTGAAGCCGTCAGCTAATCCCTCACTGCTGATCGTGGACGACGACCCGGTTTTTCGCGAGCGGCTGAGCCGCGCCTTTCGCGACCGCGGGTACGAGGTGCGTGTCGCGGACGGATTCGAATCGGCGGTGGCGTTGGCACGAGCCGAGTCCCCCGAGGTTGCACTCGTCGACCTGCGGATGCCCGGCCGCTCCGGCCTGGAGCTCGTCCGCGAACTGCATGTGATCGACGCGGCGACAAGGATCATCGTCCTGACGGGGTATGGGAGCATCGCGACGGCGATCGAAGCCATGCGGCTGGGCGCAGCGTATTACCTGGCGAAGCCTGCCGACGCCGACGACGTGTTGGCTGCGTTGGCGCGCAGCGCCGCGCCGCCGTTACAGCCGGTAGTCGCCGACTACGTTGCGCCCTCGTTGGCACGCGCCGAGTGGGAACACATCAACCGCGTTCTCGCCGACTGTGCCGGCAACATTTCCGAGGCGGCGCGTCGGCTCGGGATCCACCGCCGCTCGCTGCAGCGCAAGCTGCAGAAGTATCCTCCTTGCGAGTGAGACGCTTGGACGCCGGCTGCTGCGCGCCTGGCGTGAAGCATTTTGCAATTTGGCGCCCCACGCACTACCGTTCTGCGATGGCTCGGTTGCGCGGCTTGGCCCTGGCGCTGCTTGCCGGCGCCTTGGTGCCGACGTCGCTGCACGCGCACGGCGGACCGCCGGACATTACCTTCTGGGGCCCGTTTCCGTCCGGCACCGCCCACTGCCTGCGCATGATGGGGCAGGCCACGCAGCGCTGCGTGCAGCGCGTGCTTGCGCTGCAGCACGAATGCATGGACGCCGAGCTCGCGGGACAGACGTGCGATCGGACCCTGCGCGATCAGCGCGTCGAAGCGGAAAAGATCACGGCGCGCAGCGTCGTGGGCACCGAATGTACCGGCGGCCAGCTCACCGAGTTGCATTTCATCAACCCGGACGACGCGCGCACCGACATCACCAAGACGTGCACGGACCAACCCAATGCCGTGATGTCCGTCGCCTATGCGCCAGCCATGGCCGGCGCCTCAGCCGCGGCCCTGGATGACGCGACGAGCCGCTGTCTGATGCAGACGTCCGTGCGCAGCCGTGCCCTGCTGCGCTATATTGTGCGCTTGAAGACCCGCGCCCTGGACCTCATGGCGGTCAGTGTCATTGGCCCGGCGAAAAAGAACGCCCTGTTGAAGCGCGCGGCGGACCGCATCGTTGCGGCACAGGCAAAGCTGGCGGCGGAGATCGCGCCAGCGTGCCCCGATTTCGAAACGCTATACGGCCGGAGCCCGTCGGCCACGCTGAAGTTGCTCAACAACCCGATTGGCAATTGTGTCGTCGGTGCAGCCTATGTGCAGACGTCGATCGCCTGCCCGGCGCCGGTGTGTGGCAACGGCGTGCAGGAATCGGGCGAAGCGTGCGACGATGGCAACACCGTCGACGACGACGCCTGCCACAACGATTGTACGAAGGCGCAGTGAAGACACGGTAGCGGCGCTGCGCCGCGCGGGCAATCAGTGCGCGGCGTGGCTAAGGTGCATGGCGTGCGCCGCGTGTGAGGCACCACAACCGAGCTGTGGCGGTAAGGCCACCTCGGTGGATGTCGACCGCCCGGTGGCGTCGAGGGCTGGAAGCGCCAACGCTGCCGCCCCTCCGCCGTTGGCAAGGGCCAGGGCCATCGTATCCACGTAGTAACTCCCGATGAGAATGAACATCTCGTTTTCGGTGCTCTCGCCGCCGGTCAGCGGGCAGGCATCACAGAGGCCGTCGTTCGCCCCTGCGGCGGTGTCACAGGTGCGATCGTCGCCGACGCCACGGCAGGGCGCGCCGATCTTCCCGGCCGCACACGCCACCGGCGAGCACAGGCCGATCGTGTTCTGGGCGCTCTGCGGCAAGCGCGATCGCCGGGTCACGGCGTTGGGGTCAGGCGTCCCATCGACGGCCACGCCGTTGTTGTAGAACGAGCAGTAGTGCAGGGTACGCTGCTTCGGGTCGGCGGAATCGAATGCCAGCGCCGGGTTGTAGGTTTGCGTGAGCGGATCGTTGTACACGAAGCTCTCGTAGATCAGCTTGCCCGACGGGTCTTTGATGGTGAAATCCTTGCCGTGCCTGTGCGTGTGCGACGACAGGCTGAAGAGCCGTGCCCCTTGCGGCAGCAGGAAGTCCTGACAGACGGTCTGTGTCTTGTACGGCGCGGCAGAGGCCGCAAAGATCTTCGACGTATCGAAGATCGAGCCCACCGGGTACTTGGGATTCTTGGCGAAGTAGTAGTTCAGACGCGCGTGCATGGTGGTGTCCTGGTCGGTGAGATTGAAGGCGTGTGAGTTCCAGTAGAGGATGCCCTTCATCGGTACCTGGGCGAACACTGTGTCTGCGAACTCGGTCGTCGCTTGCGCCTTCTGCGCCCCGCCGATGGCATAGAAGTTCTGACCGAAGCCGCCGGGACCGAAGCCGATGCAAGCGAACGACTGCTTGATCTCGCTCGTACAGGTACCGCTGCCGCACGCGGTGAGATCGGTCGGTTCGCAGGTTTGCCCCGCCTTGTCACCACCGTTGCAGGTCCATGCACCAAACGACGGGTCGTGGATGTCATCGGCGGAGCCGAAGTAGCGGTTGAGAATCAGGTGATGGCTCTGCGGGTCCTGTCGGAGTTCGTTGGAGGAGAAGCGGAACATGGTGCCGGTGGGATCCTGGAACTCCTTGGGCACTTGCGCGCTGATGTCGTAGTACGTCGCGAAGCACAACTCGTGCTCGCTGTGCGCTTCGAGGTGCCATGGCGGCATGACGAACTGAATGCCGGTGCCGGCCGCCGGCGGATCGAGCGGCTTGATGGTCAGCGGTTCCGCTGGGGGCAGGCAGGCGTTCAGCAGGCTCTCGGTTCCGGGCACGGTGCCGGTTTGCGGTGCGCCGCTGTAGATCCACAGCCGCAGGGCTTCGAGCTCATCAGCGCTCAGCGCGGGCAGGGGATCTTGGGGCATGGGGTTCGGAATCACGACTCCCTGCGGCAGCTTGTCCGGCGCGGTCTTGGCCGCCACCTTCAACCACAAATAGCTCCGGTTCTGATCGCCTGGAACCACACGCGGAAACTGACTGCCGACGGACGGAACCTCGATGAGATTCTGGTAGGCGGCATCGGCGCGCAGGTCCAGACCATTTTGCTTGGCGCTACCGTGGCACAGGTCATTGGTGCACCCATGGGCCTCGAAGATGGACTTTTGAATTCCCTCGAAGGTGCTCTTGAATGAGGTAGAGTCGGCGCTGCACTGGCACAGCAGCAACAAGCTGTCGGCGTCGCGCCGGCCGTCAGCGGTGGTAACCTGAGCACGGATGCGACGCTGGCCGCGCACCGCCCCGTTGGGTCCGGAGCGTAACGGGATGGTCACTGTCGTGTGCTCACAGGTCCGCTCCGTTGCCGGCAGACGCGCCTGCAGGGCCTCCTGCAGCGGTGCAACCTCAGAGTCGTGGGCGAGACTCTGAATCCTGAAGCTGTTGACCGGTCCCGGCGTACAGGTTGCGTCGGCGGTATCGTCGACGCAGGCAGTCAACGTGAACGTGCAGTTCCCAGAGGAGTCGGGCGTGCCCGAAATCATACGCCCGCCGCGGCTCACCGTGGCGTTGCTGCCGGTGGCGGACAGGGAGACCAAGCACTCGGGGTTGTCTTGCGCATGCACTGACGTGGACACGAGACCTGCGATCGCAGTGGCAACGACTAGCCATCGTACGTAAGACATCTGTCCCTCCTACGCCCCGAGTTGTCGCGGACCAACCTCAGCATGCGGGTCGCGCTCACAAGTGTCAACGCCCCCTGCGCTCATGGCGTGTCGGTGCGCAAGGGGGGCTCACTACGGTTGCCCTGCTGTTCGGCGCAGCGCATCGATATCGAACGTGCCGATGGGAACCTTCTCCGCTCGGTAGGACCAGTTTCCTTTGCTCGCAAACAACATGTCGATCAGGTTCTGGCCCGCAGCGTCGACCTCGGTGAACGCAAGGTTTGCGGTGCCGGTGGAGTTGCCCCAGCCGATCAGGTTGCTGCCATCCCCGTAGCGCCGGAAACTGCCCAGTGCGTTGCTGCTGGCAGGGCCTTGATACTGCCACACAACGTGCGCCACGCCGGCGCTGAGGTCGAGCGCGTACTCGACGCCACGGGCCGGTCCCGTCACGCCGGCCGCCGCCGAATGGTCGTCGAAAAGTGAAATGTCCCCGTTTGGCTGAAAGCGCGCGTCGTGCTGCATGTAGAACGCCGCTTCCGGATCATCTCGGATCGCCAGGAGCTGCGCTCCGTCCTTGTTGTACGGCCTGCCGCCCAACTTCCAGACGACGTTGCCAGTGCTCTTCGCGACCAGGAGCACTGCATTCATGTGCCGGATCGAGATGAGCACGTCGCTGTCGGCGTTCACATCGATCGAGTTGCAGTGATAGACGTCGGCGGGACTCGCGTCGGTGCCGGCGCCCTGTGGTACGGCGGACTCCTTGGCCGGATCGGTGTGATCGCTTGCGCGCCAGTCCCATAGGAGGTTTCCCTGCGGGTCAACTTCCTGCACGGCGCAGTCGAAGATGGTGGAGTTCGCACCGTAGCTCGAGAGACCGGTGAGATCGACTCCCGTAAGGATGGGGTACGAGAGAAGCATGAAGTTGCCGTTGGGCAGCTCGAAGAGTTCGTGGTCGTTCAGAGGTAGGCCGACGGTGTTGACGGTCTGGGTCGTCCCCGTATCCAGAAGATAGAGGGTACCGACGGAGGCAGCCGGAGGGCCCGCCAACGTTGTTACTCCCACCGTCGAGCCAGGGAGCGCCGCGACCGTGGTGGGAGGTGCCGCCGTCCGGTGATACCAGAGCGGTGTTCCGTTGGCGTCGACAATCATGGCAAAGAACCCAGATCCCGTGGCGACGAAGACATTGCCGATCAGGTACCAGCCTGGGGTTGGGCTACCGATTTCAGGGTGGGGGCTAGGAGCGACGAGCGGAAAGTCGTGGGGGAGGCAGCGGATCCAGTACTGCTGAGTGAACCCGGTGGCGTCCTGGGCCAGCACCACCGCGGCCTCATCCTCGGTGAGCGATACGCTGATCGACGCGGATGGCGCCCATGGGGTGTTGGCGGGCGCGCTCAACGCCACAGCTCCGCCGGCAACTGCGCTCATCTCGAGGGTGACGGTGTTCGTTCCGGGGCTGCAGACGACGGCATAGTCCGAGATCGACGGTGAGAAATCCGGGTGTAGCAGCAGCGGGGACACCGTCAGTGAGGCCAGGGGCGGTTGCGTACAGCTCCCGGCCACACAGATGGTTCCGCCGTTGCTGCAGGCGGTGCCGTCGGGGACGGGCAGGTAGGTGCAACTACCGTCGCCGTTGCACGTGCCTTCCTGGTGGCACTGATCCGGCGGGTTGCAGACGCACGGCAGAGCCGTACCCGTCGGCGTACTTGTTGATGTGCAGGTGGCAGTGGGCGTAGGCGTCTCGGTTGCAGTCGGTGTCAGCGTGTCAGCCGGAGTGGTCGTTGGCGTGAGTGTGGGTGTCGGCGTCGGCGTAGTGGTTGGCGACAGCGTGCCAGTTGATGATGGGGACGCAGTGGGGCGTAGGGTCGCGGTAGGGGCCACGGTCGGTGTCCCTGTGCTGCTGGGGACAGGCACAGGCGTGTCGGTTGCCGTCGGCGACGGGGTGCTGCTGGCAGCGGCAGTTTGCGTCTCGGTTGGGCTAGGGGCTGGAGTCGGGGTTATGGTTGCCGTCACCGCCTTGGTGGGCAGCACCGTGGCCGTACTCGTTGGCACGGCAGCCGAGCCGTCTGAGGTGCCGCATGCGGCCAAGCCGCTGATCAACGCCACAAAGGCAAAGACACGGCCCACCGCCCTCCAGCAGTCCCCGCGGTCATTAGCGGCCGCGATCTTCCCTTGGTGCATCACAACCACGTCCGCTGGGGCGTGCGTTGAATTCCTTTCCGACAGGACTCGACGCGGCGCCTGTGTGGTCTGTGTCATGCTCAGCAGCGCGCTGTCAATGTAGGGTGCGGCAACCGGGAGCCTCACGACCAACACCTCGTCAGACGTTGCGTGGACCAACTCCTCCACACCAGCGGTGGGAAGACATCAGCAGCGACGCGCGGCCTGGTTGGCTGTAGAGGCGCTCAAGCTATTGGCGCAGCGTGGCAACCGCGCGCGGCGCATGGTACACGGCTTCTCGCATGCGCTGGCTACGTGCAGGATTGGCGCAATGGACTGTCCTAGCCATTGCGCTCTTGGCGGGGCCGATCGCCACACCGCGTGCCGGGCTCTACTTCCACCACCATGCCGGTGGCGATCACTTCCATGTCCATCCGGACGGGGATGCTCATGACGAGCACCAACACCATCATCACGGTGTCGAATCAGGCCATTCCGAGCATCATCACCACCAGCTTGCGGAAACTCCCGTCACCGGCCCCGCGTTCGAAGCCCCGGACGACGATGACGACGGGATGGGCCACTGGCATTCGCAAGACGTCTTCCAGCGCGCCGTAGCGCCCGCGATCAAGAGCGTACAACCAGTTGAGGCGATTCGTGTCCTCCCTGTCCACACGGATCGTCCGCTTGCCTATCGCCCCGCACTCCCTGTCCGCGTGCGCGGCCCTCCCTCGCCCGCGTAGGAAACACCAACACCTAGTCTGATTCCTCGATCAACCGGTGAGCTCCGGATCTCTTCCTTGGAACCGAGCTCGCATCGGAGAGTGGAGGTGTATCGATGCGGAACGTGTCGAGGCAATTCTGCCTCGTGGCGATGACGTTGTGGTGTGCCCGTGTGGCGTCAGCCGAGGAGGGTGGTGCAACGCCCACGCCTGGCGTGCAAAGAGGGTTTACAGCTACAACGACCCCAGGTATCGAAAAAGAGACAGGCCCAGTTCTCAGAATTCCCGAAGTCGTCGTCGAAGGCCGGCAGGACAGCTTGATCGGCATCGCGGATTCGGGCAGCCAAGGAACAACCGGTGCGGTGCAACTCGCCGACCGCCCGATCCTGCGCAGCGGCGAGATTCTCGAAACCGTGCCCGGCGTGATCATTACGCAGCACGCCGGCGGCGGGAAGGCGAACCAATATTTTCTACGTGGCTTCAACCTGGATCATGGGACCGATTT
>DATKMS010000347.1:0-4014 GCA_035541735.1 Candidatus Margulisiibacteriota bacterium
GCAGATCGTAATAGAAGCCGTCCTCCTCATCCCACATGCCGTCCTGGCCGGGTCGGTTCATAGCCGCGGCGATATAGAAGAAATGCTCTACGAACTTGGTGACCATGTCCTGGTAGGTCGGGTCGTAGACGGCAAGCTCGACCGCGAGCTCCAGCATGTTCTGGCTGAAGAGGGCCATCCACGCCGTGCCGTCCGCCTGCTCCAGGTTGCCGCCCGTGGGCAGCGGGGCGCTGCGGTCGAAGACCCCGATGTTGTCGAGGCCGAGGAAACCGCCCTCGAAGACGTTCTTTCCAAAGCGGTCCTTGCGGTTGACCCACCAGGTGAAGTTCAGCAACAGCTTGGTGAAGGTCGATCTGAGGAAGTCCAGGTCCACCTCGCCACGCAGCGCCTGCTCGGTGCGTTGCAGGAACAGGGTCGCAAAAGCGTGGACCGGGGGATTCACGTCGCTGAAGTTCCACTCGTAGGCCGGCATCTGGCCGCTGGGGTGCAGGTAGGCGCCACGGAGCATCAGATCCATCTGCTCCTTGGCGAAATCGGGGTCGACGATCGAGAGCGGCAGCGTGTGGAACGCCAGGTCCCAGGCGGCATACCAGGGGTACTCCCACTTGTCGGGCATGGAGACGACGTCCTCGTTCAGCATGTGGAACCACTCCGAGTTCCGGGCGTTCCGATAACCGGTATGCAGCGGGTTGGAGTGGTGCTCGTCCAGCCAGTTGTCCCCGTCGAAGAAGAAGAACTGCTTGCTCCACAGCATGCCGGCGATGGCCTGGCGCATCACGTTGGCCGCGTCCGCGGAGACCGACGGCGGGGTCACCGAGCGGTAGAACTCGTCCGCCTCCTGCAGCCGGACGGCCAGGGTCTTGTCAAACTCCGCGCCGAAGCCGGATGGGGTGGCTTTGGGTTTCCCACTCTTACCGGCAGCGAGCTGGCGGGTCAGGCGCAGCCGCACGGTCGCCGACTGGCCAGGCGCAATCGTCATACGATAGTGCGCCGCGACCTTGGTGCCCTGCTTCTCGGGGTTCACGGTGCCCTGCTTACCCTGCACCACGCAGTCGTTGATGCCGTCCTTGACGTACGGGCTCTCGTTCTTTTGCCCGAACAGCCGCTCGTGGTTCGTGGTGTTGTCGGTGAAGAGCAGCGGCACCTCGCCTTCGCAGGACAGGATAAAGTCGCCCAGCAGCACATGAGCCGCCGCGACCGCGCTCGTGCCCTTCGCTGCGTCGATCTGCCTGAGGTGTGGCTTCTCGGGCGCTCGGTTGGATTCGGCAATCCACGACGCCCAGTCGTTGCGGAACCACAGCGTCGGCAGGAGGTGCAGTTCGGCCTGGTCCGGCCCCCGGTTGGCTGCCGTGATGCGCACGAGGATGTCTTCCGGACCGGCTTTGGCGTACTCCACGAATACATCGAAGTAGCGGTTGTCATTGAAGATGCCGGTGTCGAGGAGCTCGTACTCCATCTCGTTGCGGTTGCGTCGGCGGTTGGTCTCCAGCAGGTCGGCGTAGGGATAAGCCGCCTGCGGATACTTGTAGAGATACTTCATGTACGAGTGGGTCGGCGTGCTGTCGAGGTAGAAGTAGTACTCCTTGACGTCTTCGCCGTGGTTGCCCTCGCTGTTGGTGAGCCCAAAGAGGCGCTCTTTGAGGATGGGGTCCTTGCCGTTCCACAGAGCCAGCGCGAAGCACAGGCGCTGCTTGTCATCGGAAATGCCGGCGATGCCGTCCTCGCCCCAGCGGTAGGCGCGCGAGCGGGCGTGATCGTGGGTGAAGAAGTTCCAGGCATCTCCGTTTTCGCTGTAGTCCTCGCGGACCGTGCCCCACTGCCGCTCGCTCAAGTAGGGTCCCCATTTCTTCCACGGGACTCCCGCCTCACGCGCCTCGTTTAACCGCTCTTGTTCCTTCACATCGAGGATTGCCGGGTCCATTGCTTTCTCTCCCGAATTTCGGATTTCGAATTTGAAACCCTTCACTGTCCGAGGTGCGCCAGTGCGGCGCGCAGCGGAGCGCTGGAGATCTGTATCAGTCCCGAGTACGGCGAGTACATCTCCAGGATCAAGAAGATCGCACCCGAAACCGAGAGTGCGGAGACAGCCAGGCTGGCGATCACGGTGGCGTTGGGAGGGGCGAAGACGCCGAAGCTGACGAAAATAATCGTCAGCCACAAAACCAGCACGACCAGCAACGGCGTGGAAACCCCGATGGATCTCTGCTCGTACATCAACCAGCGCGTCCGTCCGAACTCCATTCCCATACTCAACGCCTGGGTCTGGACCCAGCGTTGATTGTCGTCCTTCGGGGAGAGTCCCTGTATCTTCTCGTAGAGGGCCTCGCCGCCGGCGGCCGTCGGTGCGGTTGAGACGAGGCGGTCTTGCGACCACATCCCATCGAGAAGGCGGACGACTACGCCGCGCAGCAGAGCGCGCGCCTCCTTGGTCTCCGGCCCATAGTGCGCCAGGATGCGATCCAGCAACGCGGCATTGGCGGACATCTGTATCAACTCGCTGCTTTGCGCGTCGTAGGAACCCTTCGCCGATGCGACCAGCAGCCCGAGGACCAGGGCGGCCATCGTCCCGACCAGTCCTATCCCCAGCTTGACGACATCCTTCGAATCGGCACCGAGGTGGTGTGTTGGCAGAGTTGCATGCAGCAGCAGGCCAAGCAGCGCGCCGCCAAAGACGCATGCGAATACGATCAGGCTGATTGTCGTCGGATTCATGCTCGATTACTCGCGGATTGACTCATCTGCATCCCCACCAGGCGCGCCACCAGAATCGCCAGATAGAACTGCCCGGTGATCCCTTCGGCAACGGCCGCGTAGCGCGATTGCAGCGTCAGCGGTGTGATGTCGCCAAAGCCGATGGTCGAGAGCGTCGTCAAGCTGAAATAAATCAAGACGGCGAACGTGGACTGTCCCCCGGACGTCGGCGAGGAGCCCCCCAGGCTGAAGGCTTCCGGTTGATACTCGAATATCACGATGTACAAGAGCCCCCAGGAGAGCGCGAGGAGCAAGTAGACGGAGATCGACAGGCTGATGCTCTCGCTCGTGATTTCCTTCTGCTTCAGCAGGCTGCGGAACTGGCTCCACGTGACAAACCCAAAGAAGAGCAGCCAACACACCGAACCCACCAGAGAGGTTTGGCGCGTCGGGCTGGAAAGCACGGCCACTCGTTCAACGGCCGCCAACGCGGCAAGCACCCAGCCGAGCATGTTGTGTCTCCGCTTGCGCCGCAAGAGCACCTCGCGTTCGCCGGCCAACTCGTCGATTTGGACCGTATAGAGCGCGACCAGCATGAGCACGATGAGCGCGACACTGAACAGGACCGGGCCGGTCTGGCCCTCCCCGATCAAGGGCCGCACCGCGAAGAGGATCACGATGGCAACGAGCAAGGTGGTGTGCCGGCGCTGGAGAAACCGACTGCGCAGCGTCTGTAGAGATGGCATCACGTCATCGCTCATGTTTACTAGATTCGAATTTCGGATTTCGAATTGTCGGACTCACGGCGTTGCACTCTGCCGGATCGCGGCGGCGATGTCGGCACTCAGCTTGGCGAGCGCGCGGCTGTGCGCGGCGGCGAGTGTGTCGTAGCCTTTGCCCTGCACGGCTTCGCGCGCAAGCGTGCGGCCCGAGCGCGGCGGCCCGTCCCCCGTCTTGCTGACCGCCCACACGGCGTCGAGGAGCGCGGCCTCGCCCTGGATCGAGTCGAAGCGCTGGACGTTGATGCTCACCCGATAGGTCGCGTTGAAGTTCGCCAGCGGCGCCACGGCGACGTCCTGCGTCCCGAGCAGCACGGCAAGGTCGCCGGCGACGGCGCGTGCGATGGCGTCGTTCAGCGGCGCAGCCCAGCGGTTGAACTCGTCGACGTCGACGCGGTTCGGCGCCACCTGCACGACGAACTCCGGCCGGTCGACCGTAGCCGGGACCGAGACCGGGCCCACCAGGACAGTGTAGCGCGCCGCCGGAGCGGCGTCCGCCGTCGCCGCTGAGTCGAGGGTGTAGAAGTGCGCCGGCGCCGAGGCA
>DATKMS010000348.1:0-15001 GCA_035541735.1 Candidatus Margulisiibacteriota bacterium
GCGGCGCGACGAAGTCTTCCGCAAAGAGGAGGATCAGGTTCATTCGCCGCGGGCGATGCGCAGCGACGGTGGCGGCGAGCTACGCTCCGAACAGCGCGGCGACGACGACCGCAACGTCGTCGGTGGTGACGCTGCCGTCACCGTTCGCGTCAACGCCCACACAATCTCCAGGCACGCCGCTGGACAGCCGCGCCGCGACCGCCGTGACGTCCGCCGCCGTCACCCGCGCATCGCAGTTGGCATCGCCTACGGGACCAGCAGTGACTGTGATGTTGACGGTCGTCAGGTTGGAATCGTCGCCGCCGTCGGTGCCGTTGTTGTTCGCACTGAGGCCGGCACCGTAGAGGGTGTAGACACCCGGGCTCGGGGCTTGCCACGTGAACTCCCAGCTCGCTTCGCCGTTCAGGTTCGGGTTGGGAGCTTGGTGCGTCAGCTCGTCGAACTCCAACTGCTCGTCCTGGCCGGCCACTACCCCGAGCACGCCGTCGCTGGCGGCGACGTTGAACCCCGCCACCGTCTGCTTGGCAGACTGCGAAGTGACGACGAATCGGAAGGTGGCAATCGCGTCTGCCATCACCTGCGTTGGTCCCTCGAAACGCACCAGCGGTGTGACCCCGCCATGATGGCAGTCGTCGTCGCAGGTCGCTCCCTGCTTCCCTGAGTTGCCGGTGATGCCCGTTTCCAAGCCCCGCGCCCCTCCCACGCCCAGCAACACAATCGCCGTACAGACGACCAGCTCGCACACGGGCCGTCGCCCGCTTCGAAACTTCGTCATTGTCCCACGAGCCCCATCGTCACGGCGTTGCGGTCATCTGACAGTGACCGGCAGCGCAGTGACCGGTGAGCGAATCGAGCTTCGGACAGGGCAAACCGTCCGGGGCGGGCTCACTCTGACAGCCGCTCGGACCGTAAAAGTCGTAGGTGCACACATCGCCGTCATCACACAGCTGCGCAGGGCAGTCTGCAGCCTCCGGCAAACAGTAGGCGCTGACGAGGCTGGGCGCCAACGACGATCTGTATGCGTCGCGGTCCGGGTTGCCGCCTCGCTCACCGATCCCCGACCCAAAGAAGATCTCACCGTCCAGAATGGTGGCTGGCGACGCCAAGGGTGCGTTGGGTGGAAAGGCAGCGAGCTGCTCGCCCGTATCGGCGTCGCGTGCAACCAACCCGTTGAACAGGTTGCCCATGAAAACCACAGTAGACGTCGCCGTGGTGGGCCCATAGCTGGGCACCGCCGCCCGGTTCGACCACAGAACGGCGCCATCGGTCTGCCGCAACCCCCACGCCGCCGGTTTCTGCGGGTTGCTCAACGTCAGTCCGACGGCGGTGCTGAAAAGGATCTTGTCGTCGCCCACGGCAGCGCTGGCAATGATTCCGCCGATGGAGCCGCCGGGTACGACTTTGGTCTGCCAATACGGTTCGACGCGGCCGGTGATCTTGTTGGTCCCATCCCGGTCCAGCACGTAGTACGTACCATCCTTGTTGCCGATGCCCAACACCTCGCGACGCATTCCGCCGATCTCGACTTCGAAGAGGTTGGGAAGCGCTCCCCAGGAGAGATCATTGTTGTCCACCTCACGCGGACGCCAGACCCACACCGGCGTCCCGTCATAGCTGAGGGCAAACACCGCTTCGTCGTACGGCGGCATTGGCGGCAACGGCTCGACGGTGTCGGGATCGTTGTCCGTGTCGCAGTTGCTGGAGGCTGTGTAGATCATCCGGCGGACGGGATCGACCGAGAAGGAGGACCATACGTTTCCGCAGGCCGTCCAGGTGCGGTCGAAGTTGCACCCAGGGCGGGTGGCGAAGAAATCCGACGGTAGCCCGAGTTCGGCAGCGGTGTGGTAGCCGTCGAAATGCCGGACGTTGTCCGACGCGAAGGGACGGCACGTGGTGCTGGTTTCCATATCGAAGTACCAGCGCAGCCGGCCATCCACGGCATCCACGGCGAACACCCCGCCCTTCCCCGGCTCGGTGTCGTTGATATCCATCCCGAAGTACACCAAGCCATCCACCACGGTTGGTGACGATTCCACTTCGTTGCGCTCCGTGTTGCTGTCACAGGTCGTGCAGCCGGTGCCGGCATCGAACTCCCAGCGCAGCACGCCGGTGGCCGCCTGCAGGCAATAGACGGTCATGCCTCCGGCGACGTAGACGCGTTGCTCCCCGGCGACAGTGGTGACCTCCGCCGACGATGCCTGCGGATATGAGGCACCGGGGTGTGGCTTCATCGCGAAGCTCCAAAGCCGCGAGCCGTTAGACTGACGCAGCGCGTAGAAGTTTCCATCCCATGATGCGATGAAGACGACCTTGATCCGTCCTTCGCCGGGGACATCGACGTACGCCACGGTCGGACCGGCCGTAATGACGGCGCCAGTTTGGTAGCGCCATTTCAAGCGCATGCCGCCCACAGTGTCGCGTGTGATGCGGGTCTCGTCAGGATTGAAGAACGACCGCAATTGTGTCCGCCCGTAGGTGGACCATTCGACCGCCGCCGGCTGTCCCCCACTGCTGGGAAGGTCAATGGTGCCGCCGCCGCACCCCGTCAGCAGCCACCCGGCGGCGGTCAGCACGCTTGGCAGTGCAACGATCCATCGCTTCCCGCTGGACACAATAGAAGTACGGCTATCGCAGTGGTCGCGGAACGTCAACGACGATCGCGGCCAGGGGGGTGGCTTTGGGAGTGCCGCCCGCCACCCACGAGGCCGGCCTGCGAGGCGTACAACACGAGCTGGACACGGTCGCGCACCCCGAGTTTGCGGAAGATGGCGTTGAGGTGCACCTTGACCGTCTGCTCGCTGATCGAGAGCTTCTTGGCGACCTCGGCGTTGCGCAGGCCGAGCGCCACGCAACGCACGACCTCCTCCTCGCGCGGCGACAGCGGGTTCATGTCAGGATTGCGCAGCTGCGCCGCCAGGTGATTCTGCAAGCTGGGCGACAGCCAGACGTTGCCCGCGGCCACCGTCCGGATCGCGTCCATGAGGGTCTCGACCGCAAAGCGCTTGAAGACGACGGCGCGGGCACCCATACGGATCGCAGCCAGGGCGTCGGCCGTCACCTCGCTGGCGGTCAGCACGACGACCGGCACACGTGCGGCAAGAGCCTTGATGTCCGCCAAAGAGCTGCGCTCCATCTGCAGGTCCAGCAGGAGCAGATCGCACGGGGTACGATCGAGCACCGAGCCGATGTCGTCGGCGCGGTCGGTCTCACCAACGATCGCGACGGACGGCTCCGACTTCAGCAGCGACCGGAGGCCCTGGCGGAAGATCAGGTGGTCGTCGGCAACGACGAGACGAATCGGCGTCTGCATCGTCGCTCAGCTCTGTGGCAGGGTGATCGACAGACAGGCACCACCCTCCTGGTTTCCCAGGATCTGCAGGCGGCCGCCGATTTCTTTGACCCGCGATGCAATCGACCACGGCGGCGCCGCGTCGCGGAAGCCCACGCCGTCGTCGGCAATGCGGATGTGTACCAGCGACTGTTCCGTCTCGATCTTGATCGTCGCCGTCCGGGCATGCGCGTGCTTGCGGACGTTGTTGATGCCCTCGCGGGCGATCTGCAGGACATGATCCACCAGCTCCACCGACCCGGACACGTGCGCGTTGACCACGAGCCGCGTCGGCGGCGCCTCGTTCCCGGACTCCGGGGCGACCTCGAGACCTGCAAGGGAGCGCATGTACGCCCGCAGGCTGTCGTACTCGCGCTGGACGCTTTGTTGCAGCTCCGCGAGCTCGGCCGACGTCTCGGCGGCGGACTGGTTTGCCAACAGCCGCCGACAGCCTTCGAGGCGGAGATTGATTCCGGCGAGCGCCTGCGCAAAGCCGTCGTGCAGGTCGCGAGCAATGCGGTGACGTTGCTCCGCCTGCTCGAGCCGAGCCAACTCATCTTGCAGCTCGTCACGTTGCTGTCCGAGATAGCCGACGAGGTAACCGGTGATGGCCAGATACACGGGCCGCATGATGTATACGTCGGCACCCCTGCGAGCGGAAAGCACCAGGAACGCCAAGTACAGACCAACACTCGCGGCGGTGACCAGCATCGCCTGGCGGAGCCCCTGGCGCAGTCCAGCCGTGACCACCGCAAAGGCGAAGAAGGGATAGGCGGGGCTGGTCACACCTTCGGTGAGGGTTGCCATGGCGGCGCCGAACATCACATCGATCCACACGGTGCGCGCCGCCGCACGCGGCGACCACACGGGCTTGCCGGTGAACCCGATATACACCAGCAGGCTGAACGCGAAGTGGGCAATCAAGACGGCGAGCAGGCGGGGGTCGATCACAAACGGACCGCTCTGTAGCGGGATCCAGCGTGACAGCAGCGGCTCAGTCGGATCAACGTACACCGCCACGAAGGCGGCGACCGACAGGACAAGGCGGCACCGCGCAATGTTCTTTTCCAGGGGTGGAAAACCGTTCAGCATCATTCGGATTGCCCTTCAACGAGACGGCGCTTTGCCGTGATGCCCCGATACGCTAGCGAAGCCCGCCGCCTCAATGCAACTCGGCACACCAGCTCGGATTTGTACCATCACCGCGCAGCTCCGGGCTCGTCGTCACTAGCTCATTGAAACTAGCCTACCAGTTCGCAAGTACTACCCAAAGCGACCCCCTCTACCTGCCCGGCCACATCGTAATCGGTCATTTATCCACACAAATTGGGCCTCATTGGCCGCACCATGCAATGTAGGCGATGTAGAACTTTCTGGCTACTAGTATAGGATCATTTTGTCGATCTACTAAATTAGGCGTTGCCTTCATAATAAACATTTGCTGCCCAACAGTTCGCCAAGCTCGCCCTTGTGCATTGCCTGGAGCGTGCCGTGCAGACGAATCCATCTGCGGCACCGGCATTGCTCTGTGATGCGTCCAGACCGCAGCACGTGACAGCTGCCAGTCAAGGAGGGCGATGTGAAGACAATGGAGGCATTAACGGCCGGGTTCACAACCGCAGAGTACCCGACTCGGGTCGACAGGCTCGCACGCCTGTTCGAGCGGCTGCACGATCCCGCGTGGCAGTGCTATGGGCGCCTGCTCCATGCCGGGAAGGCACTGGGCATCGTGGCGCTATTCGGCATCATCTGTCTCATTTCCGGACGTGCCCGCGCCGACGAACCACCCGCACCACAGGTTCCGTCGTATTTCTCAGGCACGAACGATCCTAAGAAACCCGCCTGGCCCGACCAAACCGGCGCTGCTGCTGGCGCATGGGCGGCGCCAGCGGGTGACGCCAAGGGCGATGTGCCATCATCGCTGAGCAGCGGCGACCTGTACGACCGCATCGCCCACAACCTGTTCTCGATCAACATGGTGTGGACGCTGGTCACGGGCTTCCTCGTCATGTTCATGCAGGCCGGTTTCATGTTCGTGGAGACCGGGCTGTGCCGTGCGAAGAACGCGGCGCACACATCGGCGATGAACTTCCTCATCTATCCTCTGGGATGCATCGCATTTTGGGCATACGGCTTCGCCATCGGCTGGGGTAACTGGTGGAACGGGCCGGTCGCTCCGGGTTGGTACGCCTCACTCGGTCCGGGCTTGTCGGTGCTGAACAGCGGCATCGGCATCGGCGCTGCCGTGGACGCGGCCGGTAACGCGACAGGCGCATACACCTACGGGTTGCTGGGCACCAAGGGCTTTTTCCTGAGTAGCAGCGTCGGTGACGTGAGCGTCATGGGCATCTTCTTCTTCATGATGGTGTTCATGGACACTACTGCCACCATTCCGACGGGGGCTATGGCGGAACGCTGGGCGTGGCGGAACTTCGTCATCTACGGCCTGTGGGTGGCGCTGCCGTACTGCATGTACGCCAATTGGGTGTGGGGCGGTGGCTGGCTCGCGCAAATGGGCATCAACTGGGGTCTCGGGCATGGTGCGGTCGACTTTGCCGGTTCGGGCGTCGTGCACGCCATGGGCGGCTTCATCGGCCTCGCCGGGGCGATGGTTGTCGGTCCGCGGATTGGGAAGTACGTGAATGGCAAGCCGCAAGCCATCCCCGGACACAACATCCCGATGGTGGTGCTCGGTACTTTCATCCTGGCCTTTGGGTGGTTCGGGTTCAATCCCGGTTCGACGCTGGCCGGCACGGATCTGCGCATCAGCTACGTCGTCGTCAACACGATGCTGGCAAGCATCACGGGCGCCCTGGGCGCGATGGTGACGCTGGAGTTGAAAGGCTTGAAGCACGATCCATCGATGCTCTGCAACGGCATGCTCGCCGGCCTGGTGGCGATCACCGCGCCGTGCGCGTTCGTTGATCCATGGGGCGCGGCGGCTATTGGCGCTATCGCCGGTGTGCTGGTTGTCTTCAGTGTCCTCTTCTTCGACAATCGCGGCATCGACGATCCGGTTGGCGCGATTTCGGTGCATGGCATCAACGGGGTCTGGGGTGTCATCTCCGTCGGCATCTTCGCGACTGGGCAATACGGTGCGGGTTGGAACGGTGTGGTGCGCGACAGCTTCGTGAAGGCCTACGGCTCCGACGGGGTGCGCGGCCTCTTGTACGGTGATGCGTCGCAGTTCGGCGCGCAGATGCTCGATGGGATCGTGGTCGCCGTCTTTGGGTTCGTTATGGCCTACGTGTGGTTCAAGCTGAGCGACCTGATTACGCCAATCCGAGTGCCCAAGGACGTAGAACTCGAAGGCCTCGACATTCCAGAGGTCGGCGCCCCTGCGTACCCGGACTTCGCAATGCACTCGGGTGGACGGAGCATCTCGGGCTGAACCCGAGACGCCGGCCGAGAGCGCTGAGATCCTCTGCGAACGGAGGCTATGTCATGAAACGAATCGAAGCGATCATCAAGCCCTTCAAGCTCGACGAGGTGAAGGAGGCACTGTCAAAGGCCGGGGTAGTGGGCATGACAGTCTCGGAGGTGAAGGGATTCGGGCGACAGAAAGGGCATACCGAGCTCTACCGCGGGGCCGAGTACGTCGTCGACTTCCTGCCCAAGGTCAAGATCGAACTGCTGGTCAACGACGCGAAGGTGGCCGAGATTGTCCAGGTTATCGAGACCACTGCACGGACGGGAAAGATCGGCGACGGCAAGATATTCGTCATGCCGGTTGACGACGTGGTGCGCATTCGCACCGGCGAGCGGGGTCCGGACGCGCTGTAAGGACTTGGAGCGCGGCGCTGCAAAGAGGCCACAGCATGATCGCGCCTCGCCAACACCTGTTCAGGTTCAATGGCCAGCACATCTGGCTCTCGGTGGTCGAGCAGGATCTGTTCGTCAAAATGGCTCCCAGTGGCATGGCAGCTCGCGATGACGGCGGACGGCTCACCATCGAATGCGCCGACGGATCGTCACGGCCGTGCGGCTTCGATCCGGACGCGGTGAGAGAGCGGATCGGCAGCCTCGAGAACCAAGGGCTGCTGATCCGCATCGCTCACACGGGTTGGGCATTGACCGATGCCGGCCGGAAAATCTGGGCGGAGTTGATCAGACTCGGCGGCGGCGGAGCGCGTGCCAGTACCAGGATGCACCCACCTCGCCTCGAACCAGCATCGATGCGAGCGTGACCATCGAAGCGCTCGCCCAACCCAGCACCTCCGAGGGGGTGGATTCACGCCGCGGAGCCAGAGCCGACTCGGACAGTTCCCTGCAGGTGACTGAGAGATCGACGACGTTCATGCTTGGTCGCGAAATGCTCTTGCCTTCCGGCCCGTCGCACATGGCGCGCTGGCGCCAGCGCCTCTATGGGTTGCTCGCACGCAACGCTCCGTCGGCAACCGTGTGCTTCGAGATCCCGCCGAACCGGGCGGTCGAGCGCGGTGCACACATCGAGTTGTAACGTGCGCGCAAGGTCGGTGCGCTCACCCCCGTCTGCTCTTCACGGGCGAAGTCCTGGCCTGGTCCACGCTGGGTTTTGTGCGCAACCCAGCCCGACCCTTTTGAGGGCAGAGCCGGATCGCCGGCGCCGCGCTGTGGTATCGACCTCGCCTGTGTGGCACAAGGTCGCAACGGAGCACCCCCCGCAGCATGCACTTTACACCGCACGCCCTTGCCCTGTTGTTCACCGCGGGCCTGGCTGCAGCGCTGGCGCTGGTGGCGTGGCAACGGCGTGCCATGCCGGGCGGCACGTGGTTCGCCTTGCTCATGCTGGCATCCGCGGAGTGGGCATTCATGAGCGCGTTGGAGAAGGCGGTGCCGACGCTGGCCGCCAAGATCCTGTGCGCCAAGATCGAGTACCTTGGCATCGGCAGTGTACCGGCGTTGTGGTTGATGTTTGCCGTCGGCTACAGCCAGCAGGCGGGCTGGCTGACCAGGCGCAATGGGCTGGTGCTGTGGATCATGCCGTGCATCACCGTCATTCTCGCGGTCACCAACGAGTGGCACCGGCTCATATGGACCAGCATCACCCCCGCGTCGCCCGGCGCCGACGCGCTGCTCATCTATGACCACGGAACTTGGTTTTGGATCTTCGCGGCGTACAACTATGGGCTCATTTTTGTGGGCACGCTGGCACTGGCGCGTGCGCTGCTGCGATCGTCACCCGTCTACCGCGGCCAGACCGTTGCCCTCCTCACCGGTCTCGCCATCCCGTGGGTCAGCAACGCCGTCTATCTGGCGGGCTGGAGTCCGCTGCGTGGTCTCGACCTGACACCCTTCGCCTTCACGCTGACCGGCCTCGCCTGTGCCTGGGGCATGTTCCGCTTTCAGCTCTTCGACCTGGTGCCGGTCGCTCGCGATACCGTCATCGAGAGCATGGGTGACGGCGTCGTGGTGCTCGACGCGCAGGATCGCATCGCCGACATCAACCCCGCCGCGCAGCAGATGATCGGCCTCACGCAGGGTTCACCGGTGGGCCAACACCTCGCAACCGCCCTGGCAACGTGGCCCGACATCGCCACGCAGCTGGGGCACGCCGGCGAGATCCGCCTGGGCGCGGTGTATCTCGACATCCGCAGCGCGCCGCTGCACGATCCACGCGGACGAACCAGCGGACGCGTGCTGCTGTTGCGCGACGTCACCGATCGCAAGCTGCTCGATGAGTTGCGCGACGACCTGACGCACGCCTTGGTGCACGACCTCCGCAACCCGTTGGCTAGCATCAAGGGAGCCTTGGAAGCCGCGGCAGAAGAGGCGCCGGTGCAGCAAGAGATGCTGCAGATTGCGCGGGCCAATGCGCAGCGCATGTTGGGACTGGTCGACTCGATTCTGGATGTCAGTCGCCTGGAAGGTGGCCAACTGCCGCTCGAGCGGCGGCGGGTGCACCTGGCGGCGCTGGTTGCCGAGGCGGTGCAGCTGCAGCACCCGCTGGCCGCGGAAAAGCAACTGCGGCTGGAGAGTGAGGTGCCGCAAGACCTGCCGGTGCTCTTCGTCGATGCGCGCTTGATTGTCCGCGTGTTGCACAACCTGATCGACAACGCGATCAAGTTCACACCCAACGGGGGTGCCATTCACATCAGCGCTCAGCTGGCGCCGTCACAGCGGCAACTTGCGGTCTCGGTCGGCGACACCGGGCCCGGGATTGCACCGTCACTGCGGCCACGTGTGTTTCAGAAGTTCGTCGCCGGCCGTGAGGCAGGCCATGGAAGCGGGCTCGGCTTGGCATTCTGCCGGCTGGCCGTTGAAGCGCACGGTGGGCGCATCGGGATGGAAGGCGACACCACGTGCGGCACAACGATCACCTTCACCCTGCCGGTGGCGCACTGAGCCAGCAGGAGCCTGACTTCTCCGCTCGACTCACGACCCCGGCGCGCGCTAAGACCGTCCTGGAAGAGAGTGCTCCGATGTCGGAACAACCTGTCGACGTCTTGATTGTTGGCTCCGGCGCCGCAGGTGCCGCGTTCGCCTGGAGCCTGGCGGAGACACGCATGAACATCCTCTGCCTCGAGCAGGGCGACTGGATGAAACCGGAATCGTATCCGGGCATGCGGATGGACTGGGAGCTGAGCCAACTCGGCGATTTCGCCCTCAGCCCCAACGCGCGCGGACGACGCGAAGACTATCCCGTCAATGACTCCGCCTCACCGATCCAGGCCTCGATGTTCAACGCCGTCGGCGGCAGCACGATCATGTACGCCGCCCACTTTCCGCGCTTTCATCCGTCGGATTTCCAGGTCAAGACGCTCGACGGTGTCGCCGACGACTGGCCCGTCGACTACCAGCGCCTGGCGCCGTTCTACGACGTCAATGCGCACATGATGGGCGTCTCGGGATTGGCCGGCGACCCGATGTATCCGCCGAAGACCGTACCGCTGCCGCCAGTGGCGCTCGGCAAGCTGGGCGAGACGCTGGCGAAGGGCTTCAATCGGCTCGGCTGGCATTGGTGGCCCTCCGACAGCGCCATCACCACGCAGGAACACGAAGGCCGCGCACCGTGCATCAATGCCGGCACCTGTCTCCTCGGCTGCGCGCAAGGTGCCAAGGCCAGCACCGACATCACCTACTGGCCCGCCGCGCTGCGCCAGGGCGTGCGGCTCAAGACCCGCTGCCGCGTACGCGAGATCACCGTCGCCGCCAACGGCATGGCCGACGGCGTCATCTACTACGATGCGGACGGTGTGGAACGCCGGCAGCAAGCGCACGTCGTGGTAGTGGCGTGCAACGGCATCGGCACGCCGCGGCTGCTCCTGAATTCCCGATCGACACTCTTTCCCGATGGGCTCGCCAATCGCAGCGGCCTCGTGGGTAGGAATCTCATGTTTCATCCCTATGCCATGGTGACTGGCATCTTCGACGAGCCGCTGGAAGGCTACAAAGGGCCCACCGGCTGTTGCGTCATGAGTCAGGAGTTCTACGAGACCGACGTCGCGCGCGGCTTCGTCCGCGGCTATTCGTTCGAGATCGTCAGAAGCTTCGGGCCGGTGTCCACCGCGATGCGCGGCATGCAGTGGGGCCGCATTCCGTGGGGCACCGACCACCACCGCGCCTTCGCCGAACTCTTCGACCGCACCGCGGGCATGGTGGTGATCTGCGAGGACCTTCCGGAGCACAGCAACCGCGTGACCCTCGATCCGGATCTCAAAGACTCCGACGGCATCCCAGCCCCGAAGGTGACCTATCGTCTCAGCGAGAACAGCAGCAAGATGTTGGAGCACTGTGTGGCGCGGGCGACGGAGGTTCTGGAGGCGGCCGGTGCGAAGGAGACTGTCGCCGAGGCTCCGCTCCCGTTCGCCGGCTGGCACCTCATGGGAACGGCGCGGATGGGGACAGATCCGACGACATCAGTCGTCAACGAGTGGGGCCGCTGTCACGATGTGCGCAACCTCTTCATCATCGACGGCAGCATCTTCGTCACGGCCGCGGCGGTGAACCCCACCAATACCATTCAAGCCCTCGCGCTCTATATTGCCGACACCATGAAGAAGAACCTCGCAACCCTATTTGATTGAACCCCCGACGGGACCGCCAGTATGGATAACGAGTCGAACAAACGAGATCTATCCAACGAAGAGTCTCGGGTGCTGACAAGCGTGCTCGACGAAATCATCCCGCCAAGCACCGATCGAAGATTGCCCGGGGCAGGACAGCTCGGGCTTGCGGGTTACGTCGTGGAGGCTCTGCAAAAGGCGCCCGAACTCATCGCCATGGTGGCACAGGGGCTCTCGGACCTCGACAACCAAGCGCGCAGCCGCAACGCCTCGGGCTTCGCGGCGCTGGCGCGGGAGGACAAGCTGCGTCTGTTGAACGAGTGGGGCTTCCTCCTGCCGCTCACCCTGCACACCTACACCGGCTACTACCAGCATGCGCGAGTCATCGAGGCCTTGGGACTCGAGGCGCGGCCCCCGCATCCCAAGGGGTACCACATGGAGCCCAACGATCTCTCGCTCTTGGATCCCGTGCGGCGGCGCGCCAAGTTGTATCGGGAGTGCTGAGGCAGATCGACCCGTCGACCCCGACTCTCCGCCGCAGCCCGCGATCGCCCGGTGTCTTACCTGTGCAGCGCCGGCTACGCCGGCGGTCGTCGTCTCTTAGCGAGGCGAGGGCCGCAATGGATTCTCCCAGCGCAATCCGTTGAAGCGGGCGAAATCGCCATCCGTACTGCACAGGGTGAGGCCGTGGCCCACGGCAATGGCCGCCAGATGAGCGTCGGACACGAGCTTCGATGAACTCGCGGTGCCGCTGAGGAAGGATTCAAGAAGCTGACGATGGCGTTCGCTGGGTTCGGGGATCCACACGTTGGGCAGATCGAGCCAGACGCACACGCGCCGCCACGCCTGGCGCACAGCCAGCGGCCGCGGAAAGACGCGCTGGTTCGTGCTGATGCGCAGAAACGCCAGCAGGCTCGGCCACGGGAGGCCGACGCGCGCCGCCGCGTTGAGGCTTTCGTCGAGCCAGGCGCGTGCCGGCTTGTGCTGCTCGAAATTGGAGATCGTCGCGTAGAGCAGGAGATTCGCGTCGACCAGGATCACGCGTGCGTCTCGCCCTCGGCGAATGCGAGCACTTCCGAGATGTCGTCGAGGTTCTTCAGCCGCGGCGTTCCGAGGGAGACTGGTTCTGTTTGGTAGCGACGGCTCTTGAGCGGCCGCTTGGCCGCGAGCGTTGCCAGACCGGCGCGCAGCACGGCGTTGACCGTACGCTTGAACGGCTCATTGCGCGCCTTTTGCAGGCGCCCAAGCTCGGCGGCGACGTCCTCTTCCAGGGTGAGCGTGGTCCGCATGCATCAGGACACTATCATTTGATGCCTTGATGTCAACATGCGGGTTACCCTCATCGGTGCCGTTCCGCTTTGGCGCCGCGCGCGAGGCTGGAGCCGGGCCTCGTACTTGCGCTATGGAGCAGGCGTGGATCTCGGACTGACAGGCGCCGCCGTCTGTGTGCAGGGTGGCACGAAGGGCATGGGGCGCGCCGCAGCGGAATGCTTCGCGCGCGACGGGGCACGCGTGGTCGTGCTGGCACGCGGGCAGGCGGGGATCGATGAGACGATCGTTGCGCTGAGGCGGCTCGGCAGCCCGGATGCATGGGGCGTTCAGGTCGACCTCACTCAACCGGCAACAATCGACACCGCCTTCGCCGCGGTCGAGCGCCGCTGGGGAGAACTGAACACGCTGGTGAACGCTGCCGGACCCGGCGCGAGCCTCTCGACCTTCGAGACGATCGCTGACGCCGAATGGGTGGCGGCGTATGAAATCGGTGCGCTCGCCGCCGTGCGCTGCACGCGCGCCGCGCTGCCGCTGTTGCGCAAGGCAGAATGGGCGCGCGTCGTGAACGTCTCGGCGCACTCGACCAAGCGGCAGAGCGCGCGGCTCGCCGCCTACACGGCGGCGAAGGCGGCGATGACCAGCATCAGCAAGAACATGTCGTTGGTGCTCGCCAGGGAAGAGATCCTCGTGAACACGGTGTCGCCCGGCTCGTTCGCCTCCGCATCCTTCAAGGCCGCGATGCGCCGCCTGCCGCCCGAGCGCGGGCTCGACCCGGACAACCTCTACGACTGCATGCGCTGGATTGCCGAGGACTTCGGCCACCCGGCACACCTGCCGCGCGCCGGCGATCCGAGCGAGATCGGACCGGTGATCGCCTTCGTCGGCTCCCGCGCCAACTCGTACATGACCGGCGCCAACATCAACGTCGACGGCGGCTCGGATTTTTGCTGAGAGAGGACAGACTACAGACCACAGACGACAGACAGCAGAGAACAGACCACAGAACGTCGTACTCGGTGTTTTGGGCGCCGGAGCTTCTTTGTCCGCCGTCTGTTGTCTGCACGTCTGTTGTCTGTCGTCTCGCATCCGCTTGCGTCCTGCGCTATGTCGGGGCAAAGACAGAATCCCGAGGAGGAGCAACTCGACATGGCACAGCGCGAGTATCACATCATCTCGTCCGACTCTCACACGCTCGAGCCGCCGGACCTCTGGGAGAAGTGGCTCGAGAAGAAGTATCTCGATACCGCCCCGAAGCTCGTCGAGGACAAGGACGGCGGGCACGCGTGGATCTACATGGGCGCGAGCACGCCCGAGCCCCTGGGCTTGGTCAGCTGCGTCGGCACGCGCCCCGAAGAGCTGAAGTGGACCGGGGCGCGCTATGGCAAGCCAACGAACACCGCAGCGCGTGAGATTCATCCCGGCTGCTACCTGGGGGACAAGCGGCTCGAGTTGATGGACGTCGACGGCGTCGACGCCGAGATCCTCTACCCGCCGCAACGCGCCATGCTGACCTTCATGAAGAACCAGGATGCCGACGCGCACCTGGCGGGCATCCGCGCTTACAACCGCTGGCTCAAGGACGGTTTCTGCGCGCCCGACCCCGACCGGCTGATCGGCATCTTCCAGACGCCGAACGTCGGGATCGATACCAGCGTGAAGGAACTCGAACGCGCCAAGAAGGAGGGCTACAAGGGGGTTGCGCTGTCCGCTTGGCCGTCGGGCGGCGACAACCTGCGGCCCGAAGACGATCCGTTCTGGGATGCCGCCGCGCAGATCGATATGCCGGTCTCGATCCACCTGCTCCTGGCGGCACAGCAGGCCAAGATGGGCGCGTCGAACAAGGGCAGCGTGGCCATCGGCGCGTCGTCGCTGATGTTCACCATGCCCATCCTCGTTGAGCTGATCTTCCAGGGCGTCTTCGATCGCTTTCCAAAACTGCGCGTGGCGTTCGTCGAGGTCGGCTGCGGCTGGATCCCGCACTTCCTCGAGATGGTCGACGATCGCTACTGGCGTAACCGGCACTGGACCAACACCAAGGTGAAGAAGGTGCCGAGCCAGTACTTCAAGGACCACTGCCTGGCGACCTTCATCACCGACTACAACGGGGTGTCGGTCCGCCACCAGGTAGGCCTCAACAACATGGCCTGGTCGACCGACTTCCCGCATCACGGCAACGACTGGCCGTACTCGCGGAAGACGATCGAAAGCTTGTTCGTCAACGTACCGGAGGAAGAACGGCACAAGATCGTCTGTGACAACGCCGCGCGCTTCTGGTGGCTCAACTGACGGGCGCCATCACTCGCGGAGCGTCGTACCCAGCGGGCGCCCTTCGAGACGCGGCCTGAAAGGCGGGCCGCGCCTCAGGACGAGCCGAACGTCGTCGAAGTCCATCATCAACCGCTCACGCTGCGGAGGC
>DATKMS010000349.1:0-9455 GCA_035541735.1 Candidatus Margulisiibacteriota bacterium
ACCTTTACTTGATTCGCCTCGAAGGGTTGACGCCTTCTCCTCGCAAACGGAGCCGGTCACTGAATGCCCGCCAGCCACTGCTTCGACCTCTCCAAGGCCGCGACTTCATCCGGCCAGAGGCGACACGAATTGGCGAACAGATCGTGCAGCGCCTCGTTGCTCGGATACGGCTGCAGTAGCGTCGTCAGCTCGTGGTAGCAGAACGGATGCTCCATGGTGAACAACCGCGACAACCGCTGCGTGCCCGAGCGCGCCGGCGCGGCGACGCTGAACAGATAGATCATGGGTCTTCTTCAGCCTGAGTGGGTAGACGAAGAAATCTGGGCAGCGGAAAAACTTGCGGCAAAAGGGCGCGTCGGGTTTGGCACCGCGCGAAGAATTGGAGCGATGGGCGGGCGCGACGCCAAGCGCCCGGGGCTGCACCCCGGGCTATGGAGTGCCGCCCCTCCGGGGCTGAGGACCGCGTGATTGCTGCCCTTCAACCATCAGCCCCGCAGGGGCGGTACTCACAAGCCAGGGGTGAAGCCCCTGGCTCAGCCATGTTGGCGGCTGTTGTTGTTCACTGCTCTGCCACTTCCCAAGATCCACTCGCATCGCCTTCTTCTTCATCCCCCGCGCCCCCAGGCGACCGCGCTGGCCGATGTGCCGTCACTGTCCCCATCGACCCGCCACTCCAACGTCGGCCGCAGCACCTCCGCTCCGGCGATGTCGACGGGGGCGTCGACCACCTCGAAGCCGAGCGCGTTGGCGATGCGATGGTGCGTCTTGACCTGCGGCGACCAGACGATCAGCTCGACCCCATAGTGGCCCGGCGCCAACCACGCGCCGGGGATGCGCACGCGGCTGCAGTGCCGGCCCGGCACGCCGACGCGGCCATCGAGCGACGCACAATCCGAAGTCGCGGTGTACAGGACCGGGATGTTGCGTTCGTTGTGCAGGCGCAGCCCGATGCGCAACCCGTCGATCGGCCGGTCCACGTCGTACTCCACTGCAATCGAGAAGGGGTCGGCGTACGGAATGGTGGAGCGCGCCTGCCCGCGATCGTTGAACACGTCGGCCTGCATCACCGCCACCCCGTGCGACTGCACGCGCGCGTCCAGCAGACTTCCCGCTGCCTGGGGCTGCGCGCCGCCCACATAGCGCGACACCACCGTCGCCGGATCACCCTCCGCGGCCACCGCGCCAGCTTCCAACCAGATGCAGCGCGCGCACAGTTGCAGGATGAAGCCCATGTTGTGGCTCACCAGCAGGATCGTCCGCCCGCTGTCGCGGGCCTCCTCGATCTTCCGCATGCACTTCTTCTGGAAGGCGACATCGCCCACCGCCAGCACCTCGTCGACGATGAGCACCTCCGGGTCGAGCTGCGCTGCCACGGCGAACCCGAGCCGCACGTGCATGCCGCTCGAATAGCGCTTGACGGGTGTGTCGATGAAGCGGTCGATCTCGGAGAACGCCACGATCTCGTCGAACTTGCGGTCGATCTCGGCCTTGCGCAAGCCCAGAATGGCGCCGTTCAGATAGACGTTCTCGCGGCCGGTCAGCTCCGGATTGAAGCCGGTGCCGACTTCCAACAAGGAGGCAACCCGCCCGTAGACGGCGACCCGCCCTTCGGTCGGCTTGGTGACCCGCGACAGAATCTTGAGCAGCGTACTCTTGCCGGCGCCGTTGCGGCCGATGATGCCCAGGATCTCGCCGCTCTTGATCTCGAAGGAGACGTTGCGCAGCGCCCAGAAGGTATCGGACCGCGGTCGGCGGGCCGGCGCCGCACGCCCGCGGCGCCACAGACGCAGCGGCGCAGCCAGCGTGTCGCTGAGCATGTCGCGCAACGTGTCCGGCTGCTCGCGCCGGGCGCCGATCTCGTAGCGTTTTCCCAGTCCCTCGGTGCGAATGGCAATCATAGGGGAATTTCGGATTTGGGATTTCGTAACCGTTTAGCCTGGTGAAGGCGACCCCTGCCGCCTGGGGCGCGTGCCAAACGCCAGCCCTAACTGCCCCAGGCTGATGTCTGTCCGCCCCGTTTGGGGCTGTTGATTTTCCACCTTGGGGAAAGCGTTTGCCTTGAGCCCTGAAGGGGCGGCCAGACGATAGCCTGGGGCAGCACGGTTAGGAGGTCGACAGCCGCCCCAGGCGGTGTGAATGGTGAGGCCCAACGGTCCCACTTCAGACGTCTAAACCGGTTACGGGATTTCGGATTGAGCTACTGCCCACCTGATGCGGCTTCCGCAATCCGCAATTCCCCTCAGTGTATATCCGCAAACGCCCATTCTACGCGGCGGAAGTAAAAGACGCCGCTCGCCAGCGTAAGCAAGGCCACCGATACCGATGCCGCGAGCACGGGAAGCTCGACCGCTCCGCTGCCCAGCAGCGCCCAGCGGAAGCCCTCGACGACGCTGGTCATCGGGTTCAAGCCGTAGAGTGTGCGCCACGGCTGCGCCAGAACGCTGCTCGGGTACGCAATCGGCGTGACGAACAGCCAGAACTGCATGACAAACGGGATTGCCTGTCCGATGTCGCGGTAGCGCAGGTTCAACACGGAGAACCACAGGCCCACCGCCAGGAGCGCCACCACCGCCAGGAGCAGGAAGAGCGGCAGCCAGAGGGTGCGCAGCGTCGGCAGCATGCCGTAGCACAGCATCATCACCACCAGCACCACGAACGCCATGGCGAAGTCGACGAGGCCCGAGAGCACCTTGGCCAGCGGGATCAGCAGGCGCGGGAAGTACACCTTGCTGAGGATACTGCCGCTCTCCACCAGACACGTCGTCGTCTTGGAGAGGCCGTTGGAGAAGAAGGTCCACGGGACCAACGCGGCGTAGCTGAAGATCGGGTACGGCACGCCGTCCGACGGCATCTTCGCCAAGCGGCCGAAGAGCAGCGTGAAGACGGCCATCGTCAGGATCGGCTGGAGGATCGCCCACGCGCCACCGAGGACGGTTTGCTTATAGCGCACCTTGATGTCGCGCCAGATCAGGAAGTAGAGCAGCTCGCGGTACTCCCACAGCTCGCTGAAGCTGACCGGTTTCCAGCCGCGTGGGGGTTCGATGATCAGCGGTTGGAGGACCGTTCCATCCTCTGATCGCGGCGTATAGCTCCGCCCATGCGGCGCCTGCTCCGCCAGTGCTGTGCTCATTTCTCCTGTGTCCGCCACGCCGCCGCGGCAGCGCCGGCTACCACCGACCCCGCTACTCGCGCGCGCGGCTCACTGCATCCGGCCACTCGATGTGTACGTCGGCCGCGTCGGCGCGTAACAGCGGAAGCGTAGCCTCGTCGGCCACCGGCACTCCCTGTTCCAAACACGTCAACCGGCAGATGTCGGCCAGATCATCCTCCCCGGCGATGCGCACCGCGTTGAAGCCCGCCGCGCGCACCTCGGACAGCCGCAGGCGGGCGGTCTGCCGCATCTCGCGATAGAAGCGCATGCTGCGTTCGACAAACGATTTCCCCAGCCGTGCCTTCTCGGTGATGCCATGCGGGGTCAGGATGTAACGCCAGCGCCAGCGGCCGATGCGCGTGATGTGGATGTAGCCGTCGGCGGCAAAGCGCTTCAGGTACCAGTTGACGGTGCCGACCGCGACGCCGACACGCGCCGCCAGGTCGGCCTGCGTGGTCTCGGGCTGCGCCTCGACCGCATCGAGCAAGCGCAACTGCGCATGCTTATCTATCGGCGGCGGCTCCTTCACCTTCGCCCTCGTATCCAACCGGACGCCCACGGATTCAGTCGTTGAATTCAACGGTCGAATTGTTCGCACGAGGGGGGAGAGGATGTCAAGAAAAATGTGCGGTCTGGCGGTTTGGCGTAAGACGCCCCCGCTTCGGTGACACACGAAGTCACGGGCATAGGGGGAGCAGCGTTCCAGGCAGAGTCGCTCGTTAGATGGTCCCTACGCCGCAGGCGTTGCGCAACATAGCCCAGGGTTGCCGCGTCTCTTTGCGGCTACCCTGGGCCGCTCGTTTGGAACAGTCGTCAACGCTGAAGGGGTTGCGCCACACCGCCTCAATCCCACACGTACCGTTCATCGTATGCCACGTCGTGGGCATCGAGCAGCTTGCGGAACTCCGTCTGAAAATCGAACTTGTGGTGATGCTCCTCTTGCCTTTCGATATAGCGTTCCACCTCTCGACTCAGCGACTGGCTCACCGAGAATGCGCCATATCCGGCCTGCCACTGAAACGCGCGCCGTGAGGCGCTCTGCGTCTTGGCCCACTGCGCGGACACGCGTTTGAGTTCCTTGACCCACTCGGCGACTGTGATGGTGCGGCCTTGCCGTGCCAGGCAGTGCACATGATCGGCGACGCCACCAACGTGGATCACTGGGCAACCCAGGCGCGCAGAGATAGCGCCAAGGTAGCGATGCATTGCTGCCCGATCGGTGCCGTTCGCAAGCAGGGGGCACCGTTCTTTGGTTGAGAAGACGAGGTGAACAAGAATATTTGATAGAGACTGTGCCATGCCACTAATGTCAACACATGCAGTGCTCCATATCAAGAGCGTTACCCTTTCAGGGTAGAAGACCTCCTATTGGGATTGCCCAGGGTAGCCGCTACCGCGTCAACCCTGGGCTGTGTTGCGCAACGCCTGCGGCGTAACCTGCCGGTCGACCGCTTGGAACAGGTCACGCCAATGGGAGCAGAGGGGCAATCCGACACCCAACACCCAACACCTGACACCCTATCCGGTCACCCTATCCCCATACGCCTCGATCTCTGCCGCGCGGCTGGCGACCGGCCCATCGAGAAACATCTGCGCCCAGATCTCCAAGCCCAACGCCAGCCACAGGAAGAAGTAGTGCCAGCGCAGGCGCGGGTGCGGCGGGTGGTCGAGGATGCGGCGCAGGTAGGTGTAGTTGAACCAGCCGCGCGCGGCGACGCGCTCGCGGGTGAGGATGCGCTCGGCCGCGCCTTTGAGGTCCTTCTGAAACTGATGGTACGGGTTGAAGCTGAAGCCCCACTTTTTCTTGCGTAGCGTGTGCGCGGGCAGCACCCCGGTCATCGCCCGGCGGAAGATGTATTTCGTCTGGTTGTGCTTCATCTTGATGTCCGCCGGGATGCCCAGCGCAAAGCGCACCAGGTCGCGATCGAGGAACGGCACACGGACCTCCAGCCCGTGGGCCATCGACGTGCGATCTTCGTTCATCAGGAAGTCGTCCACCATCTTGGTGTGCAACTCCGCGCGCAGCACCTGGTCCAATACCGTCGGCCCGTGATTGGCGCCGAAGTAGCCATCGAACTCGGTGTGCGTGAGGCGCAGCGGCTGTTCGCACAGCGCCGGGCCGTAGAGCGTCCCAAAGGCGCTCGGATCGTAGTCCCAGGTGTTGCGCAGGATGAGGTAGTAGCGCTCCGGATCGCCCAGCGCGAGCAGCATCTGCAGGCCGCGGCGGTACTCGTCGAGTCGCAGCCAGCCGCTGGCGTTCTGCACCGCGCCCAACCAGCGGCTGAGCGGCTGGAAGAGATGGGTTTGCGCACACGCCGGCACCAGACGGTGCAGCCGCTGCGTCGGATAGATGAACTGGTTGTTGGTGTAGCCGGCAAACAGCTCGTCGCCGCCGAGGCCGCCGTGCACGACCTTCACGTGTTGCCGGGCAAACTGCGCCAGCAAGTAGCCTTGCAGGATGTTTTCCTTCGGCTCCTCGGCGTGCCAGATCACCTCCGGGTAGCGGCGCAACGGATCGGCGTCGACCAACAATTCGTGGTGCTGCGTCTTGAAGTGTGCGGCGACGACGCGCGCGTCGGCCAACTCGTCGCTGGGTTCGTTGAAGCCCAGACAGAAGGTCTGTACCGGCGCGTTCACCAGTTGGCTCATGCAGGCGACGAGGGCGCTGGAGTCGAGTCCGCCGGACAGGTACACGCCGAGCGGCACGTCGCTGACCAGTTGCTTGCGCACCGCCGCGCGCAGGTAGTGACGGATGCCGTCGATGTAGTACCCCTCGTCGCGTCGCGGCTCGTCCGTCGGCTGCAGCTGGCTGTAGCGCTGTATCTGCAGCGTGCCGCGTTCGAAGGTCAGGTAATGCGCCGGCAGCAGCCGGCAGATGCCGGCGAACAGCGTGCGTTCGCCGGGGATGAAGCGCAGGTTGAGGAAGTAGTGCAGCGCCTGCGGGTCCACCGCCCGCGGAACGGCCGGGTCTTGCAGGAGCGCTTTGACCTCCGAAGCGAAGCGCAGGGTGTGACCGTCGAAGTGGTAGTGCAGCGGCTTGATGCCGAACTCGTCGCGTGCCAGCAGCAGGCGGCGGCGCGTCTGATCCCACAGCGCCACGGCGAACATCCCATCGAGCTTCGGCAGGAAGCCGTCGCCATACTGCTCGTACAAATGCACGAGCACCTCGGTGTCGCTGGTGGTGCGGAACTGATGGCCTTGACCTTCCAGCTCGCGCCGCAGCTCACGGAAGTTGTAGATCTCGCCGTTGTGCAGCACCCAGACGCTGCCGTCCTCGTTCGACATCGGCTGGCCGCCGCTGACCAGGTCGATGACGCTGAGGCGCCGGTGGCCGAGCACTACACCGTCATCTTCGTAGAGGCCGGCACCGTCCGGACCGCGGTGCGCGAGGCTCGCGTTCATGCGCTCGCCGAGGGCGCGGCCGGCGCCCGGACCGACGACGCCGCAGATTCCGCACATGGACCTACTCCGACGGTGCGGGCGATCCTGCAGGGGCCGACCCCGGCGCGGCCGCCTGGTACACGACAATCTCCCGATCCCAGTTGCCGATCCTCTTCGGCGGCGGATCGGTGGTCGCTTCCGTGAAGTTGCGTGTCAGGACGACGCTTGGGAGCTTCACACTGACGTCGCTCACGTCCAGCGGCGTATTGTGATGGTTTCGATCGAGTGCCATGTTGCGCGTCTCGTCGCGTTCCTCGAAAAGCAGGTAGGCGCCGTGGCCCAGACGGCCTTGCTGGGACAGCCAATTCCTCATGGCGGCCTTGCTCTTGGTGCTGACGCCGAGGGGCACCAGCTTGCGATCGAACGCGACGTACAGCGGCGTCACCCATTCGGCGTGGCCGACCACGACAATCCACTCATCAGCCGGTAGCTTCTCGGCCAATTCCTGCAGCTGCCGGTAGTATCCCGCATCCTCGGTGAAGGTGAAGATCAAGCTTCCTGCCTGAATGGTCCACACTGACAGGAAGACGAGGGTTACCGCCGCGACGAGTGGCGACCACGGGCGCCCCAGTCGGACGAGGACAGCCTGCATCCCCACGGCCGCAAAAAGAACAAACGCCGGAACGACAATCGGCACGAAGCGGCGGATCGCCCAAAAATGGTCTGGGAAGGTGCCGGGACTCCAGATGTAGAGGAACGTGCCGCCGGCAGACAGGACGAGCAACAAGGCGCGCCAGCGATCGTCTGCCCGGCGCAGCAGGCCCCACAGGGAGAACACCCAACCGGCGACCGCGACCCAGACGACGGGTGGCGACAGATAGCGCGCCAGGTTCACCAGGGAGTCGCGGCCGTAGTCTCTCGTGCGATCGAAATAATAGCCAGGCCAGACATAACTGAGGTTCGATTTGACCGCGGCGCCGGGGCGCAGCCAATACGCGTAGGCAGCCAGAGCGACCACCAGGGCGGCGATGCATCCAAACACCACGTGGCTGGTCAGCAATGGAACGAGGCGTTGGGCCGCTGACGTCCGCGCCACCAGCAACGCGAGCAGCAAGACGACTCCGCCGGCGACGGTCGCCTCCACCAGCGGCCGCAGATAGAACTGCGAGACCTCGCGAAAGTACGGCAAGCTGAACGACGCATAGTACATCAGGGCCAACGCACACACCGGCAGGGCCGTTTGGTACACCGCGCCCCAGACCGCGGAGGGCGTCGAGCTGGCCGCCGCGCTGTCCTGTGGCTGACTGCCGCCGGCGCTCAGCAACGTGAACACAGCGTGCGCGAGGAACAACAGCGGCAGCACCAGGAAGCCGTCGAAGCGCACGAACGCGGACAGTCCGAAGAATGCTCCTGCCCACCGCGCCAGGCCCAGGTTGCGGGCTTTCACCGCCTGCAGGAAAACGAGAAGCCCCGACCAAATGAACAATTGCGCAAAGACCTCGCTCAGGGTGATGCGCGCCATCCACAGCTGACTCGGATTGAAGGCGAGGAACAGCGTCGCCACCACCGCCGCGGCCCGCCCCACCAGGAGACGGCAGAGTCCGAAGAAGATCCCCAGTGCGAGCCAGGCGAACACCGCGTTCAGCCGAAAGAGCCCGGGCGCACCCAGCGTTGCGAAGGCCTGGGCGAGCCACACGGGGAAGAGATGGCCAAACTGCGCGGTCATGGAATCCTGCGCCTTGTAGAAACCCGGGAAGCCGATCCAGTAGGGAGCAAACGTATCGCGCAGATCCGCAGGCCAGGCATACGGGACTTCGAGCCGCCCGTGGTGCGCCAGGTAGATGGCGTGGCTGGCATACACGCCTTCGTCCCGAGCTCCGTAGATGCTCTCGGTGGGAAAGCCGAGGTAGAGACCCGCGGCGAGGATGAGGCCAACCGCCAGCGCTGCGTTCCAGATCGTCCCGCTCGCGGGCGACTCGGCCGACTCCCGAGGCACCGACTCCGGGCGCTGCCCGGTCCGCACTTCCGTCGACACGGGTCCCGGCGACTCCTTGGCCGCAGCTTTACGCTTGGCCGCCGGCGCACCAGCCCGCCCTCGTTCCGGTCGGACAGCGCTTGCTCCCTTCCTGGTAGCCACTCCAGCTTGGCGCGCGTCCGGCGCCGGTCCACTGCTGCCGGCTGCCAAGTTCTTTTGCGTGGCTGGGTCGCCGGGAGCACCGCGTTGAACGCCTCGTCTGAACGAGGGCGACCGGCGCACCATCACGAGGCCGATCCCGGTGACCGCCCACCCGAGCAGCCCGTGGACCGCCGGCGTGAAGACGCCGGCCATCGCCGTCGCCAATAGGAGCACGGACCACAGAGCCAGCCCGGTGACACTCAGCAGGGCAACCGCCGTGAGCGCCGGGAACATCTCGAGTTCAGAGCTGCGCTGCAGCCGCGTGAAGACCAGATATCCGGTAAGCGGCAGCGCCGGCCACACTCCGGCGGCGGCCACCATCGGCAGCAGCGTCATGCCACGCGCTTACACCACAATCGCTCCGGGATACAAATGCGGCAGCGCCTGGATACGCGTCGCAGAATGAAACCACGAAGAGCACGAAGGTCACGAAGGAAGATGAAGGGGAATGCGACCAAACTCGGGGGGAGGCCCTCACCCCTTGCCCCTCTGCCAAAGTGGGAGAGGGGCAACTCTGATCTTCCCCCTCTCCCGCTTCTGGGAGAGGGGGTCAGGGGGGGAGGGCGTTCAGCCGCACCGCCTCGAGCGTGCAGGCTGCGCTCTATCCGCCTTTTCGAAGAGGACCACCAGATCGCCGCCCCAGAGCGCGTACACTCGCCGCACCGACTCGTCCAACAGATGGCCGAGCCGGGCTGGAATAGCGCGCAGCGGATTGGCGGCCGTCGGCGGCTTCGCAAGCGCACGCGC
>DATKMS010000350.1:0-11667 GCA_035541735.1 Candidatus Margulisiibacteriota bacterium
CCCTCCGATGTATGGTGAGAGCTTAGCAGACCGGTGCTTGGGTGTGGCAAGCTCCTTGGCCTGGGCTGATGTCCCTGCCGCCGCTGTAAACACAGCGCCGCCGCACGGTGTTCAGCGGCCGTGTGGCAATTGGGCTGGAGCCCCGGTATTTGGTATCTGCTCGGAGCGATTGCCACACAGGAGCGGAATCCGCCATGGACACAAACGCGGCAGGCACAGATGCACACTCGATGGAACGGCAGCCCTGTAGCGTGATCATCTTCGGCGGGGCCGGCGATTTGGCTCGCCGCAAATTGCTGCCGGCTCTCTACAACATGCACCTCGACGGAGCGCTCCCCGGCGGCTTCGTGGTAGTGGGTTACGCGCGAACCGAGCATGACGATAGCAGCTATCGACAGCTCGCGCTCGATAGCGTGGCGCAGTACTCGCGGCGCCCGGTCGAGGCGGCGTTCTGGGAGGAGTTCGTGCGCCGCATCTTCTACGTCCGCGGCGGCTTCGACGAAGCCGCCGCCTACCAGCGTCTGGGGCAACGTCTCCAAGAGGTCGAACGGACCGCGGGGATTCCTAGCAACCGCATCTACTACTTGTCGATTCCACCCAGCGCGATCGCCACCGTCGTCGAGCAGCTCGGGACTGCACAGCTGGCCACATCATCGGCGAACCATTTTGCGCGGGTGATCGTCGAGAAGCCGATCGGCCGCGATCTCGCCAGCGCCCGCGCCATCAACGCAGTGCTGGCGCGCGTCTTTGACGAAGCAGAAACGTTTCGCATCGACCACTATCTTGGAAAAGAGACCGTGCAGAACATCATGGTCATGCGCTTCGCGAACGCCATCTTCGAACCCCTGTGGAACCAGAAATACATCGACCACGTGCAGATCACCGTTGCGGAAGCCGAAGGTGTGGGGACGCGCGGCGGATACTACGAGGAGGCCGGCGCACTGCGCGACATGGTGCAGAACCACATCTTGCAGCTCTTGTGTCTCACCGCCATGGAACCGCCGTGGTGTATGGCTGCCGATATCGTGCGCGATCAGAAGCTGGCGGTGCTCAAGTGCTTGCGGCCGATCACGGGGGCAGACGTCGACCGGTACGTCGTGCGCGCGCAGTACACCGAGGGAACACGCAACGGTGAGTCGGTCCGCGGCTATCGCCGCGAGGAACGCGTCAGCCCTGACTCCACGACCGAGACGTACGTGGCGCTCAAAGTCTTCGTCGACAACTGGCGCTGGGGCGGCGTACCGTTCTACCTCCGCACGGGCAAAAGCCTGCCGATGCGCGCCAGCCAAATCGACGTCCAGTTCAAGGAGGTGCCGCAAGTGCTCTTCAACGTCGAGAGCGCCAAGCGGCTGTGCCCGAACGTGCTGAGCCTGCGCATCCAACCGGACGAGGGCTTCTCGCTGCGCATCTCGAGCAAGGTGCCGGGGGCGAAGGTGCACATCGAACCCGTCGACATGGACTTCGACTACGCGGCCACCTTCGGCAATCAGGCGCCGGAAGCCTACGAACGCTTGTTGCTGGACATCATGGCCGGCGACGCCACGCTGTTCATGCGCCGCGATGCCGTCGAAGCGTCATGGACCTGGATCACCAAGATTCTCGAGGCCTGGGAGCAGAGTGGGGTGCGCTGGCTGCCGCAATATCGCGCTGGCGGATGGGGACCACTGGAGGCCGACCAGCTCATCGAAAGCGACGGTCGCCGCTGGCGGACCCTGGGCTGAGAGGAACGCGGCTCAGTCAAGGGGCAGCGTGGTGGGATCGCACGCTTCGAGACGGCGCCTGGAAAGATGGCGCCTCCTCAGCGTGGGCGGTGATGATTGATTGCGATGAAAGTTCCGCTCGCCCTGAGGAGCGGCCATCTTCTTAGGCCGCGTCTCGAAGGGCGCCCGCCGGATACGACACCCTTACGGAGGACACTCTCCACCCGTCAGGCAGGTCAGCCCGACCTGTCGGCTCGGCGTTGGTAGCGCCATGCCCGGCGTTTCCGGAGGATGCACGCGCGCCTTCGTGGTGCCGTGGTAGAGATGACAGAGCATGCAGGTCGTCCCAGCCGATTGCCGGCTGTCGACGTGACAGCGTTTGCAGACGCTGTTGTCTGGCAGGTTGGTATCAGCGGTGGCACTGCTCTCGGCGACGTGGGCGTGGCAGACCTCGCACTTGAGCATGGCATGACGTTGATGTGAGAACTCGCCGCGCGGCAGCCAGCGGTGCGCAATGTTGGTGGCGGCGATGCTCGGCAGATTGTCGGGTCCTCGGGATCCACTCTCGTCGTGACACAGGAAACAGTACCGATTCAGATCGTAGAGCGACGGTACTTTGACCGCGCCCGCTTCCGCGCCTTCGTTTGTGTGTGGGGGTGCTGCACTCGGCTGCGGCGAACCCGGTGGGCTCGGCGCGGGAAGCCGCAGCGGTTGGAACAGCTCGGCCTGCAACACGTCGAGCTGCAATCGTGAATTGTCGAAGGCGACGCGTTCCCGTCCGGGTACTGGCTTCGGCGACAGCAGCTCGGGCCGGGGTATCGCCGCACCACGCAGTTTGACGCGCAGCTCATCGCTCGCCGCCACCACCAACGACGCCGCAACGTCCAGCAGGTGCCGTCGCACGTCCTCCACCACCGCTTGCGGCTCTGCGTGCAGCGCATCGAAGCTCTCCGCCGGCCCCTGAATGGTCATCTTGTGGCATCTGCGGCAATGCGTTTCGAAGGCGATGGGCTGCATCAGCCGGCCGTCGCGTTGCAGGCGGTGGCAACTGGCACAGCGCAACTGTTCCTCCGGCGGCGTGTGCGGCAACGCGAGGTGCAACTTGTGGTTGAATCGGATGCGCGCCGGGTCGCGATCACGCCGGCCGTCACGGAGTGCGGCGAACACGGGGTGCGCGGCGAAGCTGCGGATGTTCGCCTGAACCTGCAAGTTCTGGCCTTCGCGGATGTGCAACGCGCCGTGGCATTCGACGCAGGCCGTGTTGCTCACCGCGAGAAAGACTGGCCGCTGGCGATGCTCGACGTGGCAGTGCGCGCACGCGGGCGCCGCGACCTCCTTCTCCGGGAAGTGATCGCGCCTGCTGTGGCAGGTCAAACAGGCGTCGTTCGAAACCGCGTGAAACTGGTCGTGGCAGCGCTCGCAGCGATCGCCGAAGGTCGCGTGACTCCGTGACACGGGGCCTGGCAGATACTGCCGCCGGCCGATGCGCAGAGTAAGCAGGTACCACGCCGCAGCCGCGACAATGACAAGCGCAACGCCGACAACCCAGTAGTGCCGCCGAAAGCTGTCCGGCACCGGGTAGCGGTAGAACCGCAGGCGTCGCGCCAGGTCTTTGCTGTCCCGAGCCATTCAGTATCGCAATGCGAAGTAGACGTGGACACCCACCAGCACGAAGAGTGCAAACGACAACGGTGCGTGAACGAACAGCCAATTGTGCAGCCAGGCGTGCAGGCGACGCTGCACCTCGAGCTGCCGCGATTCCTCACACAGCGCCCGCAACTTCTCGATGACGGCATGGAGATCCGGAGAGATGGTTAGCGCGGCCGCCTGCAGGTCGGGCGGCTGCCGCCGCTCGTTTTCGGAGCGCAGCAAATAGGGACGCACCTCGTTCTCGTACAGTGCCCGCACGGGCTCCGCAGCCGGTGCCGGGATGCTGGCTGGTGCTGCACGTTCGATGCTCTTCCACTTTTGCTCGTCGCTTGCTGATCCCGCCTGCGCTTGCTCTTCCGTCGAGACGACGCCGGTCACGCTCTCGACGGTCGCGCGCGCCTCGGCGTCGAGTGCCTGGTGTACGTTGCGGATCTGGCTGTGAATCGTCTCCAGGGGCACGCGTTCGGTCATGAGCCGAGGCAGGAATTGCTGCAGCACCAGGCCGTAGACGCCGCTGGCGACAACGAGAAGGAAGAGCGCCATCAGCGCCGTCGTCAGCGGCCCGCCGAGCGCGAATCCGGCATGACAGAGGATGAGAACGGCTGCCAGGAGGCCCAACCAGATGTGCGCACGCATCCACACCTGGGCACTGCCCATGCGGACGGTCCGCAGTTTCCGGCGTGCAGCCAGCAGGCCTTCGAACGCCATCACCGTCGTCCCGGCGATGCCGAAGGCGAGTCCCGGCCAACTGCCGCCGGACGGACCGTACGGAGACGCCGCGCTGTAGAGCAGGTAACACCCGGCCACGGCCACCGACGCAACGAGTGTGAAGCCAAACCACGAACGATGGTCGCGATTAATCAGCACGGGATGTCGTGGAGCAAGCGTCGACGCACGGACGGTTGGCGCACAGGCAACGATCGTCTGACACGATCATGAGCGGCGCAGATCGACGGAGGAGAGGTACGCCGTCGGCTTGACGCGAATGGCGGCGTCGTGCGGGCACGCGTACACGCAGTTGGGGCCGTCGTAACCGGCGCACAGGTCGCAGACCGTAGCGCGCTGCTGCCGTTCGCTGTGACGCGCCCCGTTGTCATCCTGCACGTCGACCGTGACGTCGACCATGTTGATGTTGCCGAACGGGCAGTTCGCAGCGCATTGGCCACAGCCGATGCACCAGCTCTCGATGTGGACCTCCAATGAGTCGCGCCGCCGGATCGAGCCGACGGGGCACGGCCGCATGCATTGCGGGTCGGTGCAGGAGCGGCAGGCCAGGGTTACCAGGTGTTTACCGAAGCGCGGCCCGTCGCGCGTAAAGCGGGCGATGCCGCCGTGCGCGTCGGCGCAGGCCCGTACACACTCGTCGCAGCGCGTGCAGCGGTCCAGATCGATGAGCAGGACGTTCTGGGAGTTGTACAGCTTCTGGTCGACAAGTTCGTGCAGGAGGAGTTGGTCACTCGGCGCTTGCTGTTGTTTCGTTTCGAGGTCCGCCGCGGCGGCCTTGGCGGCGCGCAGCAGCGGCTCGCTGCCGGTGGTCACCTGGAGCAACGCCTCGACCGGGAGCTCGACGAGTTCGACTTCGTCGAGCGCGGTCGCGGTTACCCGCCGCTTCACGCTTTCGGTTGGAGCTTGCGGCGGGGCGGTGACGACTTCAAACTCGTAGTCCGACGCGAGTTGGATGCGGTCACCGGCCGCGACGCGCTCCCGCTGAATGCGCCTGCCATTCAAGAAGGTTCCGTTGTCGCTGCCTTCGTCGACGACGGAGACGGTCCCGTCGCGGCTTTCAAAGCGGCAGTGCGTTCGGCTGACGCTCTTTGCGCTGTCGGGGAATGCCAGCTTGGCTGCCGGACGCCGCCCCACACTCACTGTACCGGTGAGGAGGATCGTCGGGAGGCCAAGCGCGGGATGCGAGAGCGGCTTCAGCATCAACTGCGTCGACGGCAGTGCCGGCAGCAGCCCTTCGAGGCCGAAGACGGCGCCGCGTCCGAGATAGGCCCAGATGAACTCGCCCCCCAGGCGTTGCTGTGCGATCTTCACCATGCCGGTGCGGATCACGAAGATGGCGTCAGCGGTTTCGCCCTCGCTGAAGACGAGGTTGCCGCTCTTGAGCTGCGAGAGTTCAGCCGCGGCCGCGAGATCGTCCAGTTGCGCGCTGGAGAGCTGATCGAACAGCGAGTGCCGCTCGAGCGTGCCGCGAATGCTCCATGTGAAGTAGTGCTTTCTGGCCTGCTTGGCGGCTGCGCTCCCCTTGCGGATGACGTCGAAGACCGAGCGCAGCATCTCGATCACTACGCACGGTTCGTCGGCGCGGACCGTCGCTTCGCGCGGATAGAAGTTCAAGCAGGTGTCGAGCCCGAAGAAGTCGCCCGGTTTGAGATGGGTCTCCGGCGGTGGCGTTGCACAAGCCAGCGTTGCATACGCGCTGATCTCGCCGAGCTCCGTCAGATCCGGCGGCACCGCGCGCGAGCGTGGCAGCGTCGTGCGCCGGGAGAACAAGTCTCTGAATCGGCGCAACGACCGAGCTGAGCGCCCGGGAACGGCGACCTGTTCGCACTGCTCGGGGACGAACGCGGTAGCGCTGCCCGCTACCAGCAAGAAGGCTGTCGAGCCGTACGCACCCGCCTTGCAAATAATGTCCCCTTGTTGGTAGATGCGGCGCACTGCGGCGCGGATCGGACGGAGGTGAGTATCATGTCGTTCCTGACGATGGGTGAATGCATCACTCAGCGCAGGCACGTCCATTCCCAGCAGCGCTGCAACGCGCGCGAGATCCTCGGCGGCGGGCGGTGGCGCCGCAGCAAGCCCCGCATCCGGCAGTTCCTCTCCCAGGCGCTCTCCGGAGAACGTGTTGCTGAGCTGTCGGCGCGTCACGGATGCCGTCCCATGTACCTTGCGAGGCGCGCAGTACCATACGGCGCTGATCGCAGCAAACCTCGCCCGCCGCGTGTTCCCCAATGGTCGATCATCTGGATTGCCGTGGCTGCGGTTGCGGGATGTCTGTGGTCGCGGCCGGCGCAGGCCTCCGAGGCGCGATTCCTTGGCAACGCCTCCTGCGCAAAATCCACGTGTCACGGCAGCGCTGTGCCGCGCACTGCCGTGTCGGCGCAGAAGCCCGGCCCGAATCCATGCCACGACGCGCCGCAACCGTGGAAGTGGGCGTGGACGCAGTGGCACAACGAAGCCGTCGATCATCACAGCCGTGCCTATGCGACGCTGCGCAAGCCTGCGTCGGCGACCATTGGACGGTACATGAACATCAAGCCTGAAAGCAGCGAGAAGTGCTTGCGCTGTCATGCCCCTGCGGCCACTGCGGCGCCGGGGTGGAACTATCTGCCGAGCGAGGGCGTTACCTGCGAGCACTGTCACGGTGGCGCCGAGCTGTGGAAGGACGAGCACTCGAAGAAGGACTGGCGGCAGCGGCAAGCCGAGTTTGCCGCGAAGGGATTCTACGACAACCGCGACCTGCGCAAGCGCGCCGAGAAATGCGCCCAGTGCCACGTCGAGATCGACCACGAGATCATCGCCGGCGGCCATCCCCCCCTGCAGTTCGAGATGGTCTTCTATGCGCAGCTCATGAAGCACTGGAACGACTCGGAGCATCAGCCGCAGGGGAGCGAGTGCGTCGATCCCAAGCTGTGGGCGATGGGGCAACTCGTCGGCCTGCGCCACGCCGCCGACCAGGTCGCGCACCGCGCCACCGGCGACGACTACCAGTCGCTGGGAAAGTTTCCGCACTTCAAAGACCGCACCTGCTACGAGTGCCACCACAAGCTGGTCGACGACGCCTTGCGCCAGGCCGAGGGGCACTACGCGATGGCCGACGTCGTTCTTGCCGTGGTGGCTCCCGCCGAGCGCGGCGCGCTGGCGAGCGCGTGGAGCAAGGTGCTGGCGGCGGCCCGCAGTGACGCGGAGCAAACGCAACGCGCGGCGGCGGAGTTGGGCAGTCTCGCGAGCACCTATGAAGGGCAACTCATCGACCGGCGCTTCGGCAGCGACAGCGCACGCAACATGCTCAAGCTCATCACCAGCAGCGGTGAGAGCCTGCGGAGGACACGCTCCTTCGCGCACCAGCGTGACAAGGATCCCAAAGATCCTCCGGTGGAGTTGCTCACGGAAGCGAGCTTGCCGTGGTGGTACACGACCGGCGCTCCGGAGCAAGCGGTCATGGCGATCATGGCGCTCTGCGGCCCGGCATTCGATGCGAGCGGCGATTCCGGCAAATGCGGTCCACCCCCGAAAGGGATCAGCGCCGATTGGGAGAACCTGGTCCGGGTGACCAACCGATTCGATTTCAACCCGGAGAAGTTCAAGTTCTGGCTTGCAGCGATCAACGGGAAACTGTTCTGAGCACTACCGCTCAATGCAGGATCTGAGCTTCTTGATTTTCTTGACACCGAACCGGCGGACGCAGTAAAGCGGCCCCTGGTTGGCGACGTGTTGTGAGAGGGAGGTATGCCAGCAGCCAGTGAGAGCGACTACACCGAATTCGGTACGTTGAAGGCGGCGCGGGAGGTGCCTGAGGTCCTCGATGTCCTCATCGCCGGTGGCGGTCCGGGCGGAACGGCGGCTGCCATGCGAGCGACCGAGTTGGGCCTCGCATGTCTGGTGATCGACCGCGACGATCTAATGTCGCGGATTCGGGATTACGAGCAGCATAAGCTCATTCACCCGGACTACGCCGGCGACGACAGTCCGTTCCCGTCGGGCACCCCGATGATTGACGCCCTGCACTTCGCCGACATCGACAAGGACGACATGGTCGCTGAGTGGCGCCGCAAGTATTCGCAATTCAAGATCCCCGCGAAGATCGGAACCGAGTTGACGGGCATCGTGCAGCAACCGGACAAGACGTTCGAGGTGAAGGCCTGGAACCAGCGCGCCGAAAAGGAGATTGTCTGCCGCGCGCGCTCCGTCATCCTGGCGATCGGTGCAGGGCGGGCGAGAACGTTTGAGATCCCCGGTGACCTCGACGGTATCGCGTTTCGGCTGGACGACGCAGGGCGGCACGTTGGTGCCCCGGCGCTGGTCATCGGCGGCGGAACATCGGCAACCGAAGCGGTCATTGCGATTTCAAATGCGAAAAAGACCGCGGGCGACGCCACCGCTGTGTACTGGTCCTACCGGAAGCAGCAGATGCCGCGCGTCGAGAGAAACTTGAGCAGCGCCTTCTTCGACGCTTACGTCGGCAGCGGGAATGTCCGCTATCTGCCGTGGTCGGAACCGATACTGGTGCTGAAGGGGCCTGATAGGAAGGAGTACCTCTCGGTCCGCATCGATCGTAAGACCGTCGAGGGACGCCCGGTTGAGTCGGTGCACCTCGAGTTCCCCAAGGAGCAGGTGGTGGCCTGCATCGGCTCCGATGTCCCCCATCAAACCGTGCAGCGCTTCGGCGTTAAAGTGCCCACGGTGGACGGCGAGCCGTTCATGCTGGTCACCGAGGACGGCGAGACCTCACTGGCGGGTGTGTTTCTCGTCGGCGACGTGAAAGGGACGCCCGAGTATTGTCGCTGTACCGACTTCAACGCCCCAGCGACCTATCGAAAAGTACGAGACAGCCGGAACATCAAGACCGCCATGCGTGATGCCGTGCGCGCGGTGGAAGTGATCGCGCGGCGACTGGGGAAGCTGCAGGCCGGCGCGCCGGCAGCCGCCCCATTGGCCCCGCCAGTCGAGCGCCCGCGCATCGAGACACCCGCGGCCGCGCCGCCGCCGGTCTCGGCTTCCCAACTCGTCAACCTCCTCCCCGATGGGAGTCCTGGCACGTCGTACCCACTGAAGGCAGAGACCACCAACATCGGCCGCAAGGCCGACGGGATTGCCTTCGACGATCCGTACATGGCCGACCAACACGCGGCAATCGCCAAGCAGAACGGCGGGTACGTGCTCAGCGATACCGGCCAAGGGTCCGGAGTGTGGATGCGGGTACGCAGCGACGGACGCAAACTGATGGCCGGGGATCAGCTGTGGTTGGGAGCACAGTTTCTCCGCGCCGTCGAGGAGAGCGGCCGCTGGGGAATCGAACACTACAATCGTAAGGGCGAGTACCAGAACGTCTACTGGGTGGGCGACAAGGGGGCGATCGTCGGCCGCGCCGGCGACGTGTCGTTGGACGCGCAAGACCGTTCCCTCTCGCGCAACCATGCCCAGTTTTCCGTCGACGGCAACGTCCTGCAGGTGAAGGATCTCGGGAGTACCAATGGCACCTACGTCAAACTGACCGCACCGGCGCCGTTGGCGAACGGCGACGAGTTCCGCCTGGCGACCCGGCACTTGCGTTTCGAGTCGCTCGCCGCTGAGGAGCCCTTGCGTGCGGACGTGAGCGTCCTTGACGTGCCCCTGCCAGCCCCTGCTGCCGTCAGTCCTGAACCGCAAAAGCCTGCAGCCGAAGGACCGGTGGCGACCATCGAGGACGCGAAACACCCCGTCACTCTTGCCGTCGCGACGGATGAGGACGTGCTGCATGCGCATTTCGAGCACTTGAAAGCACAGGACCCCGAAGTAGAGAAGCGGCGTTGTCCTGCCGATCCGAGCAAGAAACGTCGTTGCCCCGATGATCACTACAATGAACCGCTCAACTGGCAATGCGAAGTTGGTGAATGCGGCCTGTGCGCGGTGCAGATTCTCGCCGGCGCAGAGAACTTCCTACCCTCGCCGAACGCCGAGAAGGAGAAGCGCACACTGAAGGAGATGCGCAGGCTGGCGGCGGATCTTTCGAAGTACCGCCTGGCGTGTTTCGCGCGGATCAACGGCCCAGTAACGGTGAAGGTTGTTCCGCGTTCATGACGTGCGCGTGGGTGGCGATCCTCAGGGGCGCGCGGCGCGCGGCGGGAGGCCGCTTGGCTGTGACCGCGTTGCTGTGCGTCGGCCTCATGGCGTGTGGCGGCGGGGATCCGCCCATAACCCATCCGCAGCCAGACGAACAGAACCCGGTGCATCTCGAACCGGACGAGGTCCAGTCGATCATCCAGCATGCCGCGCTGGCGTTGAACCAGCCAATTGCCGTGGCCGTGACCGATCGCCGCGGCGTCGTCCTCGGGGTCGCGACGACCTTCGGAGTAGACCATGCTGCCTACGCCACGCAGTGCGCGACGGCGTGCCCGGCGACCGACTTTCCGATCTCTTCAACCTCGGACTGTGCCGTCGTCAACCTGGCGGTGCAGCTGGCGCGGACGGCGGCGTTCTTCAGTGCCAATGAGACCCCGCTGACATCGCGCTCGGTGCGCTTCCTGAGCGGCGTACATTTCCCCCCCGGGATCCTCAACACTGCTGCGGCGGCGCTCTTCGGCATTGAAAACACCAACCGCGGATGTGCATTCGACATCACGGGCGGGCCAACCGTGGCGACGATCCCTCGCGCGATGAGCCTGGCTGCCGACCAGGAGTTCGATCCCGGCTTGACGTGCGAAAGCGCGACCGATCCGTCGGCGCGTTGCGGGTGCACCACCGGTATCGCGACGCTCCCGGGCGCGGTGCCGATTTACAAGAACGGCACGATGGTGGGCGGAGTGGGAGTGGCGATCCGCGGTGTTACGCCGCTCCCCGACCCGGTGGCAGCGGCGGACGCGCCGAATACGATCCTCCGCCGCAGCGATTCAAGCGCGGCATATACATTGGCCGAGTTCATGGCGCGCGCCTTCGCGGGCGACGGCGGAGCGCTGCCCGGACTCATCCCGAAGGGCTTGAAGAACGTCTGTCAGGCCACACCCGGTATCAAGACGCCGGACTGTTGCACACAACCCACACCGTGCTTCTTCGGCATCTTGCCGGCGCCACAGCTGCCCTTCGATCCGGTGATATTTGTCGACGGCGTGGAGATTCCGGAAGTGGAGCTCAACCCGGCGGTGAGCGGCGTCGGCAGCGGCAACCTGGCGCAGCTCACGTACGTCATCATGCCGCGCGCCACGGCGGCGCCCGTACTGTCGCAATGGCTTGTCATGCCGCAAGACAGTTCCGGACCCGTGCCCTTCTCCGCAGGCGACGTGACGACCATCATCAACGCTGCGATCAGCAAGGCCTACGCGACACGCGCAGCCATCCGCCTGCCGCTGCAACAGCGCACCGCGATGGTGCTCGCGGTTGCCGACACCACCGGGACGCTGCTGGGCGTCTACAGGATGCCGGACGCCACGGTGTTTTCCATCGACGTTGCCGTCGCCAAGGCGCGCAATGTGAACTACTTCAGCAGCACGACGGTGGCGCCGGTCGACCGCCTCGACTGCGCGGGCGTCGGCGACTGCAGCGTCACGCCATTTTTCCCGCTGCCCGGTTACACCTCGACCGCGATCACCAACCGGACACTGAGTTTCGGCGCGCAGCC
>DATKMS010000351.1:0-14470 GCA_035541735.1 Candidatus Margulisiibacteriota bacterium
GCCGAGGGCAACGTGACGACGGACGTCGACATGCGAGCGCCGTTTGCCATCGAGGTGGACTGCCGCTTGCATGGTCCGGTGCGCCAGCCCCTGTTCTCGCTGGCAATCGTCAATAGCGCGGGCGTCACCTGCGTGTGGAACATTTCCACAGAAGGTGGGCTGTCCTGTGAAGAGGCGCGCGGCGATGTGCGGCTGCGTGCCTGGTATGACGACAACCGACTGATGAAGGGCTACTACCGCGTCGACTTCGCGGTGCAAGACGTCACGTCGTTCGAGGTCGTCGAGCAGTTGGCCGGCATCACCAGCTTCGCCGTGGCGGGCTCCAGCCGCGCCCGCGGGGTCGTGGCCATGACCCCGCGCTGGGAGTTGAGCACGCTGCCATAGTTTATGGTCGCGCGGGTTCGGCGCGACGCTGCTGCTCGTAGAGGAAGCCCACGCTGTTTGCCAGCTGGGAGAACAGGAGCAACGCGGCAGTGACCAGCATCCGCACTCCGTGTTCCTCGGTAAACGGCGCGGCAGCCAGCTTCCTGTAGAATGTCAGGTCGGGCCGGAAACGTCCGGCACCGCGCTGCTCGCGAATGTGGTGAAAGCGGTAGGCACCGCGGCCGTATCCGAAGTGCTGCCGCCAGAAGCGGCGCAGGCTGAGCAGGTGGGCGTGGTAGATGAGCGCCTCCGGCGCGTACGTCATCCCGTATCCCTCGCGCAACCAGCGATCGCACAGCTCGCGGTCCTCCGACGTCGAGAAGCTGGGGTCGAAGCCGCCGAGGGCGCGAAAGCGATCGGCGGGTAACGCCAGATTGTTGGAGGCGAAGAAGCGCGCCGTCCGGCCGTGATCGTTGTAGTACGCATACGCCACGTCCAGAATCAGCTGGCTCGTTCGGGCGTAGGCATTGTGGGTGAGCGCGTTCAGTGTGCGTCCGCCCACGATGTGCTCGGGCACAGTGGCGAACCGCTCGGCGAGGGCGTGCAGCCACTGCGGTGCCGGCCGGCAGTCGTCATCAGTGAAGGCCAGGAATCTCCCCCGGGCACGCGCCACGCCGTGGTTGCGCGCCGCAGCCGGCCCACCGTGCGCCGCCACGAGCAAGCTCACGTCGAGGCGGTCGCGGAACCGGTGCACCACGGCTTCCGGCGGCGCGCCGCTGCCGTCATCGACTACGACGACTTCGAAGGATTCGTCGGGAAGCTGTATGCCGGCCAGAGCTTCCAGACATTCAGACAGCTGCGCGGGACGGGCGTACGTCGGGATGACGACCGAGAACAACGGCTGGCCGCGTGCCATCAAGCCTCGTGCGGTACAGCTGGCCCTGCCTCACGGCGCCGCAGCGCCGCATCGGCAGATGCCGTCCCGGCGCGGTGGAACTCGAGGCGCGCCACCTTTTGCGCCGCCTGTCCGGCGCCGAAGGTGTATCCCAGCCACTGACCGACCCCGTCAATCATGAGCGCGAACAGCAGGGCGGGAAGCACCCGCAGGACAAGGCCGGGTCGCGCACGACGCAGCTGCTGTGCCGACCGCTTGAGCCTGACGAACGGAATCAGCCACGCCGCAGCGCTGAACGCGGCGCGCCGCGCCAGGGACCAACTCCGCGCGCGCTCGGCCGCGAACAGGCGTCCCGAGTAGAGGAGATAAAACACCCAATGCGTGGGCTGCGTGAAGTTCACGTGGAAGGTCTTCGCTGCCGGTGCCATGCAGAGCCGCCAACCGCGTGCGCGCAGCTCCGCATGCAGCGCGGGTTCGACGCCCAGGAGTTCCTCGAGTCGATCTCCGAATCCAAGGAGGATGTCGCGCTTGTACGCGCTGTTGTGCCCCGGCAAGGAGTCCGCTTCGCCCGCGGGCGGGTCGAGCCAGGCGCCGTAGCCGATGGTGAAATCGGCCCAGCTGATCAGGCTCTCCGGGTTGGCGTTGTCCATCGCCGGACCGACGGCGGCCCAGGGTTCGCGGTGTGCGTCAATAAGCGCCTGAGCCCACGTCGGACGGGGAAGCGAGTGATCTTCGGTCAAGACCACCACTGGCGCTGTGGCGTGACGAATGCCGGCGGCCTTGGCCTGCGCCACGGTCCGCAATGCGCCCACTTCGATGACGCGCCATGAACAAAAGTCCTGAAGCTCGGCCAGGCCGGCACGAACCACCTCGGCCGACGGCGCAACGATGACGACTTCGAGCGCGGCGCGCGCCGTCTGCGCACGCAAGCGGCCGATCAACGGGCGGATGGTGTCGTAGGAGTCGGGGGTGGTGACGATCACTGACATCGCCGGCCGGCGCGGCGCCGCGCTCGACGACGCGAGGGCAACCGTCGCGGGATGTTCAATCGCACTGCCGTAGCCCTCTCGATCCATACGCGTCACACCGAGTTTCCTGGATGCTGCTAGCGCACGCCAGCGTATCGCTCACGATGAAATTCAAACTCGCCGGTGCGCTCGGCCGTCGTGCCCGCACCGAGCAGGTAGCCGGCGAGTTCTCCGCAGGCGTCGCACAACAACAGTCCCAGCAACGCCGCGATGGCACGCCGCGGCACGGACGCGGAGGACCGCTGGCGCCGCGTCTCCGCCAGGATACGCCGCAGCCGCACGAAGGGAATGAGCGGCGCGGCCGCGGTGTATGCCAGCCGCCGCGCCAATGGCCAGGTGCGGGCGCGCGCCGCCGCGAACACGCGCCCGCCATGCAAACGGAGCCGAATCGAATCCACCAGCCCTGAGTAGTTCATGTGCAGTGTTCTGGCCGCCGGCTCGAGATACAGTTGATAGCCCTTGTGGCACAGCTCCCAGTGCAAGACGCTCTCGGCTGCGAGCAGTGTATCGAGATCGTCGGCGTACTCCAGAAGGACCGCACGTTTGTAGCTGCTGTTGTGCCCCGGCAGGTGCGAGACAACCGCCGCCGTTGCCGGGTCCAACCATGGCGCATACTCGATTAACAGATTGGCCCAACTGACAGCGCTCTCGGGATTGGCGTTGCCTACTGCCGGCCCGACCGCCGCCCATGGCTGGGCGTGCGCCGCAATCAGGGCCGCGGCCCAACCGGGCTGGGGAAGTGAATGGTCCTCGACAAATGCCACCACCGGCGCGCGGGCAGCCCGCACCCCGGCACCGCGCGCCGCCGCGGTCGAGTGTATCGCCCCGGCGGGCACAACCGACACGCCCCAGAAGCCTTGCAACTCCGGCGCATCGAGATTGATGACATCCATCGTGGGAGCAACCACCACCACTTCGAGTTGGTGCTTCGCCGACTGCGCATGCAGATGCCGAAGGACTGCAGCAATCGTGTCATGCCGATCAGGCGCGATGACCACGACGGACATCGCCGGCGGACTGGTCATGGATCCCTCGCTTTCCGTGACCATATGCCCTACCCCACGCTGCGATTCGCGCACCCCGCCGTCGCCATCGGTGTGATGCTGCGGGGGGCGCGCGCTACCCTGAGCGGCTGTCCGCGTGCGGCAGATTCGACGGCAGCCAGCGCCACCTGCAGGGCGCTCCGCCCATCTTCAAGAGAACCCTGGACGGGGGTGTCGTTCTGGATGGCATCAATGAAGTGCTGCCACTCACTCCGATACGAGGCGAGCATGTCTCCACCTCTGCGCCATTGGGCCGCGATGTGCGGCGCCTTCTTCAGGACGCCAACAATCCCGTTCAGGCGACCGCGCACGCCGCCCTGCGGCGGCGCGGAATTCTGGTAGACGTCGAAGCTCCCGGAGTGGTAGCACGAGAACCGCAATCGACCTTTGCGTCCACAAATCTCGACTTCGTTCGCGTCGGCGAGTCCGTGCGAAAACACCGAGGTCACCAGCGCCCCGTTCGCCATCACAGCGCTGACCGTGCCACATTCGACCCCGGCGGCATCAGCGCTACGGTATGCCACAACTTCGTCCACCTCGCTCCGCATCAGAACCCGCCACAGATCAAAATGGTGGATCCCCAGATCGAGCAGCACGCTCCCACCCAACTCGTGCCGGCGGCGCCAGTCGGACCCCTGCGTCAAAAAGGCATTGCTCGACGTAAACGTCGTATGCATGGTTTCGAACCTGCCCAGGCCGTCGGCCGCGACGACCCTTTGCGCCTCGCGAATCAAGCGGTGCCAGCGCAAATTGAACCCCACCAGCGCCTTGCCCGGAGCAGCCGCGGCGCGATCCACGAGTCGATCCGCGTCGTCGAGGCAGAGTGCGAGCGGCTTCTCCATGAAGAGGTGTTTGCCGGCATCGAGCACGGCTAGTCCGATCTCGGCATGCAACTGAGGCGGCACGCAAACCGCCACAACGTCGACCGGCGCGTCGTCCAGCATTTCCCGATAGTCGCTGTAGCGACGCTGGACCTTGAGCCGATCCGCAACCTGGTCGACGCGACCGCGGTCCGTGTCCACCAGAGCGACTATCTCGATGTCATCGAGTGTCTGCAAAACCGGAAGGTGGCAGCGATCGACCACTACTCCGCAGCCAACCACAGCGAGGCCGAGAGGCCGATTTGTTCTTCGCACCGAGCGTTGCACTCCACGTCTTCGGCGCACGTCTTAGATCGAATTCGACGCACTTACAATGTGCCTGTCCCACTCTCAACGCCCGGCGGATCACGCCGCCGTCAACGGCAATGACTGGCTGCTGGTGTTGGCCGCATGGCTCGCTGATGAGGCGGACTAGACCCCGTATGTGGACGCGCCAGCTGTCACTCGCCTTCCCGGAGGACGAAGCGTAGTCCGTGCTCGGTTTCGAGTGACATCGAGTCGGACAGAGGTTCGTCGACGACGTCGATGGTGAGAGCGGCATCCGTGTAGATGCCCACCATTGCGGGCTGCAGGTAAACGGGAACGCCTGCAACCTCACCGATCTGCTTGGCCCCCGGAGTGATGATGACATCGGCCAGGAGATGCGGGGCGGTGCCCTCGCAGCACCCACCATCGATGGTAAAGCACAGTGACCCGGTCCGTGCGTCTCGTATGCGCGCCACCACCTCGGCGGCCTTCGGAGCGATGGCGATATGAACCATGGACGACGAACAGGGGGCGCGCGCCCCGTGTCGCGGGGACGCGCGCCCGAAGAGCGCTCAGTTGAGCAGCGCCTGGAAGTAGAACTTTCCTTCCGGCGGCGTGCTTTCGCCGACGTGAATGTGCTTGAGCTCGTGATACTCGGCGAGGCCCCACTTGCCGAGCTCGCGCCCGACGCCGCTCTGCTTGTAGCCGCCGAACGGGAACCGCAGGTTGATCATGTGGTAGTCGTTCACCCACACCGTGCCGGTCTCAATGCGGCGTGCCAGCGCCACGGCACGGTCCTTGTTCTGCGACCACACCGCGCCGCCGAGCCCGTAGACCGAGTCGTTGGCCAGTCGAACCGCCTCGTCCTCATCCTTGTACCGAATGACCGCCACCACCGGCCCGAAGATCTCCTCCTGAGCGATGCGCATCTTGTTGTCGACTGCGTCGAAGATCGTCGGCTCGTAGTAGTAGCCCTTGGGCATGTTGCTCGGGCGCTTGCCGCCAGCGACGCACTTGGCGCCCTGCTCGTTGCCGACGGCGACGTACTTTTCAACCGTGTCGCGCTGCGCGGCGCTCACCAGCGGGCCCATCGTCGTCATCATGTTCATCGTGTCGCCGATGGCGATGCGCTTGATGCCGGCGATCATCTTCTCGACGAAAACGTCGTGGATCGACTCGTGCACCAGCACGCGCGTGCCCGACTCGCATATCTGGCCCTGATGCATGAAGGTGCCGAACAGCGCGCCCAGCGCGGCGGTGTCGAGATTGGCGTCGGGCAGGATGATATTCGGCGACTTCCCCCCGAGCTCGAGCGTCACCTTCTTCAGCGTTCCGGCACCCAGCTGCATGATGCGCCGGCCGACCTCGGTCGAGCCCGTGAAGGCGACTTTGCCGATGTCGGGATGGGTGGCGAGCTCCTCTCCGGCCGAGCCGCCGGGACCGCTGATCACGTTGACCGCGCCGGCCGGCACGCCCGCCGCGGTACAAATCTCGGCGAGCATCAGCGACGTCACCGGGGTAACCGATGCGGGCTTGAGCACCACGCAGTTTCCCGCGGCGAGTGCCGGGGCGATCTTCCAAGCGGCCATGATGAGCGGGAAGTTCCACGGCGTAATGCCGGCACACACGCCGATCGGCTCACGCACAACCAGATTCCTGCTCGGGATCGGCACGCTCTCCTCGTACTCCTCCTGCAGCATGGCCTTGTACTCGTCGCCGCAGATGAACTGGCCGAAGTGCATGAACGTCTGCGCCGCACCGGGCACGTCCATGCTCATCGCCTTGCGCAAGGTGCCGCCACCGTCCTGCACCTCCGCGGCCGCTACCTCCTCCTGGCGCTCGAACAATGCCGCAGCGACCCTCTGCAGGATCTCACCGCGCTCCTGCGGCGACTTGTTGCGCCAGACGCCGCTGTCATGGGCGCGCTTGGCGGCGGCGACCGCTTTGCGGACATCCTCGCGGTCGGCGACCGCCACGGTCGCCCACGCTTCTTCGGTTGCCGGGTTGATCGTGGGAGCCGTCTTGCCGCCCTTGGCAGCCTCCCATTGGCCGTTGATGAACAGTCCGAACTCCTTCATGGCAGTCGTCTCCTTGGAATGACGCGCGCGACCGTTTGCCGATCTGCGGTGGTTTGTGCGGGCAACTTAGTCGCCTGGCGCTGCCGGAGTCAAGGGCATCCACCGACGCGTACTCCTCCGGTCCTCCCGCGTCCCCCCGGACACACGCTGCATGGGCATCTAGTAACGCGGCCCGGACTCCGGTAAACAATCAATGGCCGAGCAGCCCGCGTGTCCAACCTCATGCGGCCGAGTTGCAATCGCTGTTCTGCCTTCGGAGGTACACATGAGCGTGACGAAGATCGACTTCTCGACGTTGGCGCTGCGCGACGCGCTGGATCTGGCGATACTGATCGAAGAGGAGGCGGAAGAGCGCTACGAAGAACTCGCCAGCCAGATGGAGATCCATCACAGTCCAGCGGTCGCCGCGTTCTTCCGCGCCATGGTCGCGAACGAGGCGAAGCATGGGCAACAATTGGCAGCGCAGCGGGCCGCGCTCTTCCAGGCCGCTCCCCGGAACGTGACACGGGCGATGCTGTGGGACGTAGAAGCGCCAGACTACGATGAGGTGCGGGCGAACATGACGCAGCGTCAGGCCCTGGAAGTGGCCCTCCGCGCCGAACAAAAGGCCCACGCGTTCTTTGTCGCGGCACTTCCGCAGGTGCGTGACGCCGAGGTCCGCACGTTGTTCCAGCATCTGCGTGATGAAGAGGTCGAACACGAGCGAATGGTGCAGGCGGAGTTGGCGCGGCTGCCCGAGGAGCCGGAAGTGGACGCGAGCGACTACGAGGACGAGCCCGTCGCGCAATGACGCTGACACCGCAGCACGCTTCGTCGCCCCGCGGCGCAGGCCTTCTTTGGTAACCCATCGGACGTGCTGACCGTCAGGGCATCCCGAAGAGGAGATCGATGGTGACACCGATATCGCGGGAATCAACGACGCCGTCCTGGTCGGCGTCGGCCCCGCAGCTCGCGGGACGATTGGAGGCAAGGAGGGTCACGAGTTCGGAGACGTCCGCAGCCGTCACCTGATCATCGCAGTTGGCGTCTCCCGGCACCGGAGGCGTGGGATCCTGAGTCGGGCTCACGCTCGGCTCCGGAGCTGGGGTATCAGTAAGGGTCGGGCCCGACGTCGCCGTGGCAAGCGCGGTCGTTGTCGCCGCGGCAGTTGGTATCGCCGTCGGTGCGGCAGTTCGCGCCGGCAGGGACGTCTGTGTCACCTCCGGCCCGGCCGTTGGCGTGGGCAACGGCGGCTGGGTCGCCGAAGGTGACGGAGCCATCGTAGGCATGGGCGCGCACGGCAGCGCGCTGGGCACATGCCGGCAGCCCAGCCGCGGATCGCAGGAGTCGATCGTGCACACGTTGCCGTCATCACAACTCTCGATCTGACACGCCGTCGAGCAACCATCGCAGCCAACCGGCGTACCGACATTGTTGTCGCACGTCTCCGGGAACTCGACGACGCCGTCACCGCACGTCGGACACGGCATCAGGCAATTTTCCGCTAGCTCCTCGGTACAGGTATTCCACGCCGTCATCGTCGCACTTGGCATCACCGACCCGCTGATCTTCGGGGCTTTCCGTTGCGGAAACTCGAGGGTGTTGAGGCCGTCCGTACCCGAGGCCGTCGTCTTCGCCGCGTTGACCTTGCCGAGGATGGTGAGTTGCTCACGTGCGGTGAGATCGTTGTCGCCACCTTGCGGGCCAGCGGCGCGAATGCTCCCCGTCGCCGCCACTGTCAGGTTGCATGCGACTAGCGACGCACAGCCGCCTGCCCCGCAGCCGTTCGTCATGTCACAGGCGCCCCCGGAGACATCGAGGGCACTTTGGAGGAGGAGCGTTCCCGGGCCGTTCGCGCCGGCCTCGACATTCGCTTGGCCTCCGGCACCGCCTGTACTGCGCCCGCTGACGTCCAGGCCACCGCTCAGCGTCACATCGGTCCCGGCGCAGATATCGATTTCACCGCCACCTGCCCCACCGCTGGCATCGAGCAACGCTGCGCTGCTGAACGCCAGGTTCGGCGCGATGCTGAGCATCCCGCCGCACCCCTGCCCGCCGTTGCTGCGCGCGGACACGGTTGCACGGGGTTGCACGGCAACCGATCCCTGCGCGGCCACATCGATCTCACCGCCGCCGCCGTCGGGTGCGGCGCCTTCGGCCAAGACGTCATTGGCCACCGTGAGGTCGCCAAACTGCGCCTCGACACACACGACGCCGCCGCTGCCCGCGCCGGAGTTGGTACTGGAAGCGCTGCCACTCGTGTCGACCTGATCGAGGATCTGCATCGACGTGCCAGCTTGCACTTCTACGCAGCCTCCCGTACCACCATCACCCGTTCCACTGGCGTTCGCCATCTGCATCGCGACGGCATCGCCGGCACTCACGTTGAACGTCCCGCCGCTGCTCCCACTCACGTCGATCGCGTCACCCAGTGTTACTTTGCCCCCTGCATTGAGGTCGATTTCGCCGCCACCAAAGCCTGCCTGGTCGCCACCGCTGGCGGAAATGCTGCTGTTTGCGAGGCTGATGATATCTGCGGCGGCCGTGATGCGGATGGTGCCACCATCACCCATCCTGCTGAGATTGTCGGCGTTCAGTTTACCCGCCACAGTCACTGAGCCGCCCGCATTGATGACAATCGTTCCGGCGGCGTCGATCCCCGAAACATCGAGACGCCCCGCAGCGCGGCTCGTCTTCTGTACCGTCAGCGAACCGGTGACCTGGATGGTGAGCATGCCGCCGTCGGGCGCAGCGGTCTGATTGCCGCGTCCATCGATGAATCCGCCAGGCACAACCGTGAGGCTGGCAGCTACGATCGTCACGGTACCCGAGTTGATGTCGAGGGTGCCGCTGATGGTCAGCGCCCGCGCTCCAAAATCGAGAACACAGCCGTCGCCGACTTGAAATGTCTTGGTCACGCTGCACGCGCCGCTACCTTGGGGGCAGCCGGGATCCTGCGACATCACGTCGGCGGCCGTGCACGCGGTCTGCGCCAGTGCCGCTCGCGCAACCAGAGCGCCGCTGATGCACGCAGCAAGCATCAGCAGGACACGGACGCAGCAAGGCTGCATCGGTTGAGTTCGGTTCACGCTCGATCGGCCTTCAGGGGACGCACGACAGACCGCCAATCTGACATTGTATCGGCGCGCGTTGCTGATGGCCGCCGCGGTTGCCGGTGCCGCGGTTGCCGCCACCGTCGACGACATGCACCCCATGGACGCTTATGCCGTTGTTGCCATTGCCGGTGGCCTGGTTGCCGCTCAGGAAGATGTCCCCGCCGATACCCGAGATGCCGTCGCCGGCGTTGGCTTGCGCAACGCAGCCACTGACCACGAGGTGCATACCGTTGAGGTGCACTCCTTCGTGGGCGGCGCCGGTGGCGTGGCACTCGATCACGTGATGGCCAACACCGGTTATACTGAATCCTGCGTGACCGCTTCCCAGCGCGCTGTTTTCCGCCCCCGAAGCACCGATGCTGCCGCCGCTCCCCATCACAAAGTAGCCGAAGCGCCCGCTGCGCACGGCGCGGCCGTCGGTCACTTGAAACCCCGTACCGCCGAGTGAGAAGCCGTCGCGCCCGGAGTCTTGCGTTTCGACCGCGTGGATCGTGTACCCCACAGCCTGGACGCGCACCCCATCGCGTGCATTGCCGATGGCGGCGACGCCCTCGATTCGTGCCACCGATTGGCGCCCCCGTGCGACGACGCCGTCGCGAAATCCAGCGATGCGCGCCACCTGCCCTCGGCTGAGCAGACGTGCACCTCCAGGACCACCATTGACGATCCACACACCGACCCCCCTGCCCGACCCACGCAGACTCCGGCCGTGCAGGTCGATCGTCACCCCGTGTGCGGCCCGGGCGGCCCGCACAATCAGCCCGTCGCCGCCGCAAACGGTGCGGCCCACCGGATCATCCGCCAGGCTGACATCGCTCACCACGGTATCGCCGCAGGCGCAGGGAACCGCATGCCCCTGCACGTCGCTGCCACAGAGCTTGGCATGCGTCGCTTCGGGCAGTAGCAGGAGGAAGGCAACTTGAACGCACAGCCAGGCGCGGCGTGTTATGGCCCGCGTCCAGACGCGCACTATCGATTCGCTACCGACGGTACGGAGAATGACATGTTCGTGGCAGAGCTTCCCCTTGCTGGCGTCCGGTGCAAACCGTGCGCCGTAGCAAGATTCATCTGTCGGAGGACCTGCCGTTCACTGACAATGACCTCGTCGAGGCAAAGTGTCCCAGAGGACGTGACATTGGGTCTCCATTGGACTGCCCGCCGCGCCGACCGTCTGTGGCTGGCGCCTGCAGGCGCTTCCGTGGCAGAATTGCCCTCCGTTGCGGCTGCGCAGGGAAATCGTGGTGGCTGCTGCACTCGCCTGCAGCAGTTCTCTGTTCGCTTGCGGCGGAACTGTGGCTCCGACCACGAGTTCCCCTGGTGTGAGGCGCCTCACGTACACACGTGGCACCGCCCACTTGGCTATTGAGATCCTTGACGACCGCCTGCTGCACTTCGAGTTCTCGGCGGCCGCCAGGGAACTCGGCACGGACATTCCCCTGTACACAACTTCCATGGTGGCGAAGACCGACTACCAGGGCCCGAGTCGGTTCACGGACAACGGTGCCGGAGTTCTACGAACGGCCGCGTTGGAAGTCAGCGTCGATGCGAATGCGCTCTGCCTGACGGTCACGGACACCACGGCGCGACCGGCAGCTACACTCACCACCATCTGCCCGACAGCCTTGGGTCAAGAGAACCAGTCGCTACTGATCGCGTCGAACGACGCGCGGCACGTTTACGGCCTCGGCGAGCATTTTGTCACGCCCGGCGCGGCGAACGGCGATTGGGCCGGGACCAGCGTCCTTCCCGGAAATGCGGAGGGTAACGCTCTAACGAGCTTCAACGGTGGCAACACCGGCACTGCCCAGCTTCCGGTGATGTATGCGGTTGGCGACGCCGGACACAGCTTCGCGCTCTTTCTCGATCACCTCTACGCCCAGGAGTGGTCCTTCGCAGACAGCCCGTGGAAGGTTCGCACTGCCGGCGACCAGATCCGCGGCTATATCCTTACGGGCTCCGACTTGCCCCGCCTCAGAAGCGCCTACATGGACCTGGTTGGCCATCCGCTGGTGCCGCCGAAGAAGATGTTCGGTCTGTGGGTGTCAGAGTTCGGCTACGACCGATGGGCAGAGCTCGAGAGCAAACTCCAAACACTCCGCGCCAATCACTTTCCGGTCGATGGGTTCATGATGGATCTGCAATGGTTCGGTGGTGTCTTCCGTAACCCGTCGCAGATGGGTGCGTTGAGCTGGGACACCACCGAATTTCCCGATCCAGCCGGGGAGATGGCTCGCCTGCGCGACGAGCAAGGCGTCGGCCTGATGGTAATCGAGGAACCCTACGTGGTCATGTCGCGACCCGAGTTCTCGGTGCTGGCTGATCAGGGCTCTTTCGCACGCCAGTGCGAAACGTGCGACCCGGTGGCGCTGTCCGACTTCTGGGGCAAGGGTAGCATGATCGACTGGACCAACGATGCCGCCGGAGACTATTGGCACGACACCAAGCGCCAGCCGCTCATCGACATGGGCGTGCTCGGTCATTGGTGCGATCTGGGCGAGCCCGAGGCCTACGATCCAAACGGCTGGTTCTTCGGCTTCCCGCAACTCGGCCTGCATGCGGAGCGTGACGTTCACAACCTGTACAACTTCAAATGGATCGAAAGCATCGCCCGCGGCTACGCGCGCCACGGCACGGCGCAACGGCCGTTCATCCTGTCGCGCTCCGGCACCTCGGGCATCCAGCGGTTCGGGTCCGCGATATGGTCCGGCGACATCGGCTCGAATCTGAGCAGCCTCGCCGCGCAGCTCAACGTGCAGATGCACATGTCGTTCTCCGGTATCGACTATTTCGGCAGCGACATCGGCGGCTACTGGCGCAGCGCTTTGCAGGGGAACCTGAACGACGTCTACACGCAGTGGTTCGCCGACGGCATGCTGCTCGACGTGCCCGGACGGCCGCATACGTTCAATCTCTGCAACTGCAACCAGACGGCACCTGATCGCATCGGCGACGTGGCGAGCAACCTCGAGAATGTCCGCCTGCGCTATCGCCTCCTTCCATACCTCTACTCGCTGGCGCACCGCGCTTACTTGTACGGCGAGCCCGTCTTCCCGCCGCCGGTGCTCTACTACCAGGACGATCCGAACCTGCAGGGGATGGGCGATGAGAAGCTCCTCGGCCGCGACCTGCTGGTTGCGCCCACGAGCACCGATGGGCAGACCGAGCGCGACGTGTACCTGCCGCGCGGCACATGGATCAACTACCACACCAACGAATGGGTCAGCAGTGCGGGCGAATGGCTGCGCGGGATGCCGCTCTACATGAACGGACGGTTCACGCTGCCGCTGTTCGCACGCGCCGGGGCGATCATTCCGCACATGTTCGTGGACGACCAGACGATGAACGCGCTCGGCAAACGACAAGATGGAAGCACGCACGACGAGTTGATCGTGCGCGTGTATGCCGACGAGGCACCCAGCCAGTTCACGCTATACGAAGATGATGGGGTGACCACCGCCTACCAGCGCGGGGCAGTCCGCAGCACTGTTATCTCTCAGCAGCGATCGGGCACCATGGTCACGGTCGTCATCGAGCCAGCAAAAGGAACGTACGACAGTGCGCCCGCGCGCCGCAACGACGTCGTGCAGATCGTGGCGCGCGACGCCACAGCCGTGGATGTCAGCGTCAACGGATCCCCTCTCACACGGCAACCCACCGCGGCGGCATTTGATGCTGCCGACCGCGGCTGGTACGTGGCCGATGGTGTCATCGCCGCAAAATGCGGTGTTCTCGACGTGTCTGAGCGCAAGGCGTTTGAAATCCTTCTCGATCGCTGAGAATGGCCCCATCGCGACCGAGCCACGGTGTGATCGACCGTGCTTTTGCAGCAGCATGCCGAGATGTGCCTGCCCCCATCACTGGCGGCGCGAGCGACCCCGCGGCTACCCGTTGAGCGAGTAGTTCTTGCGGGCGCGCCCGGGCGCGGTGCGTCGCCGTGCTGATCGCACGGGCAGGCGGGCGGGCTTGGTGGAGGCGATGAAGTCGACGAGCACCGCGACGAAGCGCTCGGGGGCCTCGCAGTGCGGATAGTGGCCCACCCCGTCGAAGATTTCGAGGCGGCTCCCGGGGATGGCCTTGTGCGCCGCGACCGCGTGGCGCACCGGAATGAACGGGTCCTGCGCACCCCACACGATCAATGTCGGCAACTGCGCTGCCCGGTACAACCGGCCGAGGGCGCTCACCGCCTGCCCGCTCAAGTCGATCACGTCGCGTAGGCTGCGAAAGAATGCGCGACGGTTCTCGGCGGCCGCCAGCGACGCGTAGCTCCGCCAGATCTCCTGGCTGGCGGGCGTGGACCGCACGCCCGCGCGGTTGAGCCACGTGGCGACCAGGTTTCCAGCGTCGCGCAGGCGCGGCGTGCAGAAGAGCGGAAACACCGACTCGAATCCGGGCACGGTCAGCATGCGGAGGTAGAACGTGACCTCCCGGCCCAGCCCACCGCTGTCCACCAGGACCAAGCGCTCGCAACGCTCCGGGAACTCATACGCAAACTGCATGGCCACACCGCCCCCGAGCGACTGGCCGACGACAGTGGCGCGCTTGTGCCCCAGCGTGTCCATCAGGTCGCGCAGCATGTTGGCATGGGCGCCGAGCGAGTACTCGCCGCGGGGTTTGTCGGACTGCCCCTGCCCGAGCAGATCGGGGGCCAGGACCCTGAACCGCTTGGCCAGCGCCGGCATGACGTGCCTCCACGTCACTGCGCTACCGGCCATGCCGTGCACGAGCAGCAGCACCGGCCCCTTGCCGGCGGTTCGATAGACGACCCGATCGCCATCAACGGTGATCGCACGTGTCTTCATCAGCGCCCAACGTCCGCCCTCAACGGCGTACTGGCTTCGAAT
>DATKMS010000352.1:0-19384 GCA_035541735.1 Candidatus Margulisiibacteriota bacterium
ACCGGGCCGAACGCTGAGCAGATCCAGTACTGGAACGAGACCAGCGGTCCGAAGTGGGTCGCCTTTCACGAACTGATCAACACGCAATTGCTGCCGCTCGGGCTGCGTACCATGCAGCGTGCGCGCCTTGTGCCGGGTGAACGCGTGCTCGACGTCGGATGTGGCTGCGGCAGCACGACGCTGGAGCTGGCGCGGCGCGTCGGACCGAAGGGGACAGCGACCGGCGTGGATATCTCGAGCGTCATGCTGGAACGGGCGCGCCGCGCTGCCACGGAGGCCGGCTTGCAGAATGCCTTCTTCGAGAACGTTGACGCACAGACCCACGCGTTCAATGCGAGCAGCTTCGATGTGGTGTTCTCGCGGTTTGGGGTGATGTTCTTTGCACATCCCGACGTAGCCTTTTCGAATTTGCTGAAGGCATTGCGGCCGGGCGGTCGCCTGGCGTTTGTCACCTGGCAAACCGTGCACCTGAATCCGTGGATGTGCGTGCCGATGATGGCGGCAGCACAGCACATCAGCATCCCCGTGCCGGCCAACCCACACGCCCCTGGCCCCTTCGCGTTCGCCGACGCGGAGCGCGTGCGCGGCATCTTGAGCGCCGCGGGATTCACGGATCTCGGCTTCGAAGAGCTGCAGGACACCGTGACGGTTGCCGGCGGCAGCGATATCGACCAGACCGTGCAGTTCCTGCTGCAGATGGGCCCCACGGGCGCAGCGCTGCGCGAGGCCGCCGCCGACGCGCTCGATGCGGTAACTGCGGCTATTCGCGAAGTGCTGCAGCCCTACGTGACTGCCGACGGTGTGCGCATGGAAGCGGCGGCGTGGATCGTGACCGGTCGACGAGGGGAGTAGGGACTCGAGACCGGATAAGTTGACTTGTGTCGGTGTACGACCACATCACGCGTGAGATTGATGACGGCCCATCGGGTCCGCGCGTTGCGGCGTTCTTTGACGTCGACCGCACACTGATCGCCGGGTTCTCGGCGCTGCAGTTCTTCCGCGACGGACTCGGCAACGGCCTGGTGAGCCCGGGAGACTTCGCCGCCGCGGTCGGTACGGCGGTACGCTTCCGGCTCGGGCAAGTCGGCTTTTCGGGTTTTGTGACCGGTACGGCGGGCATGCTGCGTGGCCGCAGCGAGACTGAATTCGAAGCGACCGGCGAACGCATTTTCCGCGAACGGCTGGCCACCGAGATCTATCCCGAGTCGCGCGCCCTGGTCCAAGCACACCTCCGCAAAGGACACACGGTGGCGCTGGTGTCCGCCGCGACGCGCTATCAAACCGAGCCGCTAGCCCGCGAGCTGGAAATTCCGCACGTCTTGTGTACGCAACTCGAAGTGCGCGATGGCCGCTTCACCGGCGCGGTCATTCGCCCAACCTGTTACGGCCAAGGCAAGGCACAAGCGGCGCGCGCCTTTGCACGCAAGCATCGCCTCAACCTGAAGAGAAGCTACTTCTACACCGACAGCGACGAGGACCTGCCATTGTTGGATCTCGTCGGTCGCCCGCGGCCGACAAACCCCAACCGCGGGCTGGCCGAGATTGCCGCCAGCCGTGGGTGGCCCGTGCGGCGGTTCACCAGCCGCGGCACGCCGGGCGCCGCCGAAATCATCCGCACGTCCCTTGCCATCGGCAGCCTGGTGCCGTCGCTGCTCGTCGGCCTGCCGGCGGGGCTGCTCAACCGCAGCCAGCGGGCCGCCGTGAATCTGGCGCTGGCCACTTGGGGTGAACTGGGAACTGCGCTGGCGGGCATCGACCTGCACGTGAGCGGGGAGCAGCACCTGTGGTCGCACCGCCCGGCGGTGTTCATCTTCAACCATCAGAGCGGCATCGACATGCTGCTGCTGTGCAAGCTGCTGCGGCGCGACATCATTGGCATTGCCAAGCAGGAGATCCGTACGAACCCGCTGTTCGGCCCCGCCTTCGCGCTGGCGGGGACGGTGTTCATCGACCGTTTCGATCGCGAGCGCGCCATCGAGGCGTTGCAGCCGGCCGTCGATGCGCTGCGCCAGGGATTGTCGATTGCCATCGCGCCCGAAGGCACGCGCAGCCCTACTCCACGTCTCGGCCGCTTCAAGAAGGGGGCGTTCCACCTGGCGATGGCGGCCCGCGTGCCGATTGTCCCCATTGTCTTCCGCAACGCGCTCGATGCGTTGCCCAAGCATGCGCTCGTGGTACGGCCGGCGACCGTCGAGGCGGTGGTGCACCCGCCCATCTCCACCGCAGGCTGGACGACGGAAACCTTGGATCAGCAGATCGCAGCCATCCACAAGCTGTTCAGCGACACGTTAGAAGCCTAAGGAGGATAACAGTGGTCGACCTTTTCTCGGTTACCGGTAAGAGCGTTCTGGTCACCGGCGGTTCGCGCGGTATCGGTTTCATGATTGCGCGCGGCTTCGTCGAGGCGGGAGCCAAGGTGTACATCTCATCGCGCAAGGCGGAGGTCTGTGCCCGCGTCGCAACGGATTTGTCGCGCGCCGGGACCTGTGTCCCGATTGCGGCCGATCTTTCCACCGACGCCGGCGTCAGACACTTGGCTACGGAGATTGCGCGCTGCGAACCGGCACTCAACGTGCTGGTGAACAACGCCGGCGCCAACTGGGGCGCCCCCTTTGCCGAGTATCCCGAGTCGGCATGGGACAAAGTGTTCGACCTCAACGTCAAGTCGATCTTCTTCCTGACACGCGAGCTGACACCGCTGCTCGAAAAGGGCGCGCAGCCGGGCGATCCCGCGCGTGTGATCAACATCGGCTCGATCGACGGCATCAAGCCGCCGCTGCTGGAAACCTACGCCTACTCGGCGAGCAAGGCGGCCGTGCACCACATGACACGGGTTCTGGCGCGCACGTTGGCGCCGCAGGGGATCACGGTCAACGCCGTGGCGCCGGGGCCGTTCGAGAGCAAGATGATGGCGGCAACCTTGGAGCGCTTCAAGGATGCCATCGTCGCCACCTGCCCGCTCGGCCGCATCGGCGAACCGGAAGACATGGCGGGGATCGCCATCTATCTCGCATCGCGTGCCGGTGCCTACGTAACTGGTGCCGTCATTCCGGTCGACGGTGGCATCTCGACCTGCTCCTGAGTTGCGCGTGGACCTCGTTCTTGTCCGCCACGGCGTGACCGATTGGAACGAGCAGGGCCGCTTGATGGGCCGCTCGGACGTCGAACTGAACGCGCGCGGCCTGGCGCAAGCGCAAGCCATAGGGGACGCCTTGCGGGCCGTCGCAGTGCACTCGATCTTCGCCAGTCCGCAGCGCCGGGCGCAACAGACCGCCGAAGCCATTGCACGGCCGCACCAGCTTCCCGTGCGCACCGAGGCGGCGCTCGCCGAGGTGTGGCTTGGCCGCTGGCAGGGCATGACATGGGACGAGGTGCGGGACGACCCCGACGTTGCCCGCTACCTCGCCGATCCGGCATATGTGAGCGATGCGCTCGAGCCGGGCGCGGCGGTCCACGAGCGCGTCGTCGGCTTTGTCGAAGCCCTTCGTTCCGACGCGAATGAGACCCTGGTCTTGGTGTCGCACGGCGATCCCCTGCGCATCCTGCTGACCCACTACCTGTCGATGCCGCTGGGATCTTATCGCCGCTTGGAAGTGGCCCCGGGATCAGTGAGTCGGGTGCGCTGCGGCCCAGACGGCGATCGTCGCATCGTCTTACTCAACTGGCGCCCGCAGCGTGGTGCCGATCAGCTGCAGCCCTGACCACGTCGCGCCCAAGGCGGTGGCCATTGCTCCGTCTCGCGATGCTGGTAGTCTCCACTGGAGCGCGGCGGCGTAGGGGCGCGGCCGCCGGATACCACCCAAGGAGAGGGACATGAGCACACTGACCGATCGGATGTTGCGTGCGGCACGTTTGGACGTGAACCTCTACGAAGAAGTGGAGGCCGACAAGAACACCATGGGCCAAGCCACCACAGTCGTGGTGCTGTCGAGCATCGCTGCAGGCATCGGCAGCTTCGCAGAGGGCGGCGTCGCCGGCATCATCATCATTACGTTGGGAACGTTGCTCGGCTGGTATGTTTGGGCTTATCTCACGTACTTCATCGGCACGCGTTTGCTGGCGGAGCCGCAAACCAAGGCGGACCTGGGCGAGCTGCTGCGCACCATCGGCTTCTCCAGCTCACCCGGCGTGCTGCGCGTCCTGGGCATCGTTCCCGGCGCATATCAACTCGTTTCGATCATCGCCGGTCTCTGGATGCTGGTGGCGATGATCATCGCCGTGCGCCAGGCCCTCGACTACAGCGGTACCGGGCGCGCCATCGCCGTGTGTGCGATCGGCTGGATCGTGCAGATCGCGCTGCTGGCGCTGCTATTTGTCGCCCTGGGCGGGCCGCACCCGCCGGCGTAGCACGTCTACTCTCACACACCGCGCCGGCGGTAGCCATCGTCCGCGCAGCGTTCCACCAGCCCGCTGGCGAGCAGCCGGTCGAGATGCTGCACGATGGTGCGCCGTTCCACGGCGTCGATGAAGGGCAGGTCGACGTGCGGTCGATACAAGAAGCGATGCCGCACCAGCTCGGCGAGGCTGCGCGGCTCCGCCAGAAACTCCAGCAGGGCCGCCTCACGTTCGGCGATCCGCGCCGCGAAACGGTCGAGCTTGGCGAGGAAGCTGGCGCGATCCTCAATGACGCCGACGTGATGGAAGGAGACCCAGACCCGCGCCTCGATTTCTCTCACCCGCTGCAGCGAACGTTCGAAGTCCGGCAAGCTGGACCAGGCGTCTCCATAGTAGGGACCGAAACCGGTGAGATCGATGTCGCCGAGGAACAACACACCTTCCGGCTCGATGAGCAGGACGCAATGCCCGCGTGTGTGTCCGGGTGTATGGATGGCGTGGAGCCGCGTGCCGCCAAGCGCGAAGACCTCACCGTCGTCGAAGCCGTGAGTATCCGGCCGCGCCACGTAGTGGAATTGTTCCAGCACGAACTGGCGCATTGCGGCATCGAGGTTGCCGTAGCCGTAAATCTCCATGAGCCCATCGAGGTGGCGCAGTCCCGGAGCGTCTTCACGGTGTGCGAAGACCTTCGCGTGGGGAAAGAGGTGGACGCCGGCGACGTGATCCTCATGGACGTGACTCTGGATGACCAGGTCGGCGCGGCCGCCGAGCTCGTCCGCGCGCGCCACCACGCTGAGCGACGGGTCGACAACCACGGTCGCCTCGCGGCCGCGGATCCACAGCGAATTACCGTGGGGGTACTTGCCGTTCGTGTCGCCGAGCAAAACGGTGACCGCACCGAACTGGCGATCGGTCGCGGCCATCACGTCTCGGCATAGCGGAACAGCCGCAAGCCGATCCAGAACGACACGGCGCCGTAGGTCACCAGGAACAGCAGCTTGGGCACCACCTGCAAGAAGGTCTTGTCGCGCAGCATGACGTCGTGAATCGCGAACATCGACCACGTCGTCATCACGCCCTCGGCGACGGTCTGCATCCACTTCGGCTGCTCGTAAAAAGGCCACCAGCAACCACCGAGGGCGGCGAGCACGAACACCGCGGACAGGCCGACCGGAATGATCTGCTCGCGCGTGCGCGCGATGGCAGCGACGATCACACTGAAGCAGGCCATGGAGAAGACGACCGCCGCGGCGACCACAAACAGCGTCAGCGGTGAATGTCCGAGGGTCAGGCCGTAGGTGAGGTGGCCGAAGATCAGCAGGATGAGCAGTTGCGCCGTGCCGATCAGCAAGCGGGCAAGCAACTTCCCCCCGAGGATGGTCGCTTGTGAGACCGGCGCCACCGACAGTCGATCGCTCGTACCCCACGCCTCCTCATCGCGCAGACCGAACGAGACGCTCAGAATGAGGTTGAGGAGCACAAACATCACCGCGAACCCCGGCACGTTCTGCTCCAGGGAGGTGAACTTCAGGCGGCGGCCCGTCAGGCTGCGCTCCTGCAAGGTCAACAGCTCTTCACCAAAAGGATCGCCCAACGACGCGGCCTCACGATCGGCCAGCAGCATGATGACCTTGATGGCCTGCAGCTCGGTCCACTGCGCTGGATCGGTCAGCAGCTCGATGGTCGATGGCTTCTCGGTGAGATAGCGCTTGCTCATGCCGGCAGGCAGCACCAGGAGTGCCGGCGCTGTGTTCTCCACCGCCACCAGCCGTTCCGCGGTCGCACGATCCATCTCGCGCACGCTCAGATGCTCACGGAACACCTTGATCAATGCGTTGGCGACCGGACCCTGGTCTTCATTGACGATCGGAAAAAGGATGGTCTGGCTGCCCTCGCCCGACTGCGTCTCGGCCACCACGAGAATGATGACCATCGGCACGAGCAGCAGAAAGACCAGCGCCGAGCGATCACGGGCGATCAGCCGCAGATCCTTGAGCATGATGCGCAGCAGCCTCACAGCTCCTCCTCCGTACCCTTGCCGCCCGGGGCGTACTTCTTGCGCATACGTGCCAGGACCTCGTCCATCGACGACTTGGCCAGCAGCCGATCCAGCTGATGGCGAAAGTTCGTCGTGAGGCTGAGGTCCTCGATCTTGATGTCGGTTGCCAGCCAGTGATCGCCGTCGGGCCGCATCTGGTAGGTGACGGCAAACTCGTCGCGCGGGGTGATGATCTTCGTATCGACGCGCGCGGTGCCGCCGGGAAGCAGTTCCTCACCGACGTAGCCGAAATCCGGACGCTCGAAGAGCAAGAGCTTCTGTACGTAGGTGCGCTGGAAGAGCTCGCGGAACAGCGACAGGAACTCCTTCTGCTGCGCCGCCGACAGCTTGGGCCAGTGCTGCTCGAGCGCGGCGCGGCCCATGGTGTCGGTGTCGAGGAAGGTCTTCAACAACGTCGCGAGTGCGGCGAGCTTCTCGTCGTGGGTGCGGCTGCTATCGACAATGGCGCGGGTTTGTTCGAGGGTTGCACGGGTGTAGTCGAGCGGCGTTACTGCCCACGCCGCCCCGCTCAGGCACAGCCACGCAGCCCCGGTCAACCACAGGCGCCGCATGTCAGTCGCGCAACTCCTTACCGGTCAACTGCAGGAACAGCGCTTCGAGGCTGAGCGGCGTGATTTCCACCGAGACGTGGTCGGCGTAGCGGCTGATGGCTTGGTTCAGCGGTGCCAGCGCCCGTGCCGAGTTGGTCACGAACACGCGCGTCACCCCATCATGCGTCTCCACGCGACAAACACCGGCGGCGTTCTGGAGACGGCTGAGGTCTGCCATGGGTGGCAAGCCGCGCAGCTGGATGATCTCGGCGCAGCCGAGTTGGTTGACCAGCTCGTCGAGCGTGCCCATGGCGATGATCTTGCCCTCATCCATGATGCCGAGGCGGTCACAGAGGCGTTCGGCCTCTTCCATGTAGTGCGTCGTGTAGACGATGGCGGTGCCCTCGTCCCGCAGGGCGCGGACGATTTGAAAGATGTGCTCGCGCGAGTGCGGATCGACGCCGGCGGTGGGCTCATCCAGCAGTACGAGGCGTGGCCGGTGCACCAAGCTAACCGCCATGTTGAGGCGCCGCTTCATCCCGCCCGAAAAGGTCGCGACATAATCGTCACGCCGTCCGTCGAGGCCGACAAGCTGCAACAGGCCGTCGATGCGCTCCTCCAGTTCGGCCTTGGCGACGCGGTACATGCGGCCGAAGAAGCGGATGTTCTCGGCGGCCGTCAGCTTGGGGTACAGCGCGATCTCCTGCGGTACCACTCCAATGATGCTGCGGACCGCGCTGACATCGCGCCGCACACTATGGCCGAAGACCACAGCGTCGCCCGCCGATGGGCGTAGTTGCGTGGCGACCACGGAGATCGTTGTGGTCTTGCCCGCGCCGTTGGGTCCGAGCAGACCGAACACTTCGCCTTCGCTGATCTCGAAGGTGATCCCGGCGACCGCTTCGAGTTTGCCGTAACGCTTGTGCAGCCCCTGCACGCATAGCGCCGGCGGTCCGGTGCGCTCCGGTGCCGGGCGGAGGATCGGAGCCGGCGCCACAGAGGAACGTGAGATCACGCTAAGCTTGGAAGTGTTCATCTGCCCCGTCAAGCCCCACACCCTATAAGCGCCTATGAAGCAGATTTGTTTCGTTTAAGGAAGCCCCCCGCTGGCTCTCCGCCCACCCGTGTGGCACTCAGATGCCGCACCTGCGCGGAAATTTCCGCTGACAGGTAGACGAGGGGCATGCCCCGCAGGTGGGGCACCACGGACAAAAGTGAGGAGACGGTGATGAGAACGCACGTTTTTCTGACCGCGCTGGTGGCGCTGTTGAGCAGCCGCGTTGTGTCGGCGGGCGCGGCTGCCGAATACGATCTGGCGGCCTGCATCCGTGCGGCGCTGAGCAACAGCCCTGATCTCAGCACCGCCGCTGCCGATCTCGCCAGCGCGCGGGCGCGGCTTGCCGAAGCCAAGGCCGGCCGCTGGGGGCGCAGCGAGTACAATCAGGTCCTGGGCTTCGTCAACGAAGCAAAAGGCAATCCCACGAATTCCGAAGGTACCAACAGAAACGATCTCTTCGCGGGTCTCGGACCATTCACGCGACTGGAGCTGAACGTCGACATCCCGCTGTGGACCTTCGGGAAGCTGGAGGCGGCGCTACAGGCGGCGCAGGAGGGCCTCGAGAGCGAGCAGGCGCGCACCGACAGCCGGCGTGCCGACGTGATCCTCTCCACCAAGCAGCTCTACTACGGCCTGCTGCTCGCCCAGCAACTCTCCGGCATCTTGCACGACATGCTCGATACGATGGACAAGGCCGTCAAGAAGACGCAGGAGCGTCTCGATGCCGGCTCCAGCGCGGTCACCGAACTCGATCTGCTGAAACTCAAAACCGGGCGTGCGCGCTTCGCCAAGGGCGTCGTCGAGGTCGACGCCTCGGTCAACTTGACGCGCAGCGCGCTCGCACGCGCCATCGGCGTCACTGACCCCGCCTTCGACATCGCGGACCGCAAGCTGGTGCCGGTTGACGCGACCATCGGCCCACTCGATGATTACCTCGCCCAAGGGCCGGAGCAGCGGCCCGAGACCCGGCAGATCAAGACCGGTCTGGCGGCCCAGTCGGCAAAAGTAAACCTGGAGGAAGCGGAATATTATCCAACGGTCTTCCTTGCTACGGGAGTCCGCTGGGCGCATGCGGGCAACCGCGACCGGCAGACCAACCCGTTTGCCTATGAAGACTTCAACTATGTTCAGCCTGTGGGCGTTGTCGGCATCCACTGGGATCTCAGCTTCTTCCGCACCAGCGCCAAGGTGGACGAAGCGCGCGCCGACCTCGACCGGCTAGCGGCGCAGCAGCGCGCGGCAGCCTCTGGCCTGCAGTTGGAGATCCGCCGTGCCTACTCGGACGTCGTGCAGGCCCGCGACACCATCAAGGTGACCGAAGAGGGGCGCAAGGCGGGGCGTGGGCTGCTGATCTTGTCGCTGAGCAATTTCGAGTTGGCGCTCGGTGAAGCCGAAGAACTCTTCAAGGCCCTGGGCGCGTACACCGAAGCCAGCAGCGACTACTTCCGTGCGGTGCACGACTATGACGTCGCCGTCGGAACGCTGAGCAAGGCGGTCGGCCGTGAACTGACTTCGTTGACCTATTGACGTCGTCCCGCCCGCGAGGGCCGGCGGGCGCCTGCGTCCACGGAACTGCTCAACGCGCGCGGCGCGCCGCCGTCTGGGGGAGGTCGTTCCGCTCCCAAGTCGCGAACAGCACCCCATCCCGATCTGACCAGTCGTAGGCCGCTTTGCCCCGAAACGCTTTGGTCAGCTCACGCACGATGCGATGGGCGAGCTTCTGCGAGGTGGTCAGTACTTCCAGTTCGCCTTCGGCACTGCTCACCGACACCACACGGCGTTGCGGCTGCGTGAACCCGGCACGCGCCGCCACGTTCTCGATACGCCGCCGGATGGCTGCCTCATTCGCCCCAACATATGCACCGCGCACGAGGACACGCCCGAAATACTCGCCGCTGGCGACCTGGGTGCATGACGGGCACACGGTCCATCTCGCTCTTCCCAGGATGGCGTCAGTCATCTTGCGATCACGCCGCCAGGTGCGCCGCAAGAACACTGCGCCGCAACGTTCACAGACCGAGGGCGGCGGTGTGCCACCGGTGCGCGCCGTCACCGGAAGATCCTTGCCGCTCTGACTCCCTTTGCGACTGAGGCTACGGATCTTGCCCTTCCCTTTGTTCCCTGCGCGCACGTTGATCGCCATCAGCTGTCCTCTTTACGGCGTTGGGTTCCGACCAGGCTTGTTAGCGCGTGCTCGACTGCGGCACAAGCTCGCGGCCGCTGTTCGCGGCCGCTGCGCAGAGGGGCGCGGAACTCACCCACCTGTCATTGACAACCCAAGCCGGCGTCCCTACGTAAGAATGTCATGTTTGAAGGCCTGCTGGCACGTGGCGAGCAGTTGGCGCGCGTCGAAGCCAACCGTGCAGCGTTGCGCTTTGTGAATGGTGTGGAGTGGCTGCTACGTGATCCCAGGAGCTTGGTCGGCCGCACTCCGTACGACCTGGTGTATCAGCACGACAAGCTGACGGTTCGCCGCTACTATGCCGGAAGCGTGCACCCACGCCATGCCCTCCCCGTCCTGTTGGTGCCGCCGCTCATGGTCAAACCGTTCATCTTTGATCTCTACCCGGGCCGCAGCCTGGTCGAGTTTCTCCTCAAGCGTGGCTTTCGCGTCTACCTCGTCGACTTCGGGGAACCCGACGACGCGGACGCCTATGTGACACTCGATAACTACGTCACCGACTGGATGCCGGCAGCCTGCACGGCAGTCAAAGAGTCAGCCGGCACCAGTGAACTCTCGCTGCTTGGCTACTGCATGGGCGGCCTCTTTTCTCTGGCGCACGTCGCCGCCAACCACGACCGCTCGGTGCGCAACATCGTGAGTATCGGTGCCCCCGTCGACGCTGCCAAGATGGGGATGTTCGCCTGGATGGCGCAACTAGCCGCGCCGCAGACGGAGTTTCTGGTACGCCGCATCGGCAATGTCCCTGGTGGACTGTCGAGCACCGTGTTCCGGCTCCTGACACCCATGAAGAACGTCACCCGCTATGCAGATCTCTTCATGAACATGTGGAACCACGAGTACGTCAATGGCTTCGATGCCATGAACCAGTGGGTGAGCCAGTTCATCGACTACCCCCAGAGTGCCTTCCTGCAGTTCCATCGCGACTTCGTACGGCACAACAAACTGGTCAAAGGCCAGATGGTGTTTCGCGGAAAGGCCGCCGATCTCCGCGGCGTACACGCCGCGCTGCTGGTGTTTGCGGGGCGCAGTGATCAAATCGCACCGGTCGCCGCGGTGCGCGCTCTTCTCGATGCGGTGGGCAGCAAGGACAAGAGTTTCGCGCTCGTTCCTGGTGGCCACATGGGCATCTTCGCCGGCTCGACCGCCCCCGATCAGGTCTGGCAGCCCGCCGCCGACTGGCTCGCCGCGCGGTCGCGGACGCGTCACAACGTGCGCTCCACCCGCAAACGAGTCGCCCCGAAAGCCGGCCGTCCGCCCCGCCGCTCCGCCGAGGCGCTGGCGGCCACCGCGTGAGGTGCAGCCATGCTCTTCGTCGCCGAGTACGAGATCACCTGGCCGACGCTCGACGCAGCCATCGCCAAGCGCCTCGAATGGGATGACGCCAAACCCGATGGTTTCCGTTTCATCGGTGAGTATGTGTGGCAGGACGGGGAACCGCCATTTCGGGGCGTTGCCATCATCGAGGCGGAGAGTGTTGAAGCCATCAACGCCTTCGTGCTGCACTACGGCCCCACCCTCAAGATGCGCGTACATCCTGCCAGTGACGTTGTAACGGCAATCGCTGACGGGGCTGGCGGCGGATCTGGTACAGCACGGCCGAAGCGCCGGAGACGCCCGGCCAAGCGCGGCCGCTGACGCCTGCCGCTTACCGATAAGGCCACGGCCCCCAGAGCGGATACCAGAACCCGTCGGGCCACGGGCCGTAGACGTAGTACGCCTCGACCGGCTCGCGCTTGGGCCACAGGAACACGTGTTCCGCCGCCACCCGCGGATAGCGATAGTCGTACTCCCCGATCTTGCCCACCGTCGTGGTTTCCAAGGTGCCAACCACGGTAGCCTCCCGGCCCGCCGCATACACCGCGGGATCGAAGAAGCCCTGAGCACAGGCGAGAAACCGGCCGTCGGACTCATCCGTGCGGCGGGGCCGGGCTTCACGATCGAGCGGCCGGCTGACGATCTCGAAGCAGGTCTCATCCTTTTCAGGGGTGGTTGCCACGATGCTGCCGCCCCACCTGACCCGCTGCCCGGTGAGATCACGTGCCTGCGCGTCCAGCACCGAGACCTCGGAGAACGGGCCGCCCGACAGCATGGGCGGCGGTTGGGCGCAGGCGCCCAACGCACAGGCGACGAGCAACAACCACGCAGGAGCGCGCTTCATCTACTGCCCTTAGCAGCAGCGGACACTTCGGGCAGCGTCGGCTTCAGACGGGGCCCACCCGCATACGGCTGTCGACGACGATGGCCCCTCTTCCCGGCGTGAGCACCTTGACAGGATTGAGATCCAGCTCGCGGATCTCCGGCGCAATCTCGACCAGTGCAGAAATGCGCATGATGACTTGAATCAAGGCATCGCGGTCTCCCGGCAACCCGCCGCGATAGCCGTCCAGCAACGGGTGCGACCGCAGCTCCGTGAGCATCTCGGCGGCGTCGAGGTCGCTCACCGGCGTCAGCCGGAACGCCACGTCGCGCAACAACTCGACCAGCACGCCGCCGAGGCCGCAGACGACGAGCGGACCAAATGTCGGATCGGTGGTCACGCCAACCAGCGCTTCCAGCCCACCGTGCACTTCGCGCTGCAAGAGGATGCCGTCGAGTCGCGCACCGAGCGCCTGCATACGGCCCACCAGTGTCTCCACTGCTTGTGCGACCGCGTCAGCGGATTCGAGCCCCATGATCACGCCGCCGACGTCGCTCTTGTGCACGATCTCTGGCGCGATCACCTTGGCGACCAGCGGATAGCCCATCTGCTCGGCTGTCCCCACCGCCTCACTCGGCGATGTCGGCTCGGCCGCGGCGAAGTCGATGCCCGCCGCCCGCAGGATGGTCGCAAGAGCACGTGGCTCCACCCATTGCGGCTCGGAGACACCGGCAATCACCCGGTCGATGACCGCACGAATCGAGGCCCGCGCGAAGGCATCGAGGCTCAGGAGGTTGCCCCGCGGGCGGCGCCGCCAGCGCCCATAGCGCTCCGCCGCGGCCAGCGCGATCGCTGCACTTTCTGGAAAGCTGTACGAGGGCAGTGCACCCCGCGGTCCGGTGCCGAGGATCGCCGGGGCACCCTTGGACGAGATGTACACCGCCAGCACGGGCTTGTCGGCTGGGACCGTGCCGGCGCCGCGCGCAATGGCGTCGGCGATTTCCTCGGGGCGGCTGATCATCGGCGGAATGTAGATGACGACCAGCGCATCAACGTTCGGATCGGCGCCCACAGCCTCGATCGTGCGCGTGTACTGCTCCGGCGTTGCCGATGCAATCATGTCGATTGGATTGGAGAAGCCCGCCTGCGGTGGCAAGAACGTGCGCAACCGCGCGAGCGTCTCTACCGCCAGCTCCGGTAGTTTCAAGCCCCTGGCTTCGCAGGCATCGGCCAAGAGAATCCCCGGCCCACCGGCGTTGGTCACGACGCCAACGCGCGGTCCCGCGGGCACGGGTTGCGTCGACAGCAGCGCGGCCACATCGAACAGCTCTTCAAGGGTGTCGGTCCGAATCACACCCGCCTGCTCGAACAGTGCGTCGACCGCGATGTCGAGGCTGGCCAGCGCCGCCGAGTGACTCGATGCGGCGCGCGTTCCCGCCGCGGAGCGGCCCGACTTCACGGCGACGATCGGCTTGTGGCGCGCGATTTCCGGTGCGATGCGGGCAAACTTGCGCGGATTACCAAAACTCTCCAGGTACAGCACGATCACCTGCGTGTGCGAATCGTCGGCCCAGTAGCAGAGGAGATCATTGCCGGACACGTCTGCCTTGTTGCCGGCCGATACAAACGTCGAGATGCCGATGTTGTACGTGCGCACGTAGTCGAGGATGGCGAGACCGAGGGCGCCGCTCTGCGACAGCATCCCGATGTTTCCGGCCGCCGGCCACGCCGGTGCGAAGGTGCCGTTGAGCGATACTGCCGGGTCGGTGTTGAGGATGCCCATACAGTTCGGGCCCACCATGCGCATCCCGCTGGCGCGCACGAGATCTTTCAGGCGCTGTTGCGCCGCGCGCCCTTCCGCCGACACCTCTGCGAAACCTGCTGAGATGACCACCACGCCATGGACGCCGGCACGTGCGCACTCGGCCACGGTCTCTTCCACGGCCGCTGCCGGCACCGCGATGATCGCCAGATCGATCGGCGCGTTCACGGCGCTGACGCGCGGATACGTCTTCAGCCCCTCGATTTCGGTCGCCTGCGGGTTGATCGGATAGATCGCCCCCGTAAAACCACAGCGCTTCGCATTTGCGACGAGCGCACCGCCGATCGTTGCCGCGTGCCGCGAGGCGCCGACGATCGCCACGGACTTCGGATTCAAGATGGCGCGGAGGCTCTGCGCGGCGGCGATGCGCTCGCGCGCCAGACTGGCTTCCAACACCTCCTCGGTTTGCTCGGTCGGGAACGTGAGGTGGAAGATGCCGTCTTCGATCGAGCGCTTCACCCGGAAGCCGCTCTGGGCGAACACCTCGAGCATGCGATTGTTCTCGCCCAGCACATCGGCTTCGAACTCGGTAATCCCGTTGGCGCGGGCCATGGGCGCCAAGTGTTCGAGCAACAACGTCCCGACGCCGCGGCCCTGGTAGTCGTCGGCCACGGCGAAGGCGACCTCGGCTCGCTTGCCTTCTGCATCAACGACCGAATAGCGTCCGACGCCAATGATCTTCTCCTCGTTGCCTTGCCCCAGAGTTGCGACGAGTGCTGCATTGCGCGCAAAGTCGACTTCGGTGAACTGCACCAGTTCCTCGTCCGTGAGTCGCTTTTTGGCGCGGAAGAACCGGAAGTAGACGGACTGCGCACCGAGGCGGCTGAAATGATCGAGCAGCCGCTGCTTGTCGTCGGGCCGCATCGCCCGAATGTGGATCGAGCCACCGTCGCGCAGGATGCCCTCGGCGGCGTACTGGTGCGGATCATTCGCTGCGCTCGCGCTCATACGCCCCACCGAAGCGCAATAGGTTCTACGCGTCGAGAGGCAGTTGTCAACGTCAGAGCCCGCGCGGGCGCGCGATTTGCCTGGCCGCGGCCAGCACGCTAGCCATGAGCAGCACCCCATGCCCACCCGGGATCAATCCTCGTTTCCACGGCTGCGCCTCCACAGCTTTTCTGACAGCACGGCACTCGGTCAGGCGCTTGCGCAGCAGTTGCACCTCGACTGCTGCGCCATCCAGGTGCATCGCTTCCCCGACGGCGAGAGTCTGATCCGCGTTCGGCCGCCGGCCGGTACACATGCCGTTGTCGTGCGCTCGCTCGGCAACCCAAACGCCAAGCTCCTTGAAAGCGTCCTCGCCGCCGACGCGTTGCGGCGGGCGGGCGCAAGCCGCGTCACACTCGTGGCACCGTACCTCCCCTACATGCGGCAGGACATGGTCTTCACTCCTGGCGAACCCATCTCACAGCGCGTGATTGGGGCGTGGCTCGGGAGCAGTTTCGACGCCGTGCTCACCGTCGAGGCGCATCTGCACCGGGTACGCACACTGGCGGCCGTGGTTGCGCCCGGGCAGGCCCGCTCACTCTCCGCAGCACCGCTGCTCGCGGACTGGCTGCAACGGCAGCGCCCGCCGGCTGGGCTGATCGTCGGCCCGGACACGGAGTCGCGGCCGTGGATCGAAGCGATCGCGCGACGCGTACAGGTGCCGTGGGTCGTCTGCCACAAGCGGCGCCTCGGTGACCGCTCCGTGCGCATCGAGTTGCCCGTTCCGCTCCCGCACCGGCGCGCCGTGATCTTCGATGACATCGCCAGCAGCGGTGCAACGCTCGCCGCAGTAGCGCGCGCGCTCCGGACGGCGGGAGCAACAGCGGTCGACGCGGTGGTCGTACACGCCATCTTCCGCCGTGGTGCGCTGGCGCGCATTCGGAGGGCTGGGGTCAACCGGATCATCTCCTGCGACACCATCGCACACCAGACGAACGCGATTTTCACGGCGGCTGTCCTGGCGCGCGCGCTGCGCCGGCTGCGGTTCTGAAGCGCCGCGGTTGCACGGCCATCAGCGAAGTGGCACTACCGGGAACGCATGTTTCGCACCAAGCATCTCTGCATCGATACGCAACGCGAGCACGTGATCATGATCCACGAGGCGGCGGTGCGGGCGGGCGACCTCGGCTTCAATCCACTCGATCGAGTGCACATCTTTGGTACGGACCCCATCAACGGCGAGCAGCGCCAGGTCATCGGCATCTTGAATTTCTGCCGCAACACACTGGTTGCCGCGGACGAGATCGGCCTCTCCGATGATGCCTTTGCCGACCTCGGTCTGCCCGAGGGCACACCGGTGAACGCGACGATCGCGCCGGCGCCCAAGAGCGTCGACCTGGTGCGCGCGAAACTGCAAGGCCAGCGACTCGACCGTCCAGCGTTCGATGCCATTCTGGCCGACGTTGTTGGCCACCGCTACTCAAAGGTGGAGCTGGCCATGTTCGTCCTCGGATGCGCCATTTGTAGCCTCGACCTAGAGGAGCTGGTCGACTTCACACGTGCAATGATCGGTGCCGGCTCCCGCCTCGACTTCGGTTCCGGTCCGATTGCCGACAAGCACAGCATCGGCGGCGTACCGGGGCACCGTACAACGATGATAGTCGTACCGATCGTCGCCTCGCTGGGAGTGATTGTGCCGAAGACGTCGTCGCGTGCCATCACCAGTCCCGCGGGCACCGCGGACACCATGGGCGTGCTCGCAGAGGTCGCCCTGCCACCGGCGCAGCTGTATCGGGTGGTCGAGCAAGTCGGCGCGTGCATCGCCTGGGGCGGGGCGCTGGACCTCGCACCAGCCGACGACATCCTGATCACGGTCGAGCGGCCGATGGAGATGGATACAGCAACACAAATGGTCGCCTCGATCCTCGCCAAGAAGAAGACCGCCGGGGCCACGCACGCCGTGATCGACATCCCGGTGGGGCCGACGGCGAAGGTGCGCTCGCAGGCCGCCGCGGAGCAGCTGGCGGGGCTATTTGGTGCCGTGGCCGCGCAGATCGAGCTCCACCTCGACGTCCTCATCACCGAGGCGCGTGGCCCCATCGGCTGGGGCATCGGCCCGCGGCTCGAGGCCCTCGACGTCCTCGCGGTGCTGCGTCGCGCGCCGGGCGCGCCGCTCGATCTGCGCGAAAAGTCCTTGTACCTGGCCGCGCGAGTTCTTGAACTGGTCGGCGCGGTTGCACCGGCCGGCGGCTATCGCGCAGCGCAGCGGGCGCTCGACTCGGGCGATGCCGAACGCGTCTTCAACCGCATCGTCGCCGCACAGGGGGAGCGGCCGTTACCGCCCCCGGCACCACATCGACACGTCGTCGAGTCTCCGGCGGACGGCCGCATCCGCGAGATCGACTGCTGGCGCATGGCACGCGTCGCCAAGCGTGCCGGCGCTCCCGCAAACGTGGCCGCCGGGGTGAAGCTGCTGCGTACTGTCGGTGATGTCGTCACGAAGGGTGAGCCACTGTTCGAGATTCACGCGCAGAGCGCGGCGCAGCTGGAGTTCGGGCGGACCTACGCCGAGGCTCACCCCAACCTCATCCATTTCGGGTTCTGACCGTCGGTTTGCATGGCGGCCTCTCAATCGAGGCGCACCTGCTCCAAGTAGCGCGGCACCGCCGCCGCCCACCCCAACTCGCTTTCGATCGCCGCGTGCAGGGATGCCGCTGCCGGCGCCTCACCGTGCACGATGAAGGTTACTTCGGGTGCGTGCCGGGTCGCCTTGAGCCAGTTCAAGATCTCTCGCTGATCGGCGTGCACGGAGAAGGCCGGAACGTCGACGACCTCGGCACGCACGGCAATGTAGCGCCCCAGCATCTTCACCGCCTTGGCACCGTCGGCCAAGGCCCGCCCGCGGGTCCCCTCCGCCTGGAAGCCGACGAGCATGACGGTGTTGCGCGGCTCCGGCAAGCGGTGCACCAGATGGTGGAGCACACGTCCGCCCGTGGCCATGCCGGACGCGGAAATGATGATGCCGGGACCGGGCTGATCGTTGATCGCAATCGACTCCTCCACTCGCCGCGCTTCCACGAGCCGACCCGGATCAAACGGGTCGTCGCTGCCGCACAGCTCCGGACGCACCTGTGCGTTGCGCTCCGCGAGCGCCTGCCGATAAATTGCCAGGGTTGCCAGGGCCATCGGGCTGTCGACGTACACCGGCAAACTCGGAATGCGACCGGCATGCATCAGCTGCCGCAGGCGGAACAAGATGACTTCGGTACGGTCGACGGCAAACGCGGGGATGACCACCATGCCGCCGCGCTCCGCGGTGCGCACCAGCGCCGCTTCGAATCGCCGCAGCGACTCGACGTCTTCGTGTTGACGATTGCCATATGTGGACTCGACCAAGACGACATCCGCCTCCGGCAACGGCGCCGGCGGCTGCAGGATCGGATGCTGCGGCCGGCCGAGATCGCCACTGAAGACGATTCTCCGCATGCGTGCCCCGTCGAGCGACACACTCACACTCGCGGCACCGAGAATATGGCCGCTCGACTGGAAGGTGATGCGCACCCCGGCCGCCACATCGCTCGGGACACCAAAGGGGAGCGCGGTGAAGCGCTGCAGCGCCCGCAACGCGTCCTCTTCGGTGTAGAGCGGCAGCGCCGGCACGTGCTTGGAGAATCCTCTGCGGTTGGCGTAGGCCGCGTCCTCTTCCTGTAGGTGGCCGCTGTCGGGCAAGACGATGCGTGACAGCGCAGTGGTGGCTTCGGTGGTAAAAATCCGACCTGCGAACCCGTTGCGCGTCAGCGCCGGAACGTAGCCGCTGTGGTCGAGATGCGCGTGGCTGAGCACCACAGCGTCAATCGATGCCGGATCGACCGGGAACGTCGCCCAGTTGCGCTCCCGCAACGCCTTCAGCCCCTGGAACAGCCCACAATCGAGCAGCACACGAGCACGTGGCGTGTCGATGAGGAAACGGCTGCCGGTCACCGTCTCGGTCGCACCCAAGAAGCGCAGCAACGGAACGCTCGGCCGCGCCGGCGCGGCCCGCCGTCCCGCCGCACGAGCTGCACGTCGCATCTTCACCGCGCGAGGCATTGGCCGCCGTATAGCACGTCAGCCAACTGCACCCCAGATCGAACGACGTGCACGCTTGTGATACGGAACTTCCCGCGGGACGACGCCACTCATGATTCTTGCGGGCGACATCGGCGGAACAAAGACCCTGCTCGCGCTGTTCGACGACGCCGGCGGCGCGCTGCAGCTCCTGCGCGACGCCACCTTTGCGAGCCAGGAGGCTGCGTCGTTGGAGGCCATTCTCACGCGCTTCCTCGACGCTGC
>DATKMS010000353.1:0-4589 GCA_035541735.1 Candidatus Margulisiibacteriota bacterium
CCCGATGGCAGCGGCGATCAGAGCGAGCCAGGGCAGGCCTTCGTACCGTCGGACCAAGCTGCCTCCGATGAGGGCGCCGGTGACCCGCGCTCCCGCTGGCGGTCCATCGCATCGCGCGCCGGTGGCGGGCGAAGGAGCCCGCCGGGCGCACCACCCTCCGGCCAAGATCTCGTGCGGGCGCATCTTGTGCCGTCTAACGAAGTGCGCCTCCGCCGCGGGCCGCAACCCGCCAGCCACACAACACCTGCATTATCTCGGTTGCACTCACCAGCCAGTACCTGCCGAGGACGCCCGCCGCTGCAGGCGCGGGTCAGACGGCGCGCCGGACCGACTTGCGACGCGGGCGTTGCTTGGTGGATACCGACCGGATGACCAGTGTCGTACGCCCTCTCGGCATCGGTGCGGGTCCACGCTCAACGGCCAACCTGATCAGTTGCGCGATCTCCGGGCGCTGGAGGTCCCGCGCCGATTCGAGGCGGACGGAACGCACCTGGCGCCCGCTGCCCTTGAGAATGCGGGCGGGGTCCGGCAGCCGGGCGCCCTGCAGGAAGCACAACGCCAGCCGGTTGGCCTGCGCAGCGAGCGAGAGAACCGCCTCCGACGGTCGCTCGGTGGGGCTGTAGCCGATGACAAAGAAGTTGTAGTTGTCGTACACCAACTCGAACGCCCCGGCCAGTCGGCGGCGGAGCTCCCGCCGCGCGGCCCGAATCCGAGCTTGGTCAGTCAAGGAGAACTTCGCGATGAAGGCCCTGAGTCGCTTTTCCGCCGCTGGTCCCGTGACTCGATCGGTCGCGCTGGCCTTGGCCATTGGCACCTCAGATGGAGGAAGCGGACGGCGCTCCGCCTGACGCATCGCGCCTCAGCGGCGGGCAGACCGGCCCACCGGGCACACAACACCTGCACTACCTCAGATCGACTCAAACGGCAAGACGCCACCTCAACAGCCCGCCGCCGCAGGGCTTGGTTGGGTGGCGCGTTCGACCGGAGCCGATGGAGCACGAACGCCGTTCGCGGCCCCGGACCAATTGGGGAGGTCTCCACGGAATACTCGCCTCCAACGAGCGGCTCCATCCGGGGGAACACCGGCGGTCGCGCAGGGTGATACTTCGCTCCACATACTGACCGGGAGTCGCGGTGGCCGATCATGCGGTCGTGGTCGCGGGCGCCGGACCGACTGGGCTCATGCTCGCAGGTGAATTGGCGCTGGCGGGGGTAGACGTCGTCGTCGTCGAGCGCCGGCCCAATCAGGAGCTCTCCGGCGCGCGTGCCCAGGGCATCTCCTCGCGCACCATCGAAGTATTCGACCAGCGCGGCATCGCGGACCGATTCCTGACGGCGGGACAAACCGCGCAGATCGCGGGCTTTGCCCTCACCCGCCTGGACATCGGCGACTTCCCGACCCGCCACAACTATGGGCTCGCGCTGCGGCAGCAGCACATCGAGCGCATCCTCGCCGGCTGGGTCACCGAACTCGAGGTGCCGATCCTCTACGACCGCGACGTCACGGGATTCGCGCAGCACGATGCTGGTGTCGACGTCGCCCTCGGCGACGGTCAGTCACTGCGCGCGCGGTACCTCGTCGGCTGCGACGGTGGACGCAGTCTCGTACGCAAGACCGCGGGCATCGACTTCCCCGGTTGGGATCCGACGACGAGCAACATCCTCGCGGAAGTGGAGATGACGGAGAAGCCGCCGTACGGGGTGCATCGTTCGGCCGCCGGCACCTATGCCTTCGGCCGGTCCGAGTACGAGATCAAAGGCAGCGAAATCCTATACAAGGATGTGGGCCCCATTGGCGTCATGGTCACCGAACCGAACACGAATGCCACCGCCGAGCCGACGCTGCACGATCTCAAGAAGCTGCTCGTCGCCGCGTGCGGCACCGACTACGGCGCCCACAGCCCGACCTGGATCACCAGGTTCACCGACATGACGCGGCAGGCCGCGCAGTATCGCAGAGGGCGCGTGTTGCTCGCCGGCGATGCCGCCCACGTTCACTCGCCGATCGGCGGGCTGGGACTCGGCACCGGCGTGCAGGATGCGGTGAACCTCGGATGGAAGCTGGCGCAGGTGGTCAAGGGCACGTCACCGGACAGTCTGCTCGACACGTATCACGCCGAACGTCACCCGGTTGGTGCGCGTGTGCTCAAGGCCACGATGGCCCAGGTTGCGCTGCACCGCGAAGACGCTCGCACCCTGGCCGCGCGCGAGATCGTGGGCGACCTCCTCAAGCTGGAGGAGGCGCGCAAGCACATCGCCGGGTTGATGTCCGGCTTGGACATTCGATACGAGCTTGGGCAGGGGCATCCGCTGCTGGGACGTCGCATGCCTGATCTGGAGTTGGTCACCGCCAGGGGCCCGCGCCGCGTGTTCGGTTTCCTTCACGCGGCTCGGCCCGTACTGCTCGACCTCGCCGCGCCGCGCGCCATCGACATCACGCCGTGGTCGGACCGCGTTCAGTACGTCGACGCGACCCACGCTGGCAAATGGGAGCTGCCGGTGCTCGGCGAGGTCACTGCGCCCGCCGCGGTGTTGATCCGACCGGACGGCTATGTCGCCTGGGTCGGCGACACGACGGCGCAGGGCCTGACGGAAGCGCTGACGACGTGGTTCGGGCCGCCCACGACACGGTAGGGCGCCATCGCCGGCCGGCGCGCAGCGGCGCTACCGGAGGCGCTCGGCTTCGCGCCGCAAATCACCCGCATAGCGCGCAAAGACCGGTCCGAAGTCCGGCATCGACCGGCTGACCAGCGGGATCATCAAGCCGGAAAACCGCTCGGCCATCGTGAAGTCGGTCGTACCGTCGCCGTGGGGACGCAGTTCGAAGGTGCGGACGCCCTTGAAGACCGGGCTGACTCCGCCGGTCCAGGTCATGCGCTGGTTGGGCACGACTCCCGATATGCGTGGGGCGAAGACCCGGTCGGTGCCGGGGACGTGCACGCGGAGCCTCGCACCCTGGCGAATCTCACCCTCGATGCGGGTCACGGTGGTGTTCCAGCGCGGGAAGTTCTGCGCGTCCGTGAGCAGCGCCCAGATCCGCTCGGCGGATGCCCGCACCGCGATCTCGACGCGACAGAACAGGAAGAAGACGCCCCGCGCCCGCGTGATGGCCGGCTCCGTCATTTCGCCACCTCCTGCGGCGCGCCGCGCAGCTCCTTCTCCGCTTCGGATAGCGGCGGCAGAGAGTGCACGACGACAGCCATGAGGATGAGCCCACTGAGAACCACGGTGGCGGCGAACACCTCGGCCACCCACGGCGCCATGTGCCACAGCGACGCCAGGATCCCCGCGAGGGTCAGACCGGCGCTCAGCCCGGCGATCGCGAGGGCGTACGCCAGCGCGATCCGCGCCCGTCGCTTCGTGAAATCCCCCCGGTAGCGCCGGGGAGGGAAGTACGCCTCGATGTGGGGGAAGCGGGCCTCCTTGAAGGCCTTCAGCGTGAGGGCGTCGATGTGAATGTCGTGCGCGTCCTTGATGAGCCGCAGCAGCACGATTCCCGCTACGTCGAGAGGCAGGGCGCAGGCGAACGCGACGACGGAGATCAGGACCGCGGCATCAACCGGTCCGACGGTGATGAGGGCGGCGATCACCACGAGGTTCAGCGCGATCAAACCCCCGAACGCCCAGCTGCCGACTTCGACGAGCCACGGCGTGATCCACTCGACCAGACGGGCGAGGGCGTTCAGGCTGCGACTGGATTGCTCCGCCGGGTCGAGCGTAGCCCGCATGCGGCCTCACGAGAACGCGGTGCTACTCATACGCGTGGTGGCCGGCGAGTGTTCCCTGCCGCGGACATGCGGCCCTTCCTGGGTGAGCTGCCCGACGTAGTTGGCGGTGGCGAACGCGGCGTACGTCGTCGTGAACACCAGCGCCACGTGACGTCATGGGCTGGTCCGGGCAACACCATCCCGCATCGCCGCTTCGAGGATGTCGACGTCGATGTTGCGGAGCGTGCTGAACTTGATGCAGTACCCCGACACGCTCGCTTTCCCGAGGCGACGTCCGTAGGCCTTGGCCAGGTACGTCTTGTCTTCGAGTCCCATGATGTAGACGGAGATCCCGGTGGTGTTCGCACTCATGCCGATCTGGTAGAACTCGCGGGTTCGCCCATCGGCGTACGTCATCGTCTGGAGTCCGTACCCGATGTTCGGGTTCGAGACCGTTCGACCGCGCTCGTCCTTGCCGTCCAGGAACCACAACCGGCAGTCCGGCATCAACCTCAGGATGATGTCGTGCAGCGCTTGCATGTCACGGCGCTTCGGCTCCGGCTGAGCGGCGAGGTAGTCGCTGATCTGCGCGTGCACGCTCATGTCGCACTCCGTTCCAGATCCCGCTCAGGCCGGGACGGGCCGGCCGCGGGGCCCACCACGAACCACCAACCAGCCTAGTCCCGGAGCGTTAGGCGCGCGTCACGCGGCCGTGCCCGCCGCTGCAGGCGCTGGTGAGACCAGTGGCGCGGTCTCCCCTGCCCTAGTGGGCCGCTGGCGCCACCACGTAGAGGTAGCGCAGCGGCGCCGTTCCCGTGTTCGCCACGTCGTGCTCGGTATGCGGCGGATTGTAGGCCACCGTGCCCTCCCGCAGCGGCAGCG
>DATKMS010000354.1:0-19846 GCA_035541735.1 Candidatus Margulisiibacteriota bacterium
GAACAGATGGCGGTAGCGCGCCTGCTGGCGGAGGTATTCTTCCACCGGTTTGAAGTGATGCGGTACGACCGTATGTAGCACCGCTCCGTTGCGTTCTTCCTTGAGCGGCCAGACGCCGGTGTCCACGGCGAGCTTGGCCACCTCCACCGAGTCCGCCGGCTCGATGCCCCATCCGGGCGGGCACGACGCCAGGCTGATGAACAGCTTCGGTCCGGCGACCCGACCGGCGCGCGCCACCTTGTCCATGAGGTCGAGCGGATAGGCCGGCGACGCCGTTGCGAGGAACGCCGGGTGTTGCGCGCGCCACAGTCCGAAGAGATCTTGCTTGTGTGTCATCGTGCCGGCGGGCGTCGTCGTCGTCGCCGGCGTGGTGGCGGTGCGCGAGCCGAACGGCGAGGCCGGCGACATCTGGAAGCCGGTGTTGGCGAACGCCTCGTTGTCGTAACAGAAGTAGTAGAAGTCGAGGCCGCGCTGGATCGCCGCCAGCGTCGCCTGCAGCCCGATGCCATTGGCCGCGCCGTCTCCGGTCACGACCACCACCTTCAAATCTTCACCGCGCGGCAGCCGGCCTTTGGCAATGAGGAGGTCGAGTGCGTCGCGGACGCCTTGTGCCCCGGCCGGTGCACACGCCATTGCGGTGTACAGCCACGACGAGTGGAACGGCGTGAAGGGAAAGACGGCGAGCAGGGTCAGGCAGCCGGCCGCGTTGACGAAGACCGCGTTCGGCCCGAGTGCCTTGTGAAACAGCCGCAGCGCCAGCAACCCGCCGCAGCCGCCGCACAAGCCCGTCCCGGCGGCGAGGAATTCCTCGCGCGGGATCTCCTTGATGCTCTTGTAAATCTCGCGCCGCGTGTGCATCTCACTCCTTCCGAACCCTCACCATTCACCATTCTTCCGCAGCCGCGCCGCCGTGGGCGATGCGCAGCATGCCGCGCAGCTGGTCGAACTCGCCGGCGCTGTACAGCAGATGCGGCTCACACGATCCGCCGGAGTTCTCTGCGTCGCGCAGTGCCATGACGATCTGATCGAATTCCTCGGTGCGAAAGCGGCGGCCGCCAAGTCCACCGATGAATGATACCAGCGGCGGCGCGGCGCACGTCGGCAGCGCACTTTTCACCTCGGCGAACAGGATGCCGCCTTTTCCGACCGAGATATTTTGGTCGATCACTGCAACGGCGCGCCGGCCACCCAGCAGCTGCGCGATGATCTCGTGCGGGAACGGTCGGATGAGCCGCAGGCGCAGCAAGCCGACCTTGACGCCGCGCTGGCGCAGGCGGGTCACCTCGGCCTTGCCGACGGTGCTGAAGGAGTTCGACATGACGATGACCCACTCCGCGTCATCGAGGTGGTAGCCGTCGACCGCGCCGTAGGCGCGACCGAAGCGGTCGCGAAACTCGGCCGCCACCGCATCATGGACCGCAAGCGCCGCTTCGGCGGCGCGTTGCATTTGGTACTTGAAGAACGTGTAACCGCTGCCGCCGAGCACGGCCACGCCCTGTGCCATGGCATGCGATGCGCAGAAGCGCGCGTGGGTGGGCGTATATGCCGGCAGAAACTGCCGCACGGCCTCGGGCTCCGGCAGTTCGACGGGCTCGCGCGTGAAGGAAAGGTAGAAGCCGTCGAGGTTGACCAGTGCCGGCAGCAGCACGTCGGCGTGCTCGGCGAGGCGGTAGGCCATGAGGATGGAATCGACCACTTCCTGGCACGTCTCGGCGTGGATCTGCAGAAAGCCGCTGTCGCGTGCCGCCAGCACGTCGTTGTGGTCGGGCTCGAGGGTGATCGGTGACGCCACCGCCCGCGCCACGTTGACCAGCACCAGGGGGACGCGCCAGCCGGCAACGGTGTAGAGCATTTCGAGCGCATACAGCAGGCCCTGGCTGGACGACGCCGTGAACACGCGGGCCCCGGTTGCCGCCGCGGCGCCGGCGGCGGTCAGCATCGAGTGCTCCGAGTCCATGGTCACCATGCGCGCTGCCAGCTCGCCGCACGCGATCCACTGCGCCAACGCCTCGATGATTTCCGTCTGCGGCGTAATCGGATACGCCGGCACGTAGTCCACGTCGGCCAGGCGTGCCCCCCACGCCGCTGCGGCGTTGCCGGTCAGCAGGTCACGCGGCATGATGCCCCTCCCGCACCTGGCTGATCACCTTGGGCGGACACTCGGCGACGCACACCAGACAGCCCTTGCAGTGATCGTAATCGACGACGGGATAGTTCTGCGCGTCGAGATGGATCGCTCCCTCGGGGCACAGCGCAAAACACAGGAAGCAGCGCGTGCAATGCGCCCGGTCGATCTCCGGCCGATACACACGCCACCCTTCCATGTGGCGCAGTGTCGAAGTGGCCGCCACCGTGATTGACGGCGCCGCCAGCCGCGCCGGCAGGTGCGGCATGTTGAATGGTGCGGTGGAGACCGGCCGCTGCCGAGGCCGCGCCGCGAACACCTGTACCATCGGTGCGGCGTTGAAGGCGCGCTGCGTGGCGCTGACGTTGCGCTCGATCAGCTCAGCGCTCAGTCCGAGCTCGCCGAGTTCGAGGCGGACGGCGGCGGCAAGGTCCTCCCAGGCTGCGATACCTGCCACCTTGACGGCCAGGCCGGCCACTGGCGCGCTCAGCAGATGATGGCCGAGCAGTTCGAGAGCGATCGCCGACACGTCCAACGTCACGACGTGCACGGTGATCGCGAAGCGCGCCTTGACGTCGGCGGTTGCGGCGCTGGTGTTGACGAGTACGACACTGGTGTCGCCGAGTCCGTCGAGGACGGCGGCGTCCGGCTGGCTGAGCAGCGAATCGTCCATGACCACTACGAGGTCCGGCTGCTCGATGTAGCCACGCTCGTGGATCGGGCCATCGCTGTAGCGCACAAAGGCGACCACCGGCGCGCCGCGCCGCTCGGCGCCGTAGAGCGGAGAGTCCTGCACATTGAGGCCGCCGATGAAGGCGGCGCGGCTGACGATCCGGCTGGCGAGCTTGACACCCTCGCCACCGCGTCCGTGGAAGCGTGCGTGCCGGACCATCATCGCTCGCTCCTGGGTGCCGAGCCGCTCGTTGGTCACCCCGTTCCGAGCTGCGCGTTGAGCACGGTCTCGAACGCCGCAGTCGCTTCGACGAGCTTGCGCACCGCAAGGGCCGCGAACTCGGCGCCGAGGCCGGCGACCTTCACCGGGTTGTAGCGCTCGACGAGGCCGAGGTAGGCGGCGTCGAGATGGGAACGGCTTGCGGTCGCATCGATACCGAGCACGCGATAGGCCTGCTGCAACTCAGGAGGGGCAGACGGTGGCGCGCCGGGGGCTGGCATTTCCGCATCCCTCCTCCGAATGACAGTCACGCGCACGGGACCCGATGGCCCAGGCCCGTCGGAATGTGTGCCATCCTCAGTACTGAGAGTGGCCCCGTACTCGTCGATCGCATTGGCCAGAATGTGGGCCGCCTCGGTCGCGTTCAGGCCGAGGAGCCCGGCCACGGTGTGCAGGGTTTCCAGCTCGGCGCGCGACACGGAACGGTCGCTGGCGGCGATTTCCGCGAGGACGGACATGATGACCGCTGCGGCTTCTGGCGTAGCCTGCGCCAGTCCCTCGCAGGTCGCGCGCAGGTCGATGGGTTGGTGCGTCGCACCGCGGATCTCGTCTTCGGCGAGATCGGACATTGGCCCGAGTCCAAGCTCTTCGAGGTGTTCCAGGGCCGCATACTCGGAGGGCGTGATCTGGCCGTCGGCCACCATGACTGCGACAGCGAGTCTGGCGATCAACCGCCGGGGGTCGGCATCCATCGGCCACTTCCTTTCGCCTGCGCCACTGCAGGCAACCGGGGAACTCAGCCAGCCGCATGCCAGTGTCCCACGGCCCGCAGCTCCGTTCGGCTGTCTCACGGTCTCCCAGGGGTGCTACGGGCAGAATGTCGCTTTCGCGGCACTGCGAAACCGATTCCGGTCCGCACAAGGGGTTGCGGGGGTTTGGCGCGGGTGTTCTCGACGTGCCGGCGGCGGCACGCAACTTGGACGGTAAACGGGCGCTATGTACGTGCGTGACCTAATGCAGGCTGAGGTCGTAACGCTCAACGCTGCGGATACGCTTGATCTCGCCGACGACATCATGCGGCTCGGCCGCATCCGACACATGCCGATTGTCGCACACGGCAAGCTCGTGGGGATCCTCTCGCAGCGAGATTTGTTTCGCGCCGCCATCTCCTCCGCGTTGCAGCTGCGGCCTGCAGCCGAGCGCGAGTGGCTGGCGAAGATTCCGGTGCGCGAGGTGATGACCACGGCCGTCTGCACCATCGCGCCCACAGCGACCGTGCATGAGGCGGTTAGACTGATGCTCGACAAGCGGATCGGCTGCCTGCCGGTGGTGGAAGAGGACAAGTTGGTGGGCTTGCTGAGCGAAACCGATTGCATGCGCTACCTGGCTCGCCTGCTGGATATTTCGGATGTGAAGCAGCAGCTGCCCGGGCTGCCAGATCCGGATTGACAAGTGGCGGTGCCAGAGCCTCGCCGCTGGCCAACGATGTGATGTGGACGCAAGTCCGGAGCAGAGCAAGATGACCGAGGTCTCGAACATCAGCTGCTCCGTTCCTTTCGTGTCATCCGGGCGCTTGTGCGTCTTGTTGGTCGATGACGACGAGGCCTTCCGTAGCGGGCTCGCTGATAACCTGCGCGACGACGGACACTCCGTGCTCGCGTATGCCGCCCCGAGCGAAGTGCCGTCGTCCGCCTTCCGTGCGGTCAGCGTGGTGGTGACGGATTTCGACCTGCCGGGCAACGATGGTTTGAGCTTTGCGGAGCACGTCCACGCGGCCCAGCCCAGCCTGCCGGTCGTGGTGGTGACGGCGCATCCCGACGCCCCCGCAATGGTCAACGCCGTGGCGCGCGGCTTCGTTCGCCTGATGGAGAAGCCGGTCGACTACCAGTCCTTGCACCGGCTGCTGCACACGCTCGTCGATGACGGCAGCCGAGCGCTCAGTTGATGGCGTGTGGTTCGGCGAGCGAGAATGGAGCGATCTCGGCGTCGAATGTCCGGCCATCCGGTGTGACCATCTGGTAGGTGCCGTGCATGGTACCGAATGGCGTCGGCAGCGGGCAGAACGAGGTATACTCGAATTCCTCACCCGGTCCGAGCATGGGTTGTTTGCCGACGACACCGGGGCCTTTGACCTCCTCGACGTGGCCGTTGGCGTCGGTGATGATCCAGTGCCGGCTCACCAACTGCGCCGGCTCCGTCCCTTCATTGCTGATGCGCACGTGGTACACGAAGAACCACTGGCTCTGCTGCGGCTGTGAGCGCTCCGGCACGTAGCGTGACTGCACTTGAATCCGGATTCCACGGGTTATCGCCTCCGATATCGGCACCTGCGTTCTCGCTTGCGAGCAGGAGCAATCTAGTCGCCGCGCTGCAACCGGTCAACCGAAGGAACCGAACGACGTCGGATGTTGTAATAGCCGCACCATTGCACTAGTCGTCTTGTCTGGCTCCATTGCCGTCGGGTGGCGCGGGAAGGAGGGCTCACATGGAAGTTCGGTGCGCTGCGAGAAACGTCGGGTACCTGTGTGCCATGGACAGAAGGGTGGGCAGACGAGGTGGGGGAAGCCACGTCTTCGGGATGCTGGTGCTGCTCGCTGCTGCCACCGCTCGCGCAGCCGCCCCGACTGATCTGGCAATCCACATGACGGCTACGTCGTTCAGAGTGGGCGTCGACGGCGTCTACCATCTGTCGGTGAGCAACGTTGGCGATGTCAACACGGACGCACCGGTTCGGGTGACCAGCACATTGCCCGCAGGGCTCACGTTTGTGTCGGGTGGCGGCGCCGGATTCACGTGCTCGGGGTCGGGCCGGTCTGTAGAGTGCACCGTTGACGGCGTCGCGGCGCAGAGCACTCTGGCGTTCACTGTCACGGTGGACATTTGCACCACCGAGGCATCCGTGACGACGGCATTCAGCGTCGTCTACGCTGGGGACACCAGCAGCGCGAACGACACCGCCCAGCGCGTCACCAGCGTCAAAGCGGGACAATGCAGCATTCGAGCGGCGACACCGACGCTGCCGCCAGGCGTGCCTACCCGCACTCCCACCGCCGCGGGTGCCGCGACTTCCACGCAGACACCAACTCCAGTGCTCACCGACCTCCAGCTGACCACCACAAGTGCGGGGTCGTTTACGATCGGTACCCAGCCAAACTACTTCAACGTCGTCACCAACGTCGGCACCGACGCGACGAACGTGCCACTGACATTCGTCGACACGCTGCCCAAGGGCGTCGGCTTCGTCGACGCGCAGGGCGACGGATGGACGTGCGCGGTCTCCGGACGAACCGTCACGTGTACGAATCCCAATTCCCTCGACGTCGGCGCCACCACCGCGTTGACGTTGACGGTGATCATCGGCACCGACGCCTATCCCTCGGTCACCAACGTGGCGACCGTGATCTACGCGGCTGACATCGACGAGGCGAACAATACAGCACGGCGGCCGACCACAATCCGCCGACCGCGCCCCGCCCGGCCGGGGTTGCGCACCTACACCCCTGCACCCGCGCGTACGCCTCCCGCTACCGCGACAGCGTCGCCCAGACCGGTTACCCCGACAGACCTTCTCCTCATCAAGACCAGCCGGGGAGTCTTCAACGTGGGGCGTCCCGGACTGTACGTACTGAAGGTAGCCAACGTCGGACCGTTTGCGACCGAAGCACCGATCACGCTCACCGACACGCTACCCGACAGCCTGGGCTTCATCGCCGCGTCGGGTAGCGGGTGGAGTTGTACGGTGTCGGGGCAGCGGGTCACGTGCAGCAACCCCAACCCGCTGCAGCCGGGGGCTGCGACCATCCTCAACCTCTCCGTGAATGTCACCGCCGATGCCTTCCCGACGGTCGTGAACACGGCAGCGGTCACGTATGCAAACGACACGAATCCCGGCAACAACACCGCACGGCGTCCCACAACGGTACGGAGATGAGCCACAATCGTCGCGCGCTGGATGCGGACCGGAAAACGATGCCGAGTCTGGCCCTCAAACGAGTTGGACTCACCATATCCAGCGGCGCAGACTTCGAACAATGAAACACTCGCCGGGATTTCTGCGTCTTGTCGAAGCCGCCAAGCGCCGCATCCGTGAAGTCGGAGTGGCCGACGTGAAGGCGATGCTCGACAGCGGCAAGCGGTTCGAACTCATCGACGTCCGCGAAACGAGTGAATGGGCCAACGGCCACTTGCCGACGGCGCGGCACCTCTGCAAGGGGATCATCGAACGCGACATCGAGAGCGCCATCCCGGATCTGAACGCTGAAATCGTGCTGTACTGCGGCGGCGGTTTCCGCTCCGCCCTCAGTGCCGACAACCTGCAGAAGATGGGCTACACCAACGTCGCGTCGATGGACGGTGGCTGGCGCGGCTGGACTGGGGCGGGCTTCCCGATTGAGACGCCGCGTTGACCTCGGTCGGAAGGCCTTGCAGTCAACAGTCCACAGTTGAGAGTCGAGAGGGCTGGCGCGGTGAAACCCGGCGACTTCGAGGGCAAGCACGTTTACGTCGTCGGCGGCTCGCTGGGTATCGGCCTGTCCATTGCCCGGCGCGTCGCTTCGCTTGGCTCGCACGTTACCATCTTTGCCCGCCGCAAGGAGCCGCTCGACCAGGCCGTTGAAGGAGTCAGCGCGCAGTGCCAGCGTCCATCGCAACGTGTCGCGGCTCGGCAACTCGATGTCGGTGACCCTCTTCAGGTAGCGCACGTGATGAACCAGAGCGTTGCCGAGCATGGCCCGCCTGACGTGCTGGTCAACTGCGCGGGACGTGCGTACCCGCGCCGGTTTGAGGACATCTCCTACGAGCAATTCGCCGACACGCTGCGCGTCAACCTGCATGGGTGCTGGAACACCGTGCAGGCGGTGCTGCCGCACATGAAATCGAAGGGCGGCTACATTGTGAACACCGCGTCGCTCGCGGGTCTCATCGGTGTCTTCGGCTACACTGACTACTGCGCATCGAAGTTCGGACTCGTGGGTTTTTCGGAAGCGCTGCGCAGCGAGCTCAAGGTCTACAACATCAGCGTCTCGGTTCTGTGTCCGCCGGACACCGACACCCCGGGCCTGGCCATCGAGAATCAGACCAAGCCGGAAGAGACGCGGGCCATCTCTGCCAGCGCGAGAGTGATGAGTGCCGACGCGGTGGCGGAAGCGCTCCTCCGCGGCATGGCGCGCCACACCTTTCTGATCATCCCCGGCCTCGAGGGCCGCATCGGTGTCCTTGCCAAGCGGCTGCTCCCCGGCATGGTGGAGCGCATCATGGATCGCACCATCCGCCGGGTTGCGCGTGGCGCATGATGAGATAGGCGACCGCCGGGTCGCCCGGGGGCTGGGTATCCAGCTGCTCAGCAGCAGCGCCGCCTCGAGGCGGCCGCACTCGACTTGGCGCGGCCGCATTGCTATCTATCAAGCAGTTATCACCGCGCCCGCTGTTCCGTGAGCGTTCGGTCATTGTGAGCCGACGCACGATCCCAAACGGACAAGAACCACGTGCGCCGGAGAAGAGAGCGAGGGCGCTAAGCAAGAACATGCCGACATTGAAAGTAGGAATGGATGTTGACGGGTGGTGCACGAAGTGCAAGCTCATGCTTGCGCACACCATCGAGGCGATCGCCGGTGGAAGAATCACTCGCGTCCACTGCAATACCTGCCGATCACAGCACGCCTATCGCAGCCGACCTCCAGGGACGGCCGCGGCCGGTGCGGCCACGCGCAGCGGCACGGCGCGGCGCACGACACGCAATGCGCGCACGACCAAGGCGGCGCCGCAGGCAGGTGACTACCCAGCGCTGATCCATGGCCGAGACGCCTCGCAGGCACGTCCGTACCGGCTGAGCGAGCACTTCGCGCCCAAAGATCTCATCGCCCACCCGACGTTCGGTCTGGGTGTGGTGCTGTCGTCCAAGGACGGCAGTAAGATCGAGGTCCTGTTCCCCGACGGCCCGAAGATGCTGGCCCAGGGCCGCTAATACATCTGCCCCGTGTCAGCCCAGGCTCTACGGCTTTGGAATACGGATCGTCTTGCTGATCATCAGGCTGCCGGACAGCAGGAAGAGCAGGACGATCGCATGCCCCGGCAGATGGAGGAGCTGGACCGGGAACAGGTTCCCGGCGTGGAAGGCGATCATCAACAAGGCAAGGGGTACGACGCTCGACGGAATCGGCGTGCCTTCGAAATAGCGTACTTTGCCTGAGGGAGTCGCCAGCGCTTCGGCGGTGACGTTGTAGCGCGCCAGCCGACTCAGGCCGCACACCGCGAAGTACATCAGTGCGACCTGATCGAGCCCGGTGTTGACCCCGGCGGCAAAGGCAATGGCCGCGGGGGCGACGCCGAACGAGATCACATCCGCCAAGGAGTCCAGCTCGCGTCCCATCGGCGAGTGTGTATGCCGCCAGCGTGCGATGCGGCCGTCCAGCACGTCGAAGATGACCGCCACGGGAATCAGCAGCGCCGCAAAGTAGAGCTGGCGCTGGTCGTGCTGCTCCAGGTAACGCATAGCGTGGAAGACGGCCGCGATGCCGCAGCAGCCGTTGGCAATGGTGAGCAAGTCGGCAAAGTGGAAGCTGCGGATCATGGAGAAATGCTTAAGCTTCGGGTGCACCTGCGCCATGGTCGCTCCTCCGCGTCGCCGCCATCGGCCGGACGCGCCGGCAGTCTTACCACAGATGGGGTGCCGGCGTCGCGGCGCTTAACTCATGGGCTCTTCCGGCAATCGAGTCTAGTTCTGCCGGCTTGCGGGAAACCAAAGACCGTGCGAGTCGCCAACGAGGCAGACCCTGGTGGCGGGAAGAAGGCTTTGGTCAGATAGGTGTTGGTTCAAGTCGCCCTTGCTGGATGGCCGTCATGCCCGCGAAAGCGGGCATCCAGGTGGGGTGGGGCTGGGACGGTTGCCGCACCCCACGCCCCTGGATTCCCGCGTTCGCGGGAATGACGTACGATCGCATTGCATTCAGACTTGGAGGCCAGTGGAGAAGCAGTTCTACGTGTACGTGCTAGCCAGCAAGCGCAACGGCACGCTCTACATTGGCGTGACGTCAGCTCTGGTCCAGCGTATGTGGCAGCACAAGACCAAAGCAGTCGGGGGCTTCAGCGCCAAGTACGGCGTTGATCAGCTCGTCTATTTCGAGGCACATGGGGACGCCGCCAGAATGCCGGGCTCAGCGTCTGTTCACCGCTGCTCACTCGCACGTAGCCAATGACGATCTGTGGCTCTGCGATTGATGGCTTGCTAGGGTAATAATATACGTGCCTGGTCCAGTCAAGTATATTATTACCCTTGCGGAGCTCCAAAATAACTGCAAAACGGCGTCCGACCGGGTCTGCCCAAATGGGACCACAGATCAGCACATGTCCTTCGTTCGAGGACATGGAATGTGAAAAGGCCTTCGACGACTGCCACAAATGGGCTGGGTGCCATTGGGCGTGCATTAGGGGCGCGATCGGAAACGGCCACGATTGCCCCTCTGATGAAGCGGCCGGCGCTGCGCGCCGGCCGTAGCACCTGCGCGGTATTGCTTCGGGCGCTGCCTGCATCATGCACCGGTCCGGTATCTGACAATCAAATCGAGCGCCGGGACACCCGAATATTGTTGCCGCGCTCAATACGCGACGCGAGCTTCAAGCGTGCCCGAGTCGTTGCGCACCACCACGAGCCGCGACATACACGGCATGCAGTAGACGCGGTCGCCGGGCCGTAGCTCACGGGTCGAGCGGATGACCACCTTGCACACCGGACAGATGACTTCGTTCGGCGCCAGGCGGTCGCCGGCGCCTTTCCACTTGCGATAGAACTTCCGGTACTTCTTCGGGACCTCGTCGAAGCCGGTGTCGTCGAGGATGAATCGCCGGCGCTCTTGTTCGGCCGGCCCTTCCGCCTCACTGACTTCCAGCGGATCTGCCATCAGACGAACCCCAGCCGCTCGACCGATTCGAGATAGGCGCGACCCAGCCGGTCGCGCTCATCGCGGGCGCTGTCGATGTGCTTCATGGTCTCTTCCAACGTGTCGAGTACCAGGTGATCGAGCTCCTTCTTCACCTGGCCGATGCGCGCCCGAATGTGCGGCGCGCTCGACAAGCGACGCCCCAGCTCGTTCTCGCCGAAGCCGATGTGACGGCGCTCGTCCTTCACCACACCCAGCAACACCTCGCGGGTGATCGGATCGGCGGTCTGTGCGTGACTGTGAAAGACGGCGAACTCCAACGCTTCGAGGATGACGTTCTGCGCAAAGATGGCCGCTTCCCAGTCCTTGCTGGCCACCAGTTCGAGGAGCCGGCGCTTGAAGAGCTGCAGGCTGCGGCTGGCGCGCCGTTCCACCTCCGCTTCCGGGTCCGCTACACCCAGGTCACGCAGGCGGTGCAGAAAGACCTCGAGGTGCCGGCCTTCGTCGGCCACCTGCGTCGACAGGAACACCTTGGCCAGGCGGTTGGGTGCGATGGCGATGAGCCCGCTGGCGCCTTCGAGCGCGGCCGTCTCGCCGACGCAATAGTTGCACAAAACGGTGATCAAGCGGTCGCGATCGATATCGGCGAGCGGCGTCTCGCCGGTCTCCGGCTTGTGACCGTAGGTCAGTCCGCTGAGATAACCCTCGACCGCCTGGAACCAGAACTCAAAGGAATGCACCTCTTCGAGGAACTCCTGCGGATCGAGGTCGTGGATGTCGGCCGGCGATGGCGATGCGGAGCGCGCAGCCATCAGCTTACGGGCGCACCGGCGTCTGGTACTCGATGCCGATGCGTTCGAGCCGCGTTTTGAACTCCTTCAACACAGTGTCGGCGAGCACCTGCTCCATCTCCTCGGGTGTCATTTCGGCCAGGTCGACACCGCCAAACTGCGCGTGCGCCGGGTTGGCGCCGACATGCTGGAACTCGACGGCGGCGCGGTTGTTGCGGAAGGCGTCGGCGAAGGTGGCGAGCATGTAGTACGACATCATCTTCTGCATGTGCTCGACCTCGGTCTTTTTCTCGGGGAACTGCTTGATGAGCGAGCCGATACGGTTTTCCCCGAAGCCGACGTGGCGGCGCTCGTCGGCGATCGTTCCGGAGAGCGTGTGCGCAAACTTCGGGTTCATCTCCTGGTTGAGCGCGTAGATCATCTCGAAGACGCTGAACGCCATGCCTTCGAGCACGATGTTCTGGCCGACGACGCCGGCAACGAAGTCCTTCTTGTCCACCTTCTCGAGCAGGATCTCGGCGAACTTGACCAGGTTCGGGTTGGCGTACTGCTGAACGACGCTCTCCAGTTCGTTGCGCTGCACCCCGAGGTCGTAGAGACGGTGCGTAAAGATCTCGACGTGGCGGGCCTCATCGAGCGTCTGCGTCGCCAGAAAGCGCTTGCTCGCTTCGTCCGGGGCGGCGTTGATCAGGCCCGACGACGCGGCCAGTGCACAACGTTCGCCCACGACCAGCTGCACCGTCGAGCGGATCGTCTCCTCGTGCAGGATCGGGTTGCTCGTCAGCAACTGCGGCTCGGTCTCGCCGGGCTGGTGCCCGTACTCCGTGCCTTCGAGATACCCTTGCGGGCAAGATTCCAACCAACTCTGAATCGAGTATGCGGACAAGAAATCAGCCATCGGCTCCTCCTCGCTCTCAGTCGTTGCGGGTTTACCATGGAACGCGCAGTTCCACGCCTCAGTACGTTTGCTCGGCGTGCATAGCGCCGACAGGGGTGGACTTATATGATGTTCGTCATAGAACTACCTGCTAGCTGGTAGGCTGCATACGCGCCTTGCCTGCAGGCCCTTGACTGGTCCTCCAACTTGTTTGTCCGCGCCGTACCTTGACCTTCCCGCCGCAGCTGGCAACCATGAGGCCGCCAAGGAGCAGAACTCATGCGTGACACCAAGAAGCTGGCGATTCTGGTTGGCGGCGGGCCGGCACCCGGCATCAACAGCGTGATCGGGGCGGCGACGATCCGCAGCATTCTCGAAGGCGTCGATGTTGTCGGCATCCAGGACGGTTTCGAATGGATCATGCAAGGCAACACCGATCATGTGCTGCGGCTGTCGATCGACGGCGTCAGCCGCATCCATTTCCGTGGTGGCTCGGTCATCGGCATCGCGCGCGCCAATCCCACGAAGGACCCGAAGCATCTCGACAACACCGTCAAGGCGCTGCAGCAGCTGGACGTTGATCGACTGATCACCATCGGCGGCGACGACACAGCGTTCTCGGCGTTGAAGCTGGCGGAGAAATCTGCCGGCCGCATCCGCGTCGTGCACGTGCCGAAGACCATCGACAACGACCTCGACCTGCCACCGCACATCGACACTTTCGGCTTTCAGACCGCGCGCCACGTCGGCGTCGAGCTGGTGAAGAACCTGATGGTCGACGCGTTCACCACGTCGCGCTGGTACATCGTCATCTCGATGGGCCGCAAGGCCGGGCATCTGGCGCTCGGCATCGGCAAGGCAGCGGGCGCGACGCTGACGTTGATCACCGAAGAGTTCGGCGACCGCATCCGCTTTGCCACCATTGTCGACACGCTGGCGGTGGCCATCCTCAAGCGCCTGAGCGAGGGGCGGCGCGACGGCGTCGCGGTGGTTGCCGAGGGCGTTGTCTTGGGTATCGATCCGCAGGACCTCGCGGAACTCAAGGACGTCGAGCGTGACGCGCACGGCAACATCCGTCTCGCGGAGATCGACCTGGGTGAGATGCTCAAGCGCGCCGTGCTGGAGCGGCTGAAGGGCTTCGGCATTAAGCCGACCATCATCGCCAAGAACATCGGCTTCGAGTTGCGCTGCGCCGATCCGATCCCGTACGACATGGAATATACGCGCGACCTCGGCTACTGCGCCGCCAAGTACCTGCTCGAGGGCGGCGACGCGGTGATGGTCTCGATGCAGGGTGGCCAGTTCGTTCCGATTCCCTTTGCCCAACTCCTCGACCCCAACACCGGACGCGCCAAGATCCGCCTCGTCGACATCCATTCGGCGCGCTACGCCATTGCCCGCCGCTACATGATCCGCCTGCGCCGCGACGACTTCGAGCAGCCGGCAGAGATCGCCAAATTTGCCACGACGGCCGGCATCTCAGTGGACGAGTTCCACCGCCAGTTCGAGTATCTCATCGAAACCGAGCCGCCGCCGCTGGAGATCGGGCCGGCGCGGTAGAGCCGTTTTCGCTGCGATTAGGGCAAATGAACTTGGTACGCGGTCAACCAGCCCGCCGGCTCGACCGTTAAAGGTGCGTGACTACCGCGCCGCCACTACCCGGTTCCCCCCAGCGATCGCCATTGGTTGCTTCCCGAGCAGTCTGTGGGGCAGTTCGCTCCGTCCGCTCGAGCAGTCATCCATGTTCTCTTATGGATGCTGAAGGGACCCCCTCCCTTCGGCACCCTCGCCACGCGCCGGCTCTGAACGGGACAGATCGCAGCCCCCGCTCGGCCCGCTCACCCGGCGCGTGGCCCCTCCCATCGGGCATGCGACCTGCGGCAGTTCTATGGCGCACTGCTTCCTTCGACAGGGCCCAGGACACGGTTGGTGGCCGCCGACTTCCACGCCCGACACGCTGCTGACTCGACACCGATGAACGCGTCGGCTACGCAAGATGAGGTCAGGCGCGCTCCGGTTCACGCGTGGGCGTCCGCGTCCACCGGGGTGCGGGCGCAGTCAACCCGGGGCGCGAGTGGCTCGTTGACACGGATGCAGCGCTCAGAGGACGACAGTGTGACGGCGGCCGAAGAGCACGAACGGGCGGAGTATGACGATCTCTACCGTACGCACTACGAGCGCATCTTGCGCCTATCTCGCCTCTTGCTGTCGGACCCAGACGAGGCCGACGACGTGACTCAGGACGTCTTTCTCAAGCTGTTCCAGGCATGCCAGACGGAGCAGCGCACCATGGTGTGGGGCGCGTGGCTGACGCGGGTCGCCGTCAACGCCTGTCGGGATCGCCGGCGGTCGGGCTGGTGGAAATGGTGGCGCCAACGACACACGGAATTTGTGGAGGCAGACTTTCCCGGCAGCGGGCTCACCCCTGAGCAAGCGCTCCTCAGCAACGAAAAGCGCGGCGCCGTGTGGGAGTCGTTCCGCGAACTGTCAGTGCGCCAGCAGGAGGTCTTCGTGCTCCGGCAACTGGAAGGCTGGTCGACTCGAGAGGTCGCTGAAACCCTGGGCTTGAGCCCGGGCAGCATCAAGCGCCACCTGTATCGTGCCGTCCATCAGATGCGCAAAGCGTTGAGAGGTCGCCAATGAAACGGTGTCTGAACGAGCAAACCCTACTGCAGCTCGCTGCGGGCGACGGCACGGCCGGGCAACGACAACACCTGCGGCTGTGCGCGGACTGCGCGGAACGTTACGACAGCTTGGCTGAGGATCTCGATACCCTGCGCCACATCCTCACGGCCCCCCCGCCGCCGCGCCCAGCGACCTACGCCAACCCATTCCGCGTCCGGTGGATACCCGTCGCGGCGGCCGCGGCGGCGCTGCTGGCCGTGCTTGTAAGTGGGCCGCGGCTACGCCAACCGGCGCCCGCACCAACCCACTACGCCGCACCCGGCGCCAGCGTGGCTGCGTTCGCTGCCGACGTTTCAGCCGCGCTGTTCGCCGACAGCGCGCCGACTGCGACCGTTGCCCTGGCGACGGGCGATGCGTCGTATCTGCAGGCGGCGCTCGATGCCGGCCCCTGCACGCGTGACAGATACTTCAACGGCGAGTGCGACGATCAACTCTCTGCCCTTTTGTTCGAAGGCGAATGACCAACGGAGGACCTCGTATGACCAAACGGATGATTGTGCTCGTCGGACTGCTGGCTGCGAGCCTGGCAGCAACCAGGCTGCTCGCCCAGCCGATGGGACCACCGATGATGATGAAGGGGATGGGACACAACCCGATGTTCGGAGACAGCCCGGCGATGATGCTGCCGCTGGTGCTGCGGCACGCCAACTTGACGCCCGACCAGCAAACCCAGGTTCATAAGATCATGGAGACGGAGCACGAAAATCTCCAAGCGCTCTTCAAGCAACTGCAAGCCGCCAACGATCAGCTGACCGACAAACTGTTCGCGTCAGGCCCCGTACAGGCGTCGGACTTGACACCGCAGGTCCAACAGATCATGCAACTGCGACAGCAGCTCATGGAGCAAGGCGTGAAAACCGCGCTGGCGATCCGCGCCGTGCTCCAGCCGGAGCAGCTCGCAAAAGTGGCGCAATTCAAAGACCGCATGCAGAAACTGCAAGCCGAAATGCGCAGCGTCCTGGAAGGCAGCGACTGACGAAGCTTCTCGCGGCTCTCGCGAGTTCAGCCGAGTTTGAACCCGAGTGCGAAGCCGGTGACGAAGCCGCCGCCAAATGGCAAATTCGCCGTCAGAATTCCCCACACCCGGTCAGCTAGCGTGACACCGTGGGGGTCGGTCCACACCTGCTCCGCCGTATGCTGTACACTGCCCCAGTTGACGGTAATCAGGTCATTGTAGGCTAGCACTTGGAGCAGAATGAACAGCAGTCCAAGTACCACCGCCACCACCTTCGTGATCTTCTTCGCGGCGTAGCCAACCACTAGGCCCGCTGCACCCCCGAATCCGAGCGCTGCCAGCGGCGCACCGAGCAGGTCGCCCAGATCGATACCCCCTCCTCCCACCGGCTGCATCACACGCAGCATACCTACCGAAGCGCAGAACGTCGAGGTGAGCCGCGTCCGCTCGGTGCAGCAACCTGCCCGGAATCGGGGCAGGTGGAGCCAGAGATGCGCCGCGCGCGCCTCGATTCCGATAGTCTGGAATCTCTCTCAGCTGTGTGAATACAACCCTGGGCCTGCCATGAGCGGACGTCCACACTCCCGTTCGCCTCGGCGTGGCATGGCATCTGCCAGGGCATACAGGGCCGGACGAAGGCGGGTCACCAAAGGTGCCCGCCAAGGTGGCTCCAAAGCGGCGTCCCCCCAGACCCCGGGTCGGTACTTTCAGCTCGGACGTCGTGGGCTGCGGGCACGCGGTCGGCACGCCCGTGCCGGGAAAGCGTGAGCGTTTATCGACAGAGCGTGAAGCGCAGCAGCTAAGTACACAGCCCAGGGATCCGATGATCCTTGGCGAAGTTGGAAAAGGAGGCAGCCATGACCCGCCTGCCGACCTTCTGTTGCTGCAGTTACCTCATCCTGACGGTCCTTGTGCCGGGTGGCCGGGAGCCAGTTGGCCGCGCAGATACGCTGTCGCGACCAGCGCGGGTGGCGCGGCCGTCCAACCCGGTCGGCACACTCTTCGCCGCGCTCTCCCAGTGCCGCCGAGGACTGTCGGAGCGCGAGCGCTGGCGCATCGCCGGGGTCATTCACCGAGAGAGCCAACGCTACGGCTACGATCCGTTGTTCGTCGTGGCGCTGGCGGCTGTCGAGAGCACCTGTCTGCCAACGGCACGCAGCCGCCACGGTGCGGTGGGACTCATCCAGATACGACCGTCGGTTGCCCGGGCGGTCGCGCAGGATGCCGGGGTGCGCTGGCGCGGCGACCACATGCTGACCAAGCCGCTCTTCAACGTACACCTCGGCCTGCGCTATCTGACGCAACTCGAGAAGCGGTTCGGGGATCCGTACCTGGCGATGGCGGCGTACAACCTGGGACCGACGCGCGTGTCGGGCATGTCACGGCACCGGGCGAAGACGACGCAGTACGTGCAGAAGGTGCTGTCGCGCTACGAAACCTTGCTCGCGCAACACCGCCCGCGCGTCTCCCGCGCCGATTCGTAAGGCCGCTCCGCAAAGTTCCGGGTCAACAGTCGAGGGTTGAGAGTCGAGAGTGTGGACGGAACGTTCACCCTCACTCTCGACTGTGAACTGTCGGCCGTCGACTTGCCCGTTGTTGCTCGCTTCCCGCAACTCAGTCGCGCACCGGCAGCCCGCTCGGAACCGAGTCCGGAATGTCGCTGCTCAGGTCGGCTGCGGCGGGGTCGGTCAGCGCTTCGAGGAAGGTCAGAATCTCGTTAACCTCGTCGTCCGACAGCCGCTGTGGTGTCGCGACGAGCGGATCGAGGTTCGCCAGAATCGCGGTCAGCGTCTGCTCATCGCCTTGAAACGTTGACTGCATGTCCGGTGCGAGCTGCGAGACATCGTAGTGTCGCAGCGCGGTGGTTGGGTCGAGGACGTGACGTACAGCGCCCTCCAACGTGGTGTACGCACCGTCGTGCATCCACGGACCCGTGATGGCGACGTTGCGTAGCGGCGGTGTGCGGAACTTGTAGCGGTCGGCAGCGTTGCCGGTTTCGCGGCCGCGCCCGAAGTCGAGCGGGGCCTCGGCGCCTTTGCCGGGTCCGACTTGCGGGACCGCAATGTCATGCGCTTGCTGGTCAGTCAGCATGTTGCCGGTATGGCAACCCGCGCATCCCGCGGTGCCGAAGAACAAGAGAGCGCCACGTTTGGCGGTCTGCGATAGAGCGCTATCGTCGCCGGCCACGTAGCGGTCCCACGGGCTGTCGAGCAGCGTCCACGCGTCAATTTCGAACGCAGCGACTGCGTTCGCCGCGTGTTGGAATCCCAGCTGTTCGGTGGAGACATCGGGATAGGCGGCGCTGAAGAGGGCCACGTAAGCGGGGATGCGCAGCAGCCGCTGCGTGAGTGCCGCCCACATTCCCGTGAAGTCGGAGTCGGCCAGCAATGCGACCTCGTTGGGCGCACCGAAGACGTCGGTGTCGCCGGCCTTGCCGCGCATCTCATCGCGCGACGTCACCGGGAACATGGCCTGGACGGCCAAGACGCTCTCAAGGCCGGGTGGCAACGCATCGTGAGCCGGTGACGTGAAGCCGGCGGCGGTGCTGCCGCTGACGCGCATGTCCCAGAACATCGTTGTCCACAACGGCACGCCGCGGTCGAACACGTCCGGGGCGTTGCGCGGAATCAGTGAGCGGCCCACACCGAGTGTGCGCGTCGGCCCAAGGCCCGTGCAGCCGGTGCCCATCGACACCGACAGCCCATCGGCGGTGTGCATGAGCGGATGATGACAGGTGGCGCAGGAGATATCGCGGTTGCCGCTCAGTTCCTTGTCGAACATCAGTGCCCGTCCCAGGGTAACCTTCGCGGCGGGTGGTTTCGGACCTGGATCCAGCGGCGAGATCTTCGCCGTTGCCATCGCCGCACGCAGTTGCTGATCCGTCGTTGGTGGCGGGCCATTGTTGCCGCCGCATGCGGCGATCACGGCACTGACGAGCACTACGACGGCAACACCATTTGTGCGTGAGATGTGCATGGCATCCTTTCCAAGGCATCGAGTTCGACTCTACGTGTCGGGTTGCAAACCCACTCCTCGCTTCGCAGTGCATAGCGAACGGGTCGTCGATGCGGGTGGTCATTGGTCAGCAACGTAGCTGAGCTTGGTCAGGCCAGCGGGTGTGACGTCGGGCCGCTCGTTCGCAGGTGTTGGAAGTCTTCTCACGCGTGTAGCGTGCAGCCGACGAACCAATACCAGCTTGGCTTCGATGCGAGCTGGGAGATCGACGTGTTCGGCCGAACGCGGCGCTCGGTCGAGGCCGCGCAAGCATCGCTTGGAGCGGCGGATTTCCGCATGGATGGCCCGCGCCAGCCGTTTTTTGGCCCCCGTTTCGCGCGGGTACCAGCCGCGGGCGAGCGACGGTTGTCTTTTCGGAGGCCCCGCGCTTTCTACGCTTGTTTCTCCGCAGCTGGTGCGCTACGCGGTTCGCAACCGCTTCATTGAGTTCCGGCAACGGGCACGCTCTTGAAATTCGCAAGGAGGTTCAGAAGATGACCTCTATAGACATCGAAAAAGGGCTGGCCGCTCACAGGACGTGTGCATGAGCCCGCGCGTAGGACTTGCGCTCGGCAGCGGCTCCGCCCGTGGCTGGGCCCACATAGGCGTGATCCGCGCGCTAGAAAAGGCAGGCATTCGCCCAGATATCCTGT
>DATKMS010000355.1:0-47822 GCA_035541735.1 Candidatus Margulisiibacteriota bacterium
CGATCACGCGGTAGCTGCCATGACCCGCGGGCCACTCGGGGGCGAGGTCGTCGTCGAGACGCGTGACGTGCTCGACGACGATGGCCGGACGCCCACCGACGATGCCGCGCACTTCGAAGCGCAGTCCGGCCATCGTGCCCGCTTCGACGGTGTGCGTGCCGATGCGGATCGGCTTCACGGCCGGGCGCTTCTCGTACCACGAGGTCACGGCATCGAGCGTCACTCCTAGACCCTCAGCCAGCAACTGCACCGTGCCGCCCCAGGCGAACTCCAGCGTGCCCGGTGTCAGCAGCAGCGGCGTGTCGTCGAGCGGCTTTCCAAAACCCATCGTCTCGAAGAGCACGGTCGGCTGGTTGTAGGTGGCGTAGTTGATGATTTCCTGGACGCGCACTTCTTCCCAATGTCCGCACAGGCCGGTCACCGTGAGTGGCAACAGATCGTTCGCAAACCCGGGATCGATGCCGGAAGTGAAGAAGGATGTGCCGCCCTGTTGGCACGCCGTGGCGAGTTGATCGCGCAACTCGGGCACGAATGACTTGGGATGAACGAGTGGCACCACAGAGCTGGACACCACGTTCTTGCCCGAGGCGAGAATACGGCAGATGTCCTGCACCGCTTCGAACGGGCGCAGATCCGCTGTGGCGGTGTAGCAGACGCAGTCGGCGTCGAGTGCCCGGAGCGCATCGGCGTCGTTGGTTGCGCGAATGCTGGTGGACGGTGCGCCGCACAGCTCGCCCGCATCCTTTCCCGCCTTCGAGTGACTGTGTACCCACACGCCGGCCAGTTCCAGTTCAGGATGATCGATGATGCAGCGCAGCGAGAACGCGCCAACGTTCCCGGTTCCCCATTGAATGACGCGATATGCCATCGTCCCGTGTCTCCGCGTCTTCGCTGTGAAGCTCTTTGCTACAGCCCGGTCGGCATCTTGAAGGGCCAGTTCGATGCGACGGTACCGCCGTCGACTTCGAAGACCTTGCCGGTGACCCAGCTCGCGGCAGGTGAGGCCAGGTAGAGGACCGCGCAGGCGATGTCCTCCGGCGTACCGAGCCGTGCCATTGGCGTCATTGCCACCATTTGTTCTCGCAGGCCCTCCGCGGCGTTGAGGAAGGGCGACAGAGCATCGGTCTCAGTGGCACCGACGGCGAGGGCATTGACCCGGATGTGCGGCGCCCACTCGTGGGCGAGCAGCCGCGTCATGTGCGACAGCGCCGCCTTGGCGGTGCCATACGCGACGAAGCCGAAGTCGACGAAGCGCGACATGGCGCTGGAGATGTTGACGATGGCGCCGCCACCGGCCTTGACCATGTGCGGTGCGGCCAGGCGCGACAGCAAGAAGGCCGAAGTGACGTTGAAGTGGAATGCCGCTTCGAAGTCACGGATGCTCAAATCGAGCGCCGCCGTCGGTCCGGTGCCGCCGGCGTTGTTCACCACGATGTCGATGCGGCCGAACTCGTGGACCGTCCGTGCGACGACCTCCTCGACTTGTTCGGTACGATTGACATCACACGGGACCGCCAACGCACGCCGGCCCCGCTGCCGAACCTCGTCCGCAACCCGTCCGAGGGGGTCCGGTGTGCGCGCGGCGCAGACGACGTGCGCCCCGGCCTCGGCGAACGCCAGCGCGCTGCCACGCCCGATGCCGGCACTGGCGCCGGTAACAATCGCAACCCTGTCGGTCAGTCGAAAGCGATCGAGAATCATTCCACGCTCCTGTGCAGCGCGGCACCCTTAGCCCGCGGGCGCAGTGGGTGCAACCAGATTTGGCCTTCTGATTTGCCGTCTCACTGTGAGTGGAGTATCCGAGCAGTCGTAGCATCAGGCTGAAAGGAATGACCATGGCTCACGCCATTTCCCACTGGCCCGACACTGAGGTGCTGCTCGCCAAGGCGAAGCGCCTGGTCACCGAGCCGCCGCGGCCGATCCGGCGCGATAAGATGCAGGAGTACCTCACGTACTTCGAAACCAAGTGCCTGCGCTCGAAAGCCTCGACGGCTGCTGCCGCGCAGTTCATTCCCGGCGGTGTGCAGCACAACCTGGCGTTCAACTACCCCTTCCCGCTCAACATCGCACGCGCCGAGGGCGCGTACCTGTGGGACGTCGACGGCAACCGCTACATCGACTTCCTGCAAGCCGGCGGGCCCACGGTGCTGGGGAGCAACTACGGCCGCGTGCGCGAGCAGGTCATCGAGGTGTTGAACGAGTGCGGGCCGGTGACCGGCCTGTTCCACGAGTACGAGTACAAGCTCGCGGAGCTGATCAACCGGCACATGCCGCACGTCGAGATGTTCCGCATGCTCGGCAGTGGCACCGAGGCGTGCATGGCGGCGATCCGTGCGGCGCGCAACTTCACCGGCCGCAGCAAGATCGTCAAGGTGGGCGGTGCGTATCATGGTTGGAGCGACCAGCTCGTCCTCGGCACGCGCATCCCCGGCAGCGGCGCCTTCGAGGCCGCCGGGATTCCCGCAAGCACCCTGCAGCACACGCAGGAGTTCTACCCGAACGACATCGATGGCGAGAACGGCTTGCGTGCTCTGCTCGAACGCAACAAGTCGGATGGCGGCACCGCAGCAGTCATCGTCGAACCGCTCGGGCCGGAGAGCGGTTCGCGCCCGGTACAGCGCGACTTCAACGCTCGCGTCCGGGCGCTCTGCGACGCATACAGTGCGCTGCTCATCTTCGACGAAGTGGTCACCGGCTTCCGCCTCGGACTCGGCGGCGCGCAGGGGTTCTTCGACATCAAACCCGACCTCACCGTGTTCGGCAAATGCGTCGCCGGCGGCTTTCCGGCGGCGGGTGGCGTCGGTGGCCGCCGCGACATCATGTCCACCTTCGCCGCTGGCATCGGCGGCGGACAACAGAAGACGCTCGTCGGCGGCACGCTCTCCGCCAACCCGCTCAGCGCTGCGGCCGGGTACTTCGCGATCTTGGAGATGGAGCGCACCAACGCGCCAGTGCTGGCGGGACAAGCGGGGGACAAGCTGTGCGCCGGGCTTCAGGCGATCATCGAACAGGTGGGCCTGCCGTTCTTCGCTTACAACCACGGCTCGATCGTGCACCTGGAAACCCACGGCGTGTTGTTCCTGGACGTCAGCGATCCGGAGTTCTTTCCAAAGCTGCTGCAGCGCCGGAAGATCGCCGAGGAGATGGGCGCGGCGTACAGCGCTGCCGGCATCATCACGCTGGCCGGCAGCCGCCTGTACACCAGCATGGCCGACACCGATGCGGTGATCGAGCAGGCACTCGCGGGTTTCCGGCGCGTGTTGGAAAGTGTCGAAGGTGTCGGCTAGCAGCCCGTCGGACTTGGAAGCCCGCAGCGACCCAACGGGGAGCGGGCTCCAGAAATGACGCCGGCCGCAGGCCCTAGCGCTCCGCACGTACTGGCCGTCGACCTGGGCACCTCGGGCTGCAAGGCCGCGCTGGTGTCGGCGCGCGGCCACGTGGTGGCGTGGGAGTTCGAGAGCGTTGACACGCTGCTCTTCCCCAACGGGGGCGCTGAGCAGGACCCGCAGGCGTGGTGGGCTGCGTTCCTCAAGGTCGCGCAGCGGCTCATCGGCCGCGGAGTAGTAGCGCCGCGCGACATTGTCGCCATCTGTTGCAGCACGCAGGGCGAGTGCACCGTTCCTGTAGATGGCGACGGGCGGGCGCTGATGAACGCCGTCCTGTGGATGGACTCCCGCGGCGCCAAGCATCTGAAGACGATCACTGCTGGGGTGATCACGGTCGCGGGCTATCACCCGTTGCGCCTCTGGCGCTGGATTCGTCTCAGTGGCGGCGCGCCGTCGTTGTCCGGCAAGGACCCAGCGGCGCACATGCTGTACATCAAGCAGGAGCGTCCCGATGTGTACGCGCGGACGTACAAGTTCCTCAACGCCCTCGACTACCTCAACCTGCGCCTCACCGGCCGCTGCGTTGCCACGTATGACTCGATCCTGACGTCATGGGTGACCGACAACCGCGACCCGTCGAACGTACACTACAGCGGGGCACTGCGGCGCGGCTGCGGTGTCACACCAGACAAGTTTCCGGAGATCGTCAAGTGCACTGAAGTGATCGGGAGGTTGCAGCCGGAGGTGGCTACACAGTTGGGGCTGGACCGCAAGGTCGCCGTCGTCGCCGGCGCGATTGACAATACGGCGGCCGCCATCGGCTCCGGGGCCGTGCGCGACTACGAGACGCATCTCTACATCGGCACGTCCTCATGGCTGGCGGCGCACGTGCCGTTCAAGAAGACCGACATGGCCTCCGCGCTGGCCTCCGTACCGTGTGCGGTTCCCGGCCGCTACTTGCTGACCGCGCTGCAGACGACCGCAGGCGGCAATCTCACCTTCCTGCGCGACAAGATTCTCTACCACCAGGACGAGCTGCTGCAGGAGGCGGCGCTCCCCGACGTCTACCAGCTCATGGATCAGATCGCCGCGCGTACGCCCGCCGGTAGTAACGGCGTGCTCTATGCGCCGTGGATCTACGGCGAGCGCGCCCCCGTCGAGGACTCCGCCGCGCGTGCCGCGATCTTCAACCTGTCGTTGGAGAACTCGCGCGCCGACATCATCCGCGCGGTGCTCGAAGGCGTGGCGCTCAATACGCGGTGGTTGCTGCAACCGTTCGAGAAGTTCCTCGGCCGCTCGGTCGATTACATCAACATCGTCGGCGGCGGTGCCAACTCGAGCATCTGGTGTCAGATCTTCGCAGATGCTCTGCAACGGCCCATTCGCCAAGTGAAGGATCCGATCCAGGCCAATGTCCGGGGCGCTGCCTTCATCGCGGCCGTCGGCTTGGGCCTCGTGTCGTATGCCGAGGTCCCCGGGTGCACCGAGTTCCAACGCGACTACCAGCCGACCGTGGCGCATCGTGGTGTGTACGATACCAACTTTCGCGAACTGGTGACGTTCTATCGGCAGAACAAGGCGATCTACAGGCGGCTCAATGCGGGCCGCCGGCGGCTCGGCTGACGGTGCGGTCTACAGGTGGAACGCCGACTTCATGCTCTTCGCCTTCTTGGAGAGCCCTACCCAGTTCTTCTTCTTGACCTTGAGCAGCTCCTCGGTCGTGCGCAGCATGGAGTAGTGGTTGAACGGCTTCTTTCCGTATTGCGTGCCCGGTTTCGTGAACGGGCTGACGACGATCGTGGCGATGTGACAGTCTGCGTCGGTGGTGTTGTTGGCGCAGTCCTTGCCGATGTCGTCGCCTCCGGGTATCTCACCTTCGTCGAAGGTGATGAAGACAACGGTCTTGCCACTCGTGTACGCGGCGCTGTTGAGGATCTTCGGCAGCTCTGCTGACAGCCAGTTGTCGCCGTTCTGGATGGCACCCGGGTCAGCGCCGTCATGCATGTCGTTGACGGTGTCCGGCGTAATGAATGCGAAGGCCGGCAGCTGGTCGCTGTTGAGGTCGGCCTGCAGGTCGGTGTAGGGAACGTCGAACATACCGCACGTGGATGCAAGGTTGGTGAGGAACGGCGGCGGGTTGTGGCGCACGGCGTAGCCGACGATGTAGCACGGCGGCGTCGCACAGGTGGCCTGGCAGTTGGCCGTCATCGATTCCACGTACGCCTTCCACGATGGCACAATCTCAAAGATGCTGGGGGCAGGCGTGTTGCACGGATCGGCTGGTCCGCTCAGGATGCAGTCCAGTAGAAACGGCTGCAGATCCTGGTGCGTCGTCGTGTCCAGCAGCGGCAGCCCGGTGACCGCGCCGATGTAGTTGCCGAGGCTGACGTGCGTGAGGTTGTGAAAGTTGGTTGCGACGCCGCACTGGGTCGCGATGCTGTTGATGTACGGGGCACTTGATGAGCCGATGATCTGGTCGTAGTTGTGATTCTCCATCCAGATCCAGATGACGTGCTGGTAGCCCCCCTTCGGGTGTTTCTTCAGGGTGCCGCACGCCTGTGCCGAGGCCGTCGTTGATGCTCCCAGGATGCTGACGGTGGCGACGAGGTACGCCAGTATGACCAACCGATATAAAGCCGCGGAATTTTTCCACGCGTGCATGTGCGCCTCCTTCGATGCGGATGGGCGGGGCCCAGCCGCCGTCCGCTGCCCCCCAAAATCATTTGGTGATACCCGACGAGCATGCTCCGTTGTCACTTTCGCTGTCAACCGGATTCTGTGCGGGCCGGGCTCGGCCTGGCCTACAGGAACGTGCTATGAGGTATCCCGGAGTTGAGTCGTGCGATCAGTCATCGTGCCAGTGAAACGAGTGCACCCCAGCGGACATCGCCTGCCGTTGCCCGGTTATATGACGCCCGGTGCCGCAGGGATGGATCTGTTGGCCGACGTCGGCGAGACGGTCAACATCGCGCCGGGTGCACGTGTGGTGATCCCGACGGGCATCGCGATTGAGCTGCCCGTGGGCTTCGAGGCGCAGGTACGCCCGCGCAGCGGGCTGGCGCTGCGCCACGGCGTGACGCTGCTCAACTCTCCCGGGACGATCGACTCTGACTATCGCGGCGAGGTTCAGGTGGTGTTGATCAACCTGGGCGACCAGCCCTACACCGTGCGCCGCGGCGACCGGATCGCCCAGATGATCATTGCGCCGGTGGTACATGCCGAACTGCGCGAGGCCGGCACCCTGAATGAGACCCACCGCGGTCCGGGCGGCTTTGGTCACACGGGCATCGAATGACCCCTAGGTGACGGCGCCTGTTGGATGCGCTAGAGTAGCGGTCATGTAGAGGCGGGGCTGGGGTGGCCACGCCTTCCTCCAACAGCCGGCAACCGAAAACTGGGAACGAAAGGACAGGGCAAGGGAGTACCGTTTGTCCACAACGAGTTCGCGATGATTGAGCGCTACACCCGCCCGGAGATGGGCGCGATCTGGGACGAAGAGGAGAAGCTGCGCATCTGGCTCGAGGTCGAGCTGCTCGCTTGCGAAGCGCTGGCGGCGCGCGGTGACATCCCCGCTGACGTTCCCGCAAAGCTGCGCGCGCGCGCCAAGGTGAATGCTGCACGCATGCGCGAGATCGAGCGCGAGGTGGCGCACGACATCATCGCCTTCGTCACCTCGGTGGCCGAGACCTGTGGTCCCGAGGGGCGCTATCTGCATATGGGCCTGACGTCGTCGGACGTCCTTGATACGTCCTTCGCCGTGCAGCTGGTCCGTGCCGCTGATCTGCTGCTCAAAGGTGGCGGGGACTTGGCGGAAGCCATCCGCGGTCAGGCGGAGCGCTACCGCGGCACGGTGATGGTGGGACGCACGCACGGCATCCACGCCGAGCCGATCACCTTCGGGCTCAAGCTGGCCGGCTGGTACTCCGAGATGCAGCGGAACTTGCAGCGCTTGCGGGCGGCGCGTGAAGACGTTGCGTTCGGCACGTTGTCCGGTGCGGTCGGGACGTTTGCGCACCTGGCGCCCGACGTCGAGGCCCATGTCTGCGAGCGCCTCGGGTTGCGGCCCGAACCGGTGGCCACCCAGGTCGTGCCCCGCGACCGCCACGCGCAGTACTTCGCCATCTTGGCGGTCGTCGCCGGCTCCATCGAACGGTTTGCCGTCGAGATCCGTCATCTGCAGCGCAGCGAGGTCGCCGAAGCCCAGGAACCGTTTGGCGGTGCGCAGAAGGGGTCGTCGGCGATGCCGCACAAGCGCAACCCGGTGCTCGTCGAGAACGTCACCGGCCTGGCGCGTCTCCTGCGGGCCTATGCCGGTGCAGCGTTGGAAAACATCGCCCTGTGGCACGAGCGCGACATCAGCCATTCATCGGTCGAGCGCGTCATCGCGCCCGACGCCACGATCGCCCTCGACTTCATGCTGCATCGCATGACCGGGGTCGTGCGCGGCCTGGTCGTGCACCCGGACGCGATGCAGCAGAACTTGGAACGTTGGCGTGGTGCCGTGTTCTCAGAAGCCGTCTTGCTGGCCCTGGTGCGCAAAGGCGTGGCCCGCGAGGAAGCGTACCGCTGGGTGCAGCGCAATGGGATGAAGGCGACGGGGGGCGCGGACTTTCGCACCGAGGTAGCTCGCGACCCGGACATCGCCAAGTACTTGCGCGCCGACGAAGTGAAAGAACTCTTCGACCTACGTCATCACTTGCGCTATGAAGATGCTCTCTTCGAGCGCGCTCTCGGAGCGTTTCGGACTCGGAAGCCCGCAGCGACCAACGGGAGCGGGCCATAGACAGGACGCGGGCCGCAGGCCTTTGGAGGGGAGGTATGGAAAAGCGGGAACTGATTTACGAGGGGAAGGCGAAGCGTGTCTACACGACCGACAACCCCGATCTCGTCATCCAGTATTTCAAGGACGACGCCACCGCCTTCAACGCCAAGAAGCGGGGCACCATCTTGGAGAAGGGCATCGTCAATAACGAGCTGAGCGAGACGTTCTTCCGCTTGCTCGAACGCGAGGGCATCCCGACCCACTTCGTCGAGCGGCTCAACGAGCGCGAGATGCTGGTGAAGCGGCTCGACATCATTCCGGTGGAGACCGTGGTGCGCAACATCATTGCCGGCAGTCTGGCGAAACGCCTCGGTTTGCAGGAAGGTAAGTCACTGCCCGCGCCGATCGTCGAGTACTACTACAAGAACGACGCCCTCGACGACCCGATGATCAATCAGTGGCACGTGACGGTCCTCGGCATGGCGACCGAACAGGAATTGACGACGCTGACCGACCTGGCGGTGCGGATCAACGACATCCTACGCACCTTCCTCCAGAGCAAGAGCATCTTGCTCGTCGACTTCAAGCTCGAGTTTGGCCGCCATCACGGCCAGATCCTGCTCGGCGACGAGATCTGTCCCGACACCTGCCGCCTCTGGGATGCGGCGACGCGCAAGAAGCTCGATAAAGACCGTTTCCGCCAAGATCTCGGCGAGGTCGAAGAGGCGTACCACGAGGTGCACCGCCGGGTGTGCTCCGCGGCGTGAGGAGCGGCCGTGCGCGCCCGCGTGTACATTACCCCGAAGAAGGACGTGCTCGATCCGCAGGGCAAAGCAATCGAGCACTCTCTGCACGCCCTCGGATACACGGAAGCGCATGACGTCCATCTCGGGAAGTACGTCGAACTTGGTCTCGACGCCATGGACCGCCCGACCGCCGAGCGCCGCACCGACGAGATGTGCCGCAAGCTGCTGGCCAACGGCGTCATCGAGGATTACCGGTTTGAGATCGAGGAGTGAACATGCCGGTGAGTACAAAAGGCGCGCTTCGAGAGCCGCAGCGCGAGCGGTACAGGATGTGTCTCATCAGGACCGATATTTCCTTGTCCGTTCGCCCTGAGGAGCCGCCCTCTGTTGGCGGCGTCTCGAAGGGCGTTTGGCGGCTTTGGCAGTAGAGGGGCCAATGCGCTGGGGCGTAGTTACCTTTCCCGGTTCCAACGACGATCACGACGCGCTCTACGCCCTCGACCATGTGCTCGGCGAGGACGCGGTGGCGCTCTGGCACAAGGACCGCGACCTGAAGGGCGCCGACTGCGTCCTCCTGCCCGGCGGGTTCTCTTACGGGGACTACCTGCGCTGCGGTGCCATGGCGCGCTTTTCACCGATCATGGAGAGCATCATTGAGTTTGCACACGCCGGTGGCCTGGTGTTCGGTATCTGCAACGGCTTCCAGGTGCTGTGCGAATCGGGCCTGCTGCCCGGAGCGTTGATCCGCAACCGCGGGCTGCAGTTCGTCTGCATGCGCGTGCACCTGCGCCTGGAGCAGACGGAGACGCCATTCACCTGCCGCTGCACGCGCGGCGAGATCCTCACGATTCCGATCAAGCACGGCGAGGGTTGCTACGTCGCGGATGCATCCACCTTGGACCGCCTGGAGCATAATCATCAGGTCGTGTTGCGCTATGTCGACACCAGCGGTCGTGCGACGGCGGAAGCCAACCCCAACGGGTCGCTGAACAACATCGCCGGCATCGTCAATGAGCAACGCAACGTCTTCGGCCTCATGCCGCATCCCGAACACGCAACCGAGAAACTGCTCGGCGGTGAGGACGGCTTGAAGCTCTTCCAGTCCGTGATCGCCGCGCATTCCGAGGGCGTGCAACGCCGCGTTGCCGCCTTGGCGCCGGGACACTGATGGCCCTCGCACCCCACAGCGCTGCCGTCACCGCCGTCGAAGCGGCCGAGCACGGGCTGACGGCGGAGGAGTTTGCACGCATCTGCGGTGCGCTCGGGCGTGCCCCGAACTTCACCGAGTTGGGGGTGCTCTCGGTCATGTGGTCGGAGCATTGCAGCTACAAGAGCTCGCGGCGTTTCCTGAAGAACCTGCCGACGCGCGGCGCGCGCGTGCTGCAGGGGCCGGGGGAGAACGCCGGCGTCATCGACATCGGCGACGGACTCGCGGTGGCCTTCAAGATCGAAAGCCACAACCATCCGTCGTTTGTGGAGCCCTACCAGGGCGCGGCAACCGGGGTCGGCGGCATTCTACGCGACGTCTTCACGATGGGGGCCCGGCCGATTGCCAATCTCAACTCGTTGCGCTTCGGCAGCTTCGACCATCCGCGCACGCGCTACCTGGTCAACGGCGTGGTCGCCGGCATCGGCGGCTACGGCAACTGCATTGGCGTGCCCACGGTCGGCGGCGAGGTGTACTTCGATGCTGGCTACAATGAGAACATTCTGGTCAACGCATTCACGCTCGGCGTCGTGCGCGCCGACCACATCTTCCGCGCCTGCGCCGCGGGCGTCGGCAACCCGGTGATGTACGTTGGCTCAAAAACCGGTCGCGACGGCATCCATGGCGCCAGCCTGCTGGCCTCGGCCGAGTTCAGCGGTGAGGCGGAGGAGAAGCGCCCCACGGTTCAGGTGGGCGATCCCTTTACCGAGAAGCTCCTGCTCGAAGCGTGTCTGGAGTTGATGGAAAAGGACGCGATCGTGGCGATCCAGGATATGGGTGCCGCCGGTCTTACCAGCTCCAGCGTGGAGATGGCCGGACGCGGCGGCACCGGCATCATCATTGATCTCGACACGGTACCGTTGCGCGAGTCCAACATGACGCCGTATGAGATCCTGCTCTCCGAGTCGCAGGAGCGCATGCTCATTGTGGCGCGTGCCGGTGCGGAGGACGTCGTGCGCCAGGTATTCAGCAAGTGGGACCTCGACGCGTCGGTGATTGGCCATGTCAGTGACGACGGTCAGCTGCGCGTGATGTGCCACGGTGAGGAGGTGGCGCAGTTGCCGATCGCGTTGCTGACGGATGAGGCCCCGGCGTACGAGCGTCCGGCCACTCCGCCCGCGGACTTCGAGCAGCAGCAAGAGCTACAGCTGGATCGTCTCCCGCTCCCCGGCGACTACAGCCAGACGTTGCTCAGCTTGCTCGACTCGCCCAACATCGCGTCGAAGCAGTGGGTGTACCGGCAGTACGACCACCTGGTGCGGAGCAACACAGTTGTTGAGCCCGGTTCAGACGCCGCGGTCATCCGCATCAAGGGCACACGCAAAGGCATTGCGCTCAGCGTCGACTGCAACAGCCGCTACTGTGCCTTGGATCCCTACGTGGGAGCCATGATTGCGGTCGTCGAAGGGGCGCGCAACGTCGTCTGCGCCGGCGCCACGCCGCTCGGCATCACCGACTGCCTCAACTTCGGCAATCCCGAGAAGGCGGCGATCATGTGGCAGTTCGCCGAGGCGGTGCGCGGCATCCGCGATGCCTGCGTTGCGCTGGACGTGCCGGTGGTCAGCGGCAACGTCAGCTTCTACAACGAGACCGAAGGACATGCGATTCCGCCGACGCCGACGATCGCCATGGTGGGCCTGCTCGAACGCGTCGAGCATCACATGACGCAATGGTTCAAGGCCGAGGGCGACGTCATCGTCCTGCTCGGCCGTACGCGCGAGGAGTTGGGTGCGAGCGAGTACCTGGCGTTGGCGCACGGCCTGGTGCGCGGTGCGCCACCGTGGATCGATCTTGAAGTGGAGAAGCAGGTGCAGCGCGTCTGTTTGAGCGCCATCGCTGAGGGCCTGGTGCGCTCTGCGCACGATGTCGGCGAAGGCGGCTTGGCCGTGGCGTTGGCCGAGTGCTGCATGTCTGGCCCCGCGCCTGGTCTCGGAGCCGTCATCGAGCTCGAGGGTGCGATCCGGCCCGACGCGTTGCTGTTCGGCGAGAGCCAGTCGCGCATCATCCTGTCGCTGCGCCGCCGGCACCTCGGGAGAATACGCGAGTTGGCGCTGGCCGCCGATGTGCCCCTGGCGGTCCTCGGCGAGGTGCGCGGCCGGCGCCTGGTGATCAGTCCCCTGATTGATGTGGGCGTGGAAGAGATGCAGCAGGTGTGGGCGACGGCGCTGCCGCGCCGCATGGCGAGATGAGCTGGGAGAGAATGGAAAACAGGAAACACGAAATTCAAAACTGGAAACGGGTTAACCGGTTTTGCATTTCCGGTTTCCGGTTTCCGGTTTTTCATTCTCCGAGGTGAGGTGGGGAGGAACGGCGATGCAGGATCGCTTTCGCGAAGAGTGCGGGATCGTCGGGGTCTTCGGCCATCCGGAAGCTGCCAACCTCGTCTACCTCAGCCTATACGCCCTGCAGCACCGCGGTCAGGAATCGGCCGGCATCGTCTCGGCGAAGGACGACATCCTCATCTCGCACCGTGCTCTGGGGCTGGTGGCGGATATCTTCAACGAAGACATCATCCGACGCTTGGAGGGCAGCGCAGCCATCGGCCACAACCGCTACTCCACGTCCGGCCAAACGCTGCTGAAGAACACCCAGCCGTTCGTCGTCGAGTACGGCCGCGGCGGTCTGGCCGTCGCCCACAACGGCAACCTGGTCAATGCCGTGGAGCTGCGCGAGCAGCTTGAAGGGCAGGGGTCGATCTTTCAGTCCAACGTCGACACCGAGGTCATCGTCCACCTCATGGCGGCGTCGAAAGGCGAGCGCACGGTCGATCGCGTCGTTGCGGCGCTCTCGCAGGTGCGTGGCGCGTACTCGCTGGTCTTCCTGACGCCGCACGAGTTGATCGCGGCGCGCGATCCGTACGGCTTTCGGCCGCTGGTCTTGGGGCGCATCCAGGACAAGGACAGTGTGGTTGTGGCATCGGAGACGTGCGCCCTCGACCTGATCGGCGCGACGTACGAGCGCGAGGTCGAGCCCGGGGAGGTGTTGCGCGTCTCGGCGTCCGGCGTCGAGAGTTTTCGCCCATTTCCGACGGCACCACGCACCAGCTGCATCTTCGAGTACATCTACTTCGCGCGTCCCGACAGCCGGGTTTACGACCGCAACGTCTACGAGGTGCGCAAGGATCTGGGCCGGCAATTGGCTCGCGAGCAGCCGGCGGAAGCGGACATCGTCATTCCCGTGCCCGACTCCGGCGTGCCGGCAGCGCTGGGCTTCGCCGAGCAGGCCAGGCTGCCGTTCGAGATGGGGCTCATCCGCAACCACTACGTGGGGCGCACCTTCATCGAGCCGCGCGACGCGATCCGTCACTTCGGCGTGAAGGTGAAGCTCAACGCGCAAGCCGACGTGCTGCGCGGCAAGCGCGTGGTGGTGGTCGACGACTCCATCGTGCGCGGCACCACCAGCAAGAAGATCGTGCAGATGCTGCGCCACGCCGGCGCCGCCGAGGTGCATATGCGCATCAGCTCGCCACCGACCATCAGCTCCTGTTACTACGGCGTCGACACGCCGACGAGCGCCGAGTTGATCGCCTCGGAGAACTCCACAGAAGGCATCCGCGAGTTCATCACCGCCGACAGCCTCGGCTACCTGAGCGTGCGCGGCACGTACAGCTTCCTCAAGAACGGCGAAGGCAACGGCTTCTGCGCCGCCTGCTTCACGGGCCGCTACCCGGTCCCGGTCAGCGATCCGGGGCGGACGCATCAGTTGGTGCTGTTCGAGGCGAAGGAGCGGTAGGCATTGTTGGCATCCGGCCACCGGGTGCGGAGCAAAAGCCCGCGCGCGGTAGCCGGCGCTCTCGGGTGCGTGGTTCGTATAGGCGGTTGTCCGCGTGCAAGGAACTTGGGTCCTTTGCTGGCCCCGGTCCCGATAGGGGTCGGAGTGGTTGCCCTATCGCTTGTGGGTCCTAACCATACGCTCGAATGGATGACGAAGGCGGTACGGTCATCTTCCTCGACACATCAGCGCTAGTGAAGCTGGTTGTGAACGAACCGGACTCCGACACCCTACGCAGATTTGTCAATGCACACAGTCCGCGCTACACGCCTTCTCTATGTTTCGCCGAGGCATTGGGTGTATTGAAGGGTAAACGGTTTCACGGCGTTGCAGTTCCCTGTGCAAAGGGTGGCGATTTACTGCGACGGCGCAATTCATCATCTCAAGAAGGACCAATGGCAGAGGGACCAACGCCAGAGAAGAGAACTTGTACGCCTGGGCTGGCTGCCACTAACATTTACGGGTTCTGAAATCACCGCCGATGCATCGAGGGCGGCTGACGAGATAATGCGGGTGCTTTCATCGCACACAGCCAAAACGCCGGCAAGCGAGAAGTGCGCACCGGGTTCGGGAGTTGGAAGGGGGCGCCACCCAACCGGCTCTTTAACAAGTTGTCAAAGCGTTGGTTCTGGTCGTCGGAGCGCGGCGCAGCTGACCCGATCCTGGCCTGGGCAGTATCATCTGCCACGGGCGAGAGCAGAACCTGGCTCTTGCGAAATCGGTTTGGGGTCCTCCTCGTGCGGTGCTGCAATGCTTCTAGTGGAACGCAAGGGTCGAATGTAGGGGGAACTCGTCTGCGAGAGGTGAGAGAAGGGTGACGACGAGCGTGTGGTGGCCAGGTACGGCGTGCGGCTTGTCGCGGTCGTTGACTCACGCCGAACCGCACCATAGGGAACAAGGGCAGGAGGAGGGCGTTGCCGACGCTCAGCGCTTTCTACGGGATAGTAAATCCAGATGTTTTGGAAGGATCATGCGCCGCCGCACTTCCATGCCCTATACGGCGAGCATGAGGCGTTGATTGACCTGCGCGAACTGCGGCTGCTTCGCGGCTCCCTGCCGCGGCGGGCCATGGCTTTGGTCCTGGAGTGGGCGGCCGAGCATCGCGAGGAACTGACGGAGGACTGGAATCTATGCAGCCAAATGCAACCGCCGAAGCCGATCGAACCCCTGAAGTAGTGCCTGAATTGCGGCATACCGTACCGTGGCGAATCGGCTCAGTCACCGCACTGCCGGACGCCCGCTTGCGGGTGACGTTCGTCGACGGCACGACGGGCGAGGTGCACATGCACGCTCTATTGGACAGCCCCCTCGCGGCCGGCACGGTATTCGAGGCGCTCCGCGATCCTGCAATGTTCGCCCGAGTGTCGGTGGTTCTGGGCGCCGTGCAATGGCCAAATGGTGCGGATCTCGCACCGGATGCGATGTACGACGCGATCCGCAAGCACGGCTGCTGGGTTCTGGATTGAGCCGCGCTCAGCTCCGGCAGTTCGCCGTCGCCGAGGTTCACCTGGCAGGTGCGATCGTAGAGCTTCGTCCTCCGCGGTTGATCCATGCGCCCGCGATTTGCTGCGCGTTGTCACCGCTGCTCCCGTGGTCTCCAGGTGCTCTCACCTCTGTTTCGGCGTCACCCGTCCTTTGTGCTTCTGGCCGGTGTTTGCTTTCTTAGGATCGTTCACGTTCAACCATGATCCGATGAAGTGCCCCTTTTGCCACGACCTCGACAACCGCGTCATTGATTCGCGGCTGGCCAAGGACGGCGGAATGATCCGCCGGCGGCGCGAGTGTGCGCACTGCACGCGGCGCTTCACGACGTACGAACGCGTCGAGGAGATGCTGCCGATGATCGTCAAGAAGGACGGGCGGCGCGAGGTGTTCGACCGGCTGAAGATCATCGCCGGCCTCAAGAAAGCGTGTGAAAAACGGCCGGTGAGCATCGCCGCCATCGAGCAGACCGCTGACCGCATCGAGCAGCTGCTGCAGGAACGCGGCGAGAAGGAGGTCCCCAGCTCGGTGATCGGCGAGGCCATCATGCGTGAGCTGCATAAGCTCGATCAGGTCGCCTACGTGCGCTTCGCGTCCGTCTATCGCTCGTTCAAGGACGTGGGCGAGTTCATGCGCGAGCTGCAGGACCTGATCAAGGAACGACACGGTGGTAGCGCGGCGCGCAAGCGGGTGCCGGGCCGAACACCACAAAAGTAGGATGTGTGGGTGGAGAAGCCCGCACCCACCAGGCCTCGCGGCCAGGGACGGACACGCCACCAGAGCGCGGAACGGCGTCTGAAGAGGAATACGCAGCATGCCCAGCTTTGATGACGCTCACTACATGCGCCTCGCGCTGCGCCTTGCGCGTCGCGGGCTGGGGCGTACGAGCCCCAACCCGCCGGTCGGTGCCGTCGTTGTCGCTGGGCAGACGGTCGTCGGGCGTGGGTTCCATCGCAAAGCCGGTCTACCGCACGGCGAAGCCGAAGCGCTGCGCAAGGCTGGCAAGCAAACGCGGGGCGCGACGCTTTACGTCACGCTCGAACCGTGCGCGCACTTTGGACGCACACCGCCCTGCAGCGAGGCCGTCATCGCCGCGGGTATAAGCCGCGTGGTGATTGGCACGCGTGATCCGAACCCGAGTGTGCCCGGCAACGGCGTGGCACGGCTGCGCGCCGCGGGTATTGAGGTCACCAGTGGTGTCGAGCAAGCCGCTTGCGATGAGCTGATCGCCGCATTCCGCAAGCACGTCACCACCGGCATGCCGTTGGTCACACTGAAGCTCGCCGCATCGCTGGACGGCCGCATTGCGACCGTCACGGGCGAGTCCCGCTGGATCACCAGCGAAGCCAGCCGCCGGTACGTCCACCGCCTGCGCGCCGAGCACGACGCCATTCTGGTCGGCGCCGATACGGTGCGGCGCGACGATCCCGAACTGACCTGCCGGCTGCGCGGCGGCCGCAACCCGCTTCGCATCATCCTCGACGGCCGCCTGCGCCTGCCGCTGAAGGCCAAAGTCCTGGCGAACACCAGAGCGGCACCGACCCTCGTGGTCACCGGTCAGCGGGTATCCCCGGCAAAGACTCGGCAGATCGCGGCCTGCGACGCGACGGTTGTCCACTTACCAGCGCGGGCGGGACGCATCTCGATGACCCGTGTGATGCGCGCCCTCGGCCGTCGCGGCGTCATGTCGGTGCTGATCGAAGGCGGAGCGACCCTGGCTGCGGAAGCGCTGGCGGCGCGCGTCGTGGACCGGGTGCTCATCTTCTACGCGCCGAAGCTGATTGGCGGTGACGGACGTCAAATGCTAGGTCCACTGGGCGTGCGCCGCCTGTCGCAGGCACTGCGGCTGGGACCGTTGCGTGTGCGACGGCTTGCGACAGACGTGCTACTTGCTACAGAAGTGTTGGACCAATGACGACGCAGAGCATCGATAGAGCCTTGGAGGAGATCCGCAATGGGCGGATGATCATTCTGGCTGACGGCGCGCACGGTGAGGCGCAACTCTGCATGGCAGCCGAATTGGTGACGCCCGACGCGATCAACTTCATGGCCACGCACGCCCGCGGCCTCGTGTGTCTGTCGCTGACGCGTCAGCGCCTGCAGCAACTCGGCATTCCGCTCATGGTGCCGGATGCTCTCGGCACCCGCCAGCCCTTTGGTGCGTCGATCGAAGCTCGTCGCGGCGTCAGTACCGGCATCTCGGCTGGCGACCGCGCCGCCACCATCCGGGCAGCCATGGCCACGGCTGCGGGGCCGGACGACATCGTCATGCCCGGGCACATTTTTCCGGTCCTCGCCCGCGCGGGCGGCGTGCTGGTGCGCGCGGCGCTCACCGAGGCGTCGGTGGACCTGGCGCGGCTCGCGGGATGCCAGCCGGCCGCGGCGGTGTGCACGGTGCTCGACGACCAGGGTGCGGTGGCGGGCCGCGCCGATCTGGAGGCGTTGGCGGAGCTGTTCGAGCTGACCATCATCGAAGTGGCGGAAGTCGTCGCCTACCGGCTGCGCACCGAGTCGCTGGTCCACCGTGTCGCCGATGTGCCGATCAGCATCGGCTACGGCGGGAAGTTTCGCATGGTGGTGTATCGCAACGATGTCGATCGACGCGAGCACATCGCGCTCGTGAAGGGACGCATCCAACCGAGCGATGCACCGCTGGTGCGCATCCACTCGGAGTGCCTGACCGGTGATGTCTTCGGTTCCGAACGCTGCGATTGCGGCGATCAGTTGGCGCGCGCCATCCAGATGATCAACGCGGCACGCAAGGGCGTGCTGGTTTACATGAACCAGGAAGGCCGCGGCATTGGTTTGGCAAATAAGATCCGTGCGTATGCGCTGCAGGACCAGGGGCGCGATACTGTGGAAGCGAACTTGGAGCTCGGCTTCAAGGACGATGGGCGCGACTACGGCATGAGCGCGCAGATCCTGCGCGATCTGGGCCTGACCCGGGTGCGCCTGATGACCAACAATCCGAAGAAGATCGACGGGCTGGCGCGCTACGGCATCGAGGTCGTCGAGCGCCTGCCGATCGAGGTCCCGCCGCATCAGGGCAACATCCACTACCTGCGCACCAAGCAGCAGAAGCTCGGGCACCTGCTGACCGGGCTGAAGCCGCTCACCTGAGCGACGGCATGGCAACGGTTCACAAGGGCCAGCGCGACGCGGCTCAGCTGCGTTTTGGCATCGTCGTGTCACGCTTCAACAGCGCCGTCACCGAACGCCTGCTGAAAGGTGCATTGAAGGCGCTCCAGGAGTGCGGCGCCGCCGACGAGCGCATCGAGGTGGCGGAAGTTCCCGGCGCTTTCGAGATCCCCCTTTTTGCCGAATCGCTGGCCAAGACCGGTAAGTTCGACGCGCTGATCTGTGTGGGCGCGATCGTGCGCGGCGAGACGCAACACCACGACTACCTGGCGCGCTCGGTCTTCGACGCCCTGCAGCAGCTACAGGTGACGCACCACATTCCCGTGGCGCTCGGCGTGCTGACGACTGAAAACATGGAGCAGGCGCTGCGGCGCGCCGCCGATGACCCAGGCAACAAGGGGTTCGAGGCGGCGGTCACGGCGGTCGAGATGGCCAACCTGCTGCGGCAGCTGGGATGATGGGAAGACAGCATATGGCTCCTGGCACGTGGCTCGTGGTCGGAGGCAGAACGAGCGACGAGCGGCCAGGGACGAGCCACGAGCGTTTTTAGCTATGGGTGCACGACGACGTGGGCGGGAGCTGGCCCTGCAGGTGCTCTATCAGATCGAGGTGAGCGGCGAAGCGGCAGGGACACTGAAGACGTTCTTCGAGCAGGCCGAGGCCGGTGACCGCGCCAAGGCCTTTGCGGCGGCGTTGGTGGCTGGCGTGCGCGAACGGCAAGAGCAGATCGACCAGCTGATCGCCGGCGCCAGCGAGCACTGGCGTTTCGAACGCCTCTCCCGTGTGGATCTCAACGTGCTGCGCATTGCCAGCTACGAGCTGCTGGTGCGCAATGCGCCGACGAGTGTGGTGCTGGACGAGGCGATCGAGATCGCGCGGCGCTTCGGTACCGAGGAGTCGGCGACCTTCGTCAACGGCATCCTCGACCAGATCGCCGCCCAGCTCGGCGTGAAGAATGCATCCGCCGAAGCGGAGTTGGCCGATGATGACTGAACGCTACAATCCCGCCGCCGTCGAGGCAAAATGGCAGCGCCTGTGGCGCGAGCGCCGCACCAACTCGACCGACCTCGAAGGAGCCCCGCGCCCGTACTACACGCTGATGATGTTCCCGTATCCGTCGGCGGAAGGCCTGCACGTCGGGCACGCCTTTGCCTTCCCTGGCGTCGACATCCACGGCCGCCTGCGCCGGCTGCAAGGGTACGACGTCTTCGAGCCCATCGGCTTCGACGCCTTCGGGATCCACTCGGAAAACTACGCGCTCAAGGTCGGCACCAACCCCAAGCAGTTGATCCCGAAGACCATTGAGAACTTCACCCGCCAACTCAATCGCCTCGGTCTCATGGTCGACTGGGAGCATGCGGTCGACACCACCTCGCCCGACTACTACCGCTGGACCCAGTGGATTTTTCTGCAACTCTACAAGCACGGCCTGGCGGTGCGTAAGAAATCGCCCGTGAACTGGTGCCCGGCGTGTCAGACGGTGCTGGCGAACGAGCAAGTCATCGATGGCTACTGCGAACGCCATGCCGAGGTGCGCGTCGAGCAGCGGCTCACCGAGCAGTGGTTTTTCACGATCACCAAGTACGCCGAGCGCTTGCTGAAGAACCTCGACTGGATCGACTGGTCCGAGACCACCAAGATGGCGCAGCGCAACTGGATCGGACGCTCTGACGGCGCGTCGATCACCTTCCCGGTTGCAGGGGATGCGCGACGTACCATTTGCGTGTTCACCACGCGTCCCGACACGCTGTTCGGCGCCACCTACATGGTGCTGGCACCGGAGCACGAGTTGGTCGAGTCGCTCACCACAGCGGAGCAACGTGCCGCGATCGTTGCGTATCGCGAGCGCGTCGCCAAGATGGATCTGGTGTCGCGCAAGGCGGTGAAGGAGAAGACCGGCGTGTTCACCGGCTCCTACGCCATCAATCCGGCCACCGACGCGCGCATTCCAATCTGGATCGCCGACTACGTCCTCGCCGAGTACGGCACCGGCGCCATCATGGCGGTGCCGGCGCATGACCAGCGCGACTTCGAGTTTGCGCAGGTGTTCCGCCTCCCCGTTGTGCGCGTGATCGCTGCGGCGGGCGAGACGGCGGACACGCCGTTGGCCGAGGCCTACGACGGCCCCGGGCGCTTGGTGAACAGCGGCCCGTTCGACGGCACGCCGACGGACACGGCGAAAGCGGCGATCACGCAGTGGCTGGCTAGCCGCGGCACCGGTGAAGCGCGCATCGAGTACCGGCTCCACGACTGGTGTATCTCGCGGCAGCGCTACTGGGGGCCGCCCATCCCGATGATCTACTGCGATGCTTGCGGCATCGTCCCCGTGCCGGAGGAGGAGCTTCCCGTCGTGCTGCCGGACATCGACGACTTCCGTCCCGACGCCAGTGGTGTGGCGCCGCTGGCACGCGTGCGCTCCTTCTACGAGGTGCCCTGTCCGCGCTGCGGGCAGCCGGGGCGGCGCGAGACCGACGTCTCGGATACCTTCCTCGATTCTGCCTGGTACTTCTTGCGCTACCCGTCGAGCGATCGCCACGCGGTCGCGTTCGATCCCGAGCTCACGAAGAAGTGGTTGCCGGTCGACACGTACATCGGCGGTAACGAGCACGCTGTCTTGCATCTGATGTACACGCGCTTCATCACCATGGCGCTGCACGACATCGGACTGCTGCCATTCGAAGAGCCGTTCAAGAAGTTCCGGGCGCACGGCTTGATCATCAAGGACGGCGCGAAGATGTCGAAGTCGCGCGGCAACGTCGTCAACCCCGATCAATACCTTGACCAGTGCGGTGCCGACGTCTTCCGCATGTACATGATGTTCCTCGGCCCGTACGAGGAGGGCGGTGACTTCCGCGACGAGGGCATCGCCGGCATCCGGCGCTTCCTCGACGGCGTCTGGCGACTGGTGCGCGAGCACGATCCCGCGGCGCAGATGTCCGCGGCGCTGCGACGCGCCACACACCGCGCAATCAAGAAGGTGAGTGAAGACCTCGAGGAGCTGCACTACAACACGGCCATCGCTGCGCTGATGACATTGCTCAACGACATCCGCCGCTGCGGACCGGTGGACCGCTGGGGGATCGAAACCCTGCTGCTCTTGCTGGCGCCGTTGGCACCTCATATTTGCGAAGAGCTCTGGGAGGCGGTCGGTCATACGACCAGCATCTTCGCGGCGCGCTGGCCGAGCTTCGACCCGGCGTTGATCGTCGAGGATATGGTCGAGATCGCCGTGCAGGTGAACGGCAAGGTGCGCGGCCGCATTGCCGTGGTGCGCGACGCTGCTGAAGCGGAGGTGCTCGCGGCGGCACTCGCCGACGAGACCGTCAAGGCACACATCGACGGCAAAGAGATTCGCCGGCGCGTGGTTGTCCCGGGGCGGTTGGTCAATCTGGTTCTGTGAAACGCGGGCGTCGAACGGTGCGCTGGCTTGTCGTGCTGCTGGTGGGGGCGTTTTCCGGGTGTGGCTATCACCTGGTGGGAGAGAATGTGGGTTTGCCGGAAGACGTGCACTCCCTCAGCGTCGGGACGCTGACGAACCGCTCGCGCGAGCACGGCCTGGAGAAGACCCTGGCGTTTGCGCTTGAGCGGGAGATCCACCAGCGCGGCCATTTCCGTATGGAAGAGGGTCCCGCCGGCGGCGACGCAGTCATCAGCGGGACGATCCGCGCCGTGCGCGTGCGTCCCGTGGCGTTCAACGCGAACGACCAGGCCGTAGAGTATCAAATCGACCTGATCCTCGACCTGTACTTGACCCGCCAGAGCGACGGCAAGGTGTTGTGGCAGGTGCGCGGGTTGCGTGAAACCGACGAGTACCCTGCCGCCCCCAACGTTGTGGTGACCAGCTCGTCGGCGTTTCAGCAAGGGACTTTGGACGCCACCAACGTCCAGAACCCGCAGCTCACCAGCATCCAGCTCGCCCAGACTGAGCGGGGGCGCGCGATCACACGCCTGCTGAGCCAGGCGGTGCGCGACATTTACAATCAGATGGTGGAGAACTTTTGAGAGCGCTCAGCAGCGCGGTACGCGGCCACCACGCCGCTGCCGATCGATCATGCGCTCTTCAGCGCGGCAACCTGCGAACTCAAGCGGGAGATGCGCCGGGAGGCGTTGTTGCGGTGCAGTGCGCCCTTGGTGACCGCCTTGTCAATGGTCTTCATGGTTTCGCGCAGCATGGTATCGGCGGTCGCGCTGTCTTTCTTGGCGATTACTTCGCGCAGCTCACGCACGGCATGGCGGACACGGGTGCGCACCACCTGGTTACGTGCCTGGCGCTTGACGTTCTGACGGTGCCGCTTGATTGCGGACTTGTGACGCTGGGCCAATGGCGTTCCTCCTTCGAATGGTCGGGAACGGGTAGCATACGGGGTCTGGAGCGTCAATTCACGCTGCAAAGGGTCCGGAGTCGAGCGTCGAGAGTGGTGGCCAGCCAAAACTCGCGACTGTTGACTGTCCATTCGCGACGCGAGACGACGTTGCGCCATGAGTGAGAATCGACAGATCGCGCGCGCCGCGGGGCTCGTCGGCTTTTTCACCCTCATCAGCCGCGTCTTCGGCCTGATCCGCGACTCGGTCGTCGGGTACTACTTCGGCACCGGTATGGCTGCCGACGCGTTCTTCGTGGCGTTCCGGATTCCGAACCTGCTGCGCCGCTTCGTTGCCGAGGGGGCCATGAGCACCGCCTTCATTCCGGTGTTCACCGACTACCTGACGAACCGCTCCGAGGCAGAAGCGGTGGAGGCGGCGTCCGCGCTCGCATCGTTGATGATGGTCGGCTTGGCCGTGCTCACGGGCATCGGCATCATCTTCGCCCCGTTCTGGACAGCGTTGTTCGCGCCGGGGTTCGTCGAGGAGCCCGGCAAGTTCGAGCTGACGGTGACGCTCACACGGCTGGTCTTCCCGTACATCTTTCTCATCAGCATGGTGGCGCTGACCTCGGGCATGCTCAACTCGCTGCGCCACTTCGCCGCGCCGGCGATTTCGCCGATCTTCCTCAACCTGGCCATGATCGGAGCGGCGATCTTCGTCTGTCCGCATCTCGCCGTACCGGTCCGCGGCCTCGCGTACGGCGTGGTTGCCGGGGGCGTGATGCAGCTGGTGCTCCACGTCGTACCGCTGTGGCGCCGGGGTATTCGGATCACGCCGTTCTGGGCGCCCGGGCACGAGGCGGTGGGGCGTGCGCTACGGCTGATGGCGCCGATGGTTTTTGGCGCGGCGGTGTATCAGATCAACATCATGGTCGACACGGTGTTGGCGTCGGTGCTCCCGAGTGGCAGCGTCTCGTATCTCTGGTATGCGGACCGTGTCTTCGAGTTCCCATTGGGGATCTTTGCGGTGGCGTTGGGCACGGCGGCGTTGCCGAGCTTCGCGGCGCAAGCCGCGCGCGGCGCGTACGATGAGCTACGCCATAGCCTGTCGTTTTCGATCCGCATGACCAACTTCATCGCGCTGCCCGCGGCAGTCGGGATCATGACCCTGGCGACGCCGATCACGTCGGTGCTCTTCCAACGCGGTGCCTTCGGCTACGACCAGGCGGTGCTGACGGCACAGGCGCTGTCGGCGTTCGCGGTCGGCTTGTGGTCGGTGTCGATGGTGCGGCTGATCGTCCCGGCCTTCTATGCCATGGAGGACACGCGTACGCCGGTGATCACGGCCGCCGGCGCGTTCGTGGCCAACTGCTGTTTCAGCCTGCTGCTGATGGGTCCCGTGGGCACGACCGGCGAGTCACGTGTGGCCGACGCCATCGCGCTGGTGACGCAGACGATCTCGGTGTTCAATCTGCGCCACGCCGGCCTCGCCCTGTCCACGTCGCTGGCGGCGACGGTGAACTTGATCTTGCTGGGGGTGTTCCTGCGGCGCCGGCTGGGTGCGCTCGGTGCGCGCGAGCTGCTGCCATCGCTCGGCCGCAGCTTGCTGGCATCGCTCGCCATGATTCCGGCGGTGCGTTACGTCGCCGCTCTCACCGATTGGTCGGCACACGGGCATCTGGTTGCCCATGCCACGGTACTGTTGATGGCAGTGAGTGCGGGCATCGGCGTCTTCGTCATCGTCGCCGCGCTGCTCGGCGGCAGCGAAGTGCAGTCGGTGACGCGCCTCGTGCGCCAGCGGCTGCTGCGGGTGTCGGCGTCAGAGATCGCGGGTTCGTAATGAGGAGCCGAGCGCAGGCAGACGGCATCCAAACGCAATACGGCTTCGCGATAGTGTGGCCGGTGCACACGGACCGGTGCGCGGAGCGTTACGGGGCTTGTCTACGTGGAAATGGCCGCCCACCCTCGCGCGCCTTCGCTTCTTCCCACAACTCGTTCATCTCTTCCGGCGATGTCGTATGAAGGTCTTGCTGGCGTGCGGCAAGGCGTTCTTCGATGTAGCGGAAACGGCGGATGAAGCGGTCATTGGCGCGGTGCAGGGCGTCTTCGGCCTGCACGCCCAGATGCCGTCCGAGCGAGGTCAGCGCGAACAACAGATCGCCGAGCTCCGCTTCGGCTTCGCGCGGCTCACCGAGCTGCACGGCAGCTTCCAACTCGGCGACTTCCTCGCGGACCTTTTCCAGCACGTCGCCCGCCGACTCCCAGTCAAAGCCGACGCGCGACGCCTTCTCGCTCAAGCGATGCGCACGCAGCAGCGCCGGCATGGCGCGCGGGACCCCCGCGACGTGTGAAGCATCGTCACTGTCCTTGCGCTCCTCCGCCTTGATGCGGGCCCAGTTGCGCAGCACCTCGTCCGAGTCCTTCACCTCCGTATCGCTGAAGACGTGCGGATGACGGCGGACCATTTTCTCGACGATGCCGCGGACGACGTCTTCGATGGTGAACAATCCCTCCTCACGCGCCATCTCGGAGTGAAAGACGATCTGCAACAACAGATCACCCAGCTCGGTGCGCAGCTCGTCGATGTTGTTGTCCTCGATGGCTTCGGCAACCTCGTAGGCTTCTTCGATCAGGTAGGGCTTGATCGACTCACGCGTCTGCTCGCGATCCCACGGACACCCACCCGGCGCCCGCAACCGCTCCATGATGCGGACGAGTTCGGCAAACGCTTCGGCGGCACCCATTCGTTTCTCGCTAGCGCAGGTGTTCCAACGAGTCAACGCGAACGGCCCGCAGAACGGAAGCAGGCGCACAGCCGTGCGCCTTGCCCACTCATGCGGCCCTGATCGTCAAGGGCAGGCACCTGAAAGTTCCCGACAGATGATCGCTGAGTGCGGCGCGCGCTTCCGCACCATGGCAGACGAGTTGTGCGGCCCCGTCGCCTTGCGAACCGACACCCTTCCCGCCCCATGTCAGCGCGCGCACCGTCGGATCAGCCAGCAGCGCGTGCAGGCGCGGCGCCGTCAGCTCAGACGGACATGCGGGTGCGATGTCGCGGTCGAACACCGCCTGCGCCTCGCTCATCAGCGCCCCGAGTTGGCGTGCGTCCCCGGCGCTCAGCGCCGCACATGCCGCATCGACCAGGGCGAGGTTCAGACGACCGAGGGCGGCGCGCAGCGCGCGTCTGCGCTGGTCGTCTGGCGCGACGAAGCGCGCGTTCAGGTCCGCGAGAATCCGCCGCGTGTCTTTGTGGTGCAGCAAATCGACGATCAATAGACACACCGGCTGCCCTGCCGACAGCAGATCGACACGCATCGCCTCGCCATCGAAGCGCAGCAGCACGAGACGCTGGCCGTACGCGCAGGCTTGGTCCATCCGGCCGCATTGCGAGCCGGCCGCCAATTCGCCGCGATATGCGAGTTCCATTTCGTCGCGCAGGCTCAGACCGAGGTGGTGTACCCGATTGAAGGCGCGCGCGGTCAGCACGCAGATCGCCGCCGATGAGGACAGCCCGCGGCTGATGGGCAGATCGGTGTGGTCGACCGAAATCCGGACGCCCGGAAGATGGCAGCGCTCCCAGAGCGCCGCTGCGACGCCGGCGGCGTAGCTGAAGAATCCTACTGCCTGCGCGGCGTGGCGCAGGGCAGCACCGTCCATGGGCACGCGAAATGGCCCGCGCGCCACGCCATCGGGCAAGCGTGACGTCATCTCGAAGTCGCGCGCCGCTGCGGCGGTCGCCGTGATTCCCTGGTCTGTTCCAGTAATGATGCAGGCGCCGGGCGCGATGCTGGAGTCGTGCGCGCGCCATGCACCGGCCCAGTCGGAATGTTCGCCGAGAAGACAGAGGCGTCCCGGGACAAAGATGGGGTTCGAGGGGGCAGGGGTTTGAGGGTCCAAGGATGCGCTCGCGCGACACGCGCCTTCTAAAATTGCGCACCCACCGGGGTCAAGCAGTCGCAGCAATCGCTGCGTACTGAGGACTTGCTCCGCAGGCCGCGGCACCGTAAGTACGGCCGTCATGCCGACGTTGCTCTGCTACGTCTCCGGCCACGGCTTCGGGCACGCGGTGCGTGTCATGGAGGTACTGCGCGCGCTGTGGGCGCGGCGGCCCGACGTGCACGTTGTGCTCCGCTCGTCGGTGCCACGTTGGTTCTTCGATCTCCCCGGCCCCTTTACGCACTCGCTCTGCCAGCTCGATGTCGGTGCGGTGCAAGCCGATAGTCTGTCGGTGGACATCGCAGCGACCTTGTGTGCCTACGCCGCGATCGCGGCACGCGCGGAGGAGTTGATCACCGATGAGGTCGCAGCGGTCGGGCTCTTGCGCCCGCGGCTGCTCCTGGCTGACATTCCAGCTTTGGCTTTTGACGTTGCCGAACGGTTGGACGTGGCGGCGGTCGGCATGACGAACTTCTCCTGGGACTGGATTTACGCCGACTACGTCAACGATTTCCCCAGCTACCGCGGTCTTGTCGATGATCTGCGGCGTTCCTACGCTCGTGCATCGTTGCTGCTGCGCCTGCCGCTCCACGGCGATCTCAGCGCTTTTCAACGCATCCGCGACATTCCGCTGGTAGCGCGCACGGCGACGAAATCGCGGGCCGAGGTGCGGCGGCGGCTCGGATTGCCGCTGACCGATCGCGTCGTGCTGCTCTCCTTCGGCGGCATTGGCGTCACCATGTCCGCGATACCCGACCCGCCGCGCGGGGTCACCTTCATCGCCACGCAATCGGCGGCGCCGCGCGCTGCGCCAGCGGGCTGCCGGTTCCTCGCCAATGCCGAGCTGGCCGCCGTCGGTGTGCGCTACGAGGACTTGGTCGCTGCGAGCGACGTGGTCATGACCAAGCCGGGGTACGGTATCGTCAGCGACTGCCTGGCCAACGGAACGGCGATGCTCTACACGTCGCGCGGGCGTTTCGCAGAGTACGAGTATCTCGTTGCGGGCATCGAGGCGCATCTGCCGCACGCCTTCATCAGTAATGACGATCTGCGCGCCGGCCGCTGGATGAGCGCGCTGGATGCGGTGTTTGCCCAACCACGCCGCGAGGTGCAGATCGACGCCGGTGGCGCAGCCGCCGCTGCCGAGGTGCTGCTCAACATGATGCGCGACTAGCACGTGCTGCCAGCGTGCTTCCTTGCTTGACGCACAAACTGGCACGGGTGTATGCGAAATGCATTCGTGTCGCTGGCGATTCAACCGCGTCTTGGCTGTGTGCCAACCACGGGCGCGGCGGATCGGTGGACGCACTCGAGAGAGGAGAGTCTGGATGTGGCTTAGCAAAGCGCTGCGAGCTTCGGCCGCTGTGGTGATCCTGGCGGCCAGCGGGGCGTCCGCCGCGACCGTCTCGTGGGTCGTCGATACCGATGGCTTCTGGGACGAAGGCAGCAATTGGAGCACCGGGGTGGTGCCGCAGGACGGGGACGACGTCATCATTAACCGCCCGGCGGCAAACATCACCGTCACATTCCGCTCCGGCACGGCGAACATCAAGAGCCTGACGTGCAACGAAGCGTTCGTACTGTCAGGCGGTACGCTGACCATCGCCTCGAACTCCACTCTCAGCGGCACCTTCACATTCAGCGGCGGCACTTTGGGCGGCAGTGGCAACCTCACCGTCGGCGGGCTGCTGACGTGGTCCGACGGCATCATGGGGGGCAGCGGTTCTACCAATGCCAATGGCGGCATCCACCTCACGAACGCGGGGGCGTTGCAAATGACCGACACCCGCGCCCTCAACAATGGGGCCGTGGCCAGCTGGACCGGAGCCGGCTCGATCACCAACAGCGCCGGCGCGAGCCTCAACAATCTGGTTGGCGCAACCTTCGACGTCGAGGCCGATGGCGACTTCCTCAATGGCATCTTCAATAACGCCGGTACGCTCGTCAAGATCGCCGGTGGTAGCGATGGCGACACCCGGTTTACGGCCGTAGTGAACAATACCGGAGCAGTAACAGTCTCCAGCGGCGCCCTCGAACTGAACGGCGGCGGCAGCCACCACGGCACCTTCACGATCGCAGCGCTGGCAACGCTCAAGCTCGACGGCGGGACGCACACGTTCGGCCCGGGCTCGGCACTCAGTGGGGCGGGCACGCTGGCACTCGCCGGCTCCACCACTCATTTCGACGCCGGCTCGTACAGTGTCACCGGCACCACCGCCGTCAGCGACGGCACGCACACGTTCACTGCGGGTGTCACCATCACCGATGTGGGAACTCTGATGCTCAGTGGTGGAGCGATTGACTTCGACAGTGGCGAGGCAATCAACGCGCCGGCGTACACGCAAACGGGCGGTGTGGTTGGTGGTGCGGACGTCGTGAATGTTGCAGGCCTGCTCACCTGGTCGGGCGGTGTGATGGGTGGCAGCGGCGTGACGAATGCCAATGGCGGCATTCAAGTCACCAACGCCGGCAACGTCCAGATCGGCGACACGCGCCGGTTGAACAACGCCGGCGTGGCCACCTGGACCGGCGCCGGCAACTTCGACAACAGTGCCGGGGGGACGTTCACCAACCAGTCAATCGGTACCTTCAACATCCAGACCTCCGGCGATTTCCTCAACGGCGCGTTCAACAACACCGGCATCTTGATCAAGACCGCCGGGGACGGCGACGGCATCACCCGGTTCACCAGCACGTTCGTTACCAACAACACAGTGGACGTGCAGAGCGGCACCTTGCAGTTCAACAGCTATGCGCAGACCTTGGGGGTCACGCGCTTGAGCGGCGGCGCCCTGCAATCGGAAATGCCATTGAACATCACCGGCGGCCGGGTCGAAGGCACCGGCACCATCACGGGGGATGTTGCGAGCAACGGTGAGTTCGCGCCCGGCACGCCCGTTGGTCTCCTGCAGGTCGCCGGCAGTTACAGCCAGGGCGGCGCCGGCCGCCTCAGCGTGGAAATTGGCGGCGTCAATGCCGGTCAATTCGACCAGCTCGCAGTGACCGGCGCCGCGACCCTGGCGGGCACACTGCAGATCACACTCGTCAACAACTTCACGCCGAGCCCCGGCGCCATGTTCCAGATCATGACGTTCGCGTCACGCACCGGCGGCTTCGAAGCCACGGACGGTCTCGTCATCGGTAACGGGCTGGGATTCAAGCCGGTCTACACCGATGCCGATCTGACCCTGCAAACGGTGCAGGAGATCTGCGACGACGGTCAAGACAACGACGGCGACGGCTTCATCGACTGCGACGATCCGAAATGCGCCAACGTGCAAGCGTGCTTCAGGAGTCCCACGCCAACGCACACAGCCACACCGACGTTCACCATCACGCCGACCGCTCCACCCACGGCGACGCCGACCATCACGCCAACCGCGACACTCACCGGTACCCCTGTCGCGACGGCCACGACCACCGCGACGCGCACGCCGACGCAGACACCCACTCCCACGTGTGTCGGCGACTGCAACAACAACGGCGTTGTGACCATCGATGAGCTCATCACCGGCGTGGACATCGCCTTGGGAAGCACGGGCATCGATATGTGCCGTGCGTTCGACGTCGACCACACCGGCGAAGTCAAAATCAATGGGCTCGTCCTCGGCGTCGACAACGCCTTGCACGGCTGTCCAGTTCCGGCGACGGCGACACCGACGTCCACGCCGCAATCATGAGGGCAACGGGGTCTGCGCCGGGCGCGGCAACAACGGCTCGACAAATTCCAGAAACGCGCGCAGTACCCCTGCGGGATCTTCGATTTGCGGGTAGTGGCCGATGCCGTCGAGCAGCACAACATCCGGATGCGGCACCAGCTCGCGATAGCGAGCAGCCATGTGCGCGCCCGACACCGGGTCCGCCGAGCCGTCGATCAGGCGCAACGGCACCTTCGTCTGCTGTAGCGCGCCGACCCAGCGGGCGCGTTGCTCGCGGCGTTCCGGGATGTAGCGGATGAGCCGGTGGGCAATCGTGTGCCCGTCGTTGTGGGTGACCAGCGACCACGCCGCCTTCAGCTCATCGTCCGAGGGCCGTGTGTGGGGGCCGAAAACGGCCGCCAGACTGCGCCGGAAGCGGCGCTGCGACGACAGGCGGGACAGCAGTGAGCCGAACGGCGTGAGCAGCAGCTTCTGAAGCCACCGCGCCCGGTGCGCCTCGGGGAAGAGTCCGCCGTTCAGAAAACACACCGACTCGATCTTGATCCCGGCCGCACTCGCCTGGCGGCGCTCCTCGTAGCGCGCCAGGAGTTCCTGCGCCACGCTATCGCCATAGTTGTGTGCCAGGACATGAATGAAGTCGACGCCCAGCTCACGCAGCAGCGCTTCGTGGATCGTGGCCTGATCGCGGATCGAGTACGGGTACGTCGGCGGCTTTGCCGAGAAGCCGAAGCCGATCATGTCGAGGGCAATGACCCGGAAGCGTTGAGTCAGCTCCGGCCAGAGCAGATGCCAGTCCCACGATGCCGTCGGGAACCCGTGGATGCAGAGCAGCGCTGGCCCCTGCCCCTCCTCGCGGTAGAAAATCGAATGGCCGTTGTAGTCAAAGGTCTTGCCCGCCAATCTCCAGTCATAAAGGGCCATCCGATTCTTCTCACTCCATCCTGTCTCTTGGCGCCCGTTGCCGCCGGTCGCCTCGTAATGTCAACCCTGAGCACCGTAGCGCTGTACCAGTTCGCGTTTGCGCACCTTCCCTTGCGGCTCACGCGGCAAGTGCTCGACGAACTCGACGCGGCGTGGGCACTTGTAGTGCGCCAGATCGCGGCGCGCAAAGGCGACGATCTCCTCCGCCGTGGCGCGCGCACCGGACCGCAGCTCAACCACGGCGAGCACCGACTTGCCCATGTCGGGATCCGGGAGCCCGACGACGGCGACATCGGCGACTTTCGGATGCGCCATCAGCACACTCTCAACCTCTGCCGGATAGACGTTGGCTCCGCCGGTGATGATCAAGTCGGTACGCCGGTCGGCGATGAAGAGATATCCATCGTCATCGAGGTAGCCGAGGTCGCCGGCCGTGAAAAAGCCATCGCGGAAGGCTGCACGGTTCTTGTCGTCGGCGTGACGATACTTGAAGTCCATGCGGGGGCCGTGCACGTAGATCAATCCGACCTGCCCCGGCCCGCATTCCTTGCCGTCTTCGTCGAGGATCCGGATCTCGTGCAGCGGCCACGGCCTGCCGACGCTCCCCGGTTTCTTCAGCCACTCCTCGGCAGTGATCATCGTGAACCCGCTCTCGGAAGCGCCATAAAATTCGGTGACGACGCCGGGCGGGAAGACAGCGACGATGCCGCGCTTGACGTGGGCCGGGCAGGGCGCGGCCGAATGGAGAACCCGCCGCAGCGATGACAGGTCGTAGCGGCAGCGCTCGGCGGCGTCGAGTTGCAGAATGCGGCTAAAGTGCGTGGGCACCATGAACGTGTTGGTCACGCGATGATGCGCAATCAGCCGCAGCGCCTCCGCTGCGTCGAAGTGTGGCAGCAGCACAACCGTGCCGCCGACGAGCAGGTGCAGCTGCGCATAGCTCCCGGGGCCGGTGTGATAGAGCGGCCCGGCGACCAGGTGCACATCCGCAGCGCCGAATCCCCACAAGGTGGCGATGGATGCAAGCGTAAGATGGGCGGCGGCTGCGTCCACGGCGCGCTCGATGCCTTTGGGGCGTCCGGTGGTGCCTGAGGTGTAGATGAGCACATTGAAGCCGCCGCCGCCGAACCCGCCCTCCGGTTCGTCAACAGACTCCGCACCGATCAGAGCTTCATAGGCGCGCCCGCGCCACGGCCGATCGCTGCCCGTTACCCAGAGGATGCTATCGTTCGCACCCAGTTCACCCACGGCGCGATCAATCTCGTCGCGCAACTGGGGCGCGCCGACGATGATCTTGGCGCCCGAGTCGCTGACCATGTAGGCAATCTCGGGACCCTTCAGGCGATAGCCGACCGGGACCAGTTGCGCGCCCAGCTTGCCCGCCGCGTTGAGCAGCTCCAACCATTCACAGCCGTTGGGCAGCACCGCAGCGACGGCATCACCGACACCGACGCCGGCGCGGCGCAACGCGCGCGCCAGCCGATTCACACGCGCATTCAGCGCGCCGTAGGCGAGCACCTTCTCTCCCACCACGACGGCTGCCTTGGCGGGGAACGCCGCAGCGTGGTGCGCCAAGCCAAGCCCTTCACTCTCACGGCTGATCATAGGTCACCGTGAGTCGGCACGCTTCGCTCTTCGAGTGCACATGGTGCGCGAGCATACGCAGATGCGCACGGCATCTCAACGACCGTCGCCGCACTTCAGCCATTGGGGCGCGGCGGTTCTGGCAAGCGGGGTGCGCTGGATCTGGCTGCCGTCGTTGCTTCTGGCTGCCACCGCGGCCGCCGTACGGCGCCGACCGCCCTCGGTTAGCGGTTGACGGCTTGCATCATCGCTTCCGGGTAGCGCAAGCCGGCCGCGGCTCCGAGCGGCGCCACCTCGTCGATGCGCGCCAGATCAGCCTGGGAGAGTTGGACGTTGAGCGCGCCGAGGTTCTCTTCGAGATAGGTGCGTCGCTTCGTGCCCGGGATCGGCACGATGAACTCGCCCTGCGCCATTACCCAGGCCAACGCCAGCTGCGACGGCCTACAGTTCTTGGCCGCGGCGATCTCCTCGATGCGGCGCACGAGGGTCAGGTTCTTCTCAAAGTTCGCGCCTTGAAAGCGTGGGGAATGCCGGCGGTAGTCGTCGGCAGCGAGATCCTCGAAGCGCTTGATCTGTCCCGTCAGGAAGCCGCGGCCGAGCGGGCTGTAGGCCAGGAAGCCCACACCCAGTTCGCGGCACGTCGCCAGAATGCCGGCCTCGGCATCACGGCTCCACAGCGAGTACTCCGTTTGCACAGACGCCAGCTGGTGCACCTTGCAGGCGCGGCGCAACGTTGCCGAGCCGGCTTCCGACAAGCCGATGAAGCGCGTCTTTCCCGCACGTACGAGATCCGCCATGGCACCGACGCTCTCCTCGATGGGCACCTTCGGATCGACGCGGTGGAGTTGGTACAGGTCGACATGGTCGACACCGAGGCGCTGCAAGCTGCCGTCACACGCCCGCCGGATGTAGTCCGGCGAGCCGTCGATACCGCGCACCACGGCATTCTTGGGATCGCGCACGATACCGCATTTGGTCGCGAGCACGACTCGATCGCGGCGGCCGCCGCGGATGGCGCGGCCTACCAGTTCCTCGTTGGTGTACGGCCCGTACATGTCGGCCGTGTCCAGCAGCGTGACGCCACGGTCGAGGGCGCGATGGATCGTGGCGATCGCCTCGCCCTCATCGCTGGGTCCGTAGAACTCGCTCATCCCCATGCAGCCGAGTCCGATCGCTGAGACGGTCAATCCACCGAGCTGTCGTGTTTGCATGTCGTGTCCTCCCGCTGAGCAAGGTACGCTATCGGCACAGCTCACGCACCCCGTCCTGATCACCCACCAGCACCCGTTCGGCGATGCCGATGAACAGCCCGCTACCGACGACGCCCGGAATGGCGCGAATGGCGTCCTCCAACGCCTGCGGGTCGGTGATCGGCCCGACGCCGCAGTCGAGGATGTAGTTGCCGCTATCGCTGACGAAGGGCACCCGCACGCCGTCGGTGAGGCGTACCTGCGGCCGACAGCCGAGCGCCGTCAGGCGGCGCTTGCAGAAACCGACTGCAAACGGGATGACCTCCACCGGCAGGATGCCGCGCTTGCCGAGCACGGGCACGAGCTTCTCACTGCCAACCAGGATGATCTCGCGACGCGAGGCGGCGGCGACGATCTTTTCGCCCACCATGGCGCCGCCGTATCCCTTGATGAGGTTGAGCTGCGGGTCGACCTCGTCGGCGCCGTCGACGGTCACGTCGATCCCGTCGACATCGTCCAGGTCGACCAACGGGATCGCCAGGCGTCGCGCGGTCGCCGCGGTCGCTTTCGAGGTTGGTACGCCGGTGACGCGCATCCCTTGCTTGACACGCTCACCGAGCGCTTCGACGAACGCGGTCGCCGCCCGTCCCGTTCCCAGGCCCACCACCGCCCCATCATGGACGAACGCCAGCGCGCGTGCCGCGACCGCCGCCAAGATCGGATCAGTCTGACTCATCGCTTACCTCCAGCTTTCTCAGATGACCCCTTCGGCGCGCAGCGACTCGATCTCCGCAACGCCGAGGCCCAGCAGGGAGCCGTAGACCTCATCGTTGTGCTCGCCCAGTCGCGGCGCACCCCGTTGGATGCGGCCGGGCGTGTCGGACAAACGCGGATAGACCGCCTGCATGCGCAGCGGCCCAACGACCGGATCGTCGATGCTGACAATGTCGTTGCGCGCCGCATAGTGGGGATCGGCGAAAATGTCGGCAATCGAATAGGCGCGCGTCACCGGCACCTGTGCATCGACCAGGATTGCTTCGACCTCCGCAGCCGTGTGCTGCCGCACCCAGTCGCCGACGAGGCCGTTGATCGCATCGGCGTGTTGGACGCGCGCGGTGAAGGTTGCGAAACGCGCGTCGCCGAGCAGGTCCTCGCGCCCCATGGCACGGGCGAGACGCGGGAACAGCCCGTCGCCGGCGGCGACGATGCACACGAACTGCCCGTCTTTGGTTTCCCAGTTGTCGAGTGGGGCAGAATTGCGCAGCCGGTTGCCCTCGCGTTGGCGCACGACGCCGAGCCGATCGTAGGCCGCGGCCGTGTGCTCGAGAACCCGAAAGATCGATTCGTACAACGCGAGATCCACCCATTGTCCGCCGCTGCGGTGCACATCGCGATGATACAGCGCCATCATGATCGCAAAGGCGTTGAACACACCGGTCAGATAGTCGGAAATGATGATGCCTGGACGCACCGGCGGTCGCTCGCGATAGCCGGTGAGGTACAGCAGGCCGCCAAAGCCGATGCCGTTGCGGTCGAGGCCGGGGCGGTCGCGGTACGGACCGCTCTGCCCGTACACCGAGGCGCGTGTCAGGATGAGCCCGGGATTGATGGCGCGCAGGGTCTCGTAGCCGAGCCCCCATTCTTCCAGCGTTCCAGGCTGAAAGTTCTCGACCGCCACGTCGGACACGGTGATGAGCCGCTTGAGAAGTTCTTGGCCGCGTGGTTTGCGCAGATCGAGTGTGATCGACTTCTTATTGCGTCCTTCGACGGCCCACCACAGCGAGTAGCCATCGACGAACGGCCCGATGCCGCGCATGAAGTCGCCCGAGCCGGGCAGCTCGACCTTGATGATCTCGGCGCCGAAGTCCCCGAGCAAGGTCGCGGCGAACGGCGCCGCGATGCGCGTGCCCAGGTCGAGGATGCGGATGCCGGCGAGCGGAAGGGAGGGGGCCATCAATGCGGCGAACCTAGCGCGCCGCAACCAGGAAAGACAAGGCAGGCCGCGACTCAATTCGGCAACAATGTGAACCTTTCTCCACGCCCTGCGCCGGCTCCCGGGCTCCCAGGTCCCACACCTTGCGCCCGCAGGGGTGTCTCCCTAGAATGCCCAGAGCGTCATGGCCCGCTGGTGGCACATCTGGGGTGGGCAGCGGCCGACTCTTTCGGAGGACGAGATCCGCCGCCGCCGGCGCGAGGGCGTGATCATCGTTGCCATCGCCGTCGTCTTCGCCCTCTTTGCCGTCTTCGAGACCCGCTTACCACGCTTCAGCAACAGCCCCTCGTTGTCGGGCAACATCATCTTCTTTCTCCTCATCAACCTGAACCTGATCCTACTCGTGCTGCTGATCTTTCTGGTCACGCGCAACCTCGTCAAGCTGGTCTTCGAGCGTCGCCGCGGCATTCTCGGTTCGCGGCTGCGCACGCGGCTGGTGCTCGCCTTCGTGGGGTTGACGCTGTTCCCGACGACTCTGCTCTTCTTCGTCACCGACGGCTTTCTCACCGCGGTGTTCGACAACTGGTTCAACGTGCGGGTCGAAGGCTCGCTGCAAGGCTCGCTCGACGTGGTACAGAGCTACTACCAGTTCGCCGCCAACAACGCGGCGCATTTCGCGCACGAGATTGGTGGACAAGTGGAGCAGCGCGGATTGTGGGCGCCCAACCGCCGCAAGGAGCTGCAGCAGTTCATCGAGGGCAAGCGCAGAGAGATGGACCTCGCCGGGCTCGAAGTGTACGCGCCGGACCGCACCAGCCTGGCGCGCGCCAGCAGTGAGGTGCTGGCAACGGGTGCGCCGGGCGAACCGCAGGACATTCTCGGCGAGCTCCTGAACGGTGAGGACATTGCGCGCACACGCCCCTTCGGGAAGGGCGACATCGTGCGCGCGGGTGCCCCCGTGCGCAATGCCAATGGCGCGGTCGTCGGCGCGGTCACCGTCGACTACTTGGTCCCGCGCAACGTCAGCGGGCACGCCCGCGACATCTCGCGCTCGTACCGTGACTATCGGCAGTTGCTGAGCATGAAGCAGCCGATCAAGAACGGCTACATCCTCACGCTGGCGCTGATTACGCTGGTGGTCATCTTTTCCGCCACCTGGTTCGGTTTCCAGCAGGCGAAAATCATCAGCATTCCGCTGCAGCGCCTGGCGGAGGGCACGCGCGAAGTGGCGCAGGGGAATTGGAGTTACCGCATCGAAGCGGGTAGCGACGAGGAGACCGCCGTGCTCGTCGACTCGTTCAATCAGATGACCGCCGACCTGCAACAGATCCATTCCGAGCTGGTCGAGCGCCGCAAGTACGTCGAGAACATCCTCGCCAACATTGCCGCTGGCGTCGTCTCGCTCAGCCAGAAGGGGGCGATCACCATGCTCAACCGCGCCGCCGAGGGCATGCTCGGCGTGCGCTTCGCCCAGGTGCGCGGCAAGCCATGGACCGAAGTGTTCCACGGGCCACACCTGAGCAAGGTGGGCGAGGTGATCAACGAAGCGCTCACCACACCGCATCGCCAGGTGGAGCAGCAGCTGAAGCTCACCGGCGGGGAGCACATCATCACTGCGCTGGTGAGCGCCACGTCGTTGACCGACGAAGCCGGCGCGCAGCGCGGTATCATGTTGTTCTTCGAGGACGTGACTCATCTGCTGCGCGTGCAGCGCATGGAGGCCTGGCGCGAGGTGGCGCGCCGCCTGGCGCACGAGATCAAAAACCCACTGACGCCGATTCAGCTGTCCGCGCAGCGCCTGCGCAAGCGCTACGGCGCGCAGTTGGCGCGCGCGGATGGCGCGGTGTTCGAAGAGTGCACGCGAACCATCGTCGGCCAAGTGGAAGAACTGAAGCGGTTGGTGGACGAGTTCTCGATGTTCGCACGCCTGCCCGCGGTGCGGCTGGCGCCGCATGACCTCAATGCCCTCGTCGAAGAAGCCCTGGTGCTGTTTCGGCAAGGGCATCCGGAGATCACCTTCGATTTCCGCTCGGCTGCCGAGCTGCCCCCCGTCGACCTGGACCGCGAGGCCATGAAACGGGCGCTGATCAACTTGCTCGACAACGCCGTTGCCGCGTGCCACGGTGTCCCCGAAACTGGACGCATCGAGGTCGTCACGTCATACCTGGCGGCGCGCGGTGTCGTGCGTCTCGAGGTGGCGGACAATGGGTGTGGGATGAGCCGCGACGTCAAGCTGCGACTGTTCGAACCGTACTTCTCGACGAAAAAGGAAGGCACCGGCCTCGGCTTGGCAATCGTGTCGTCGGTGGTGGCGGATCACCAGGCATACATCCGCACGCAGGACAATCAGCCGCGTGGCAGCCGCTTCATCATCGACTTCCCGTCCCGACACCGGCTCGAGGTCGAGCGGGTTGCCGCCCGCGCGTGAGGGGGGACGATGGCAACCGTTCTGGTCGTTGACGACGAACCCGAGATACGTACCTCGTTGCGGGGCATCCTTGCCGAAGAGGGCTTGCGCGTCCTGGAAGCCGAGGACGGCCGCCAAGCACTCGAGGTCATCCACCGCGAGAATCCCGAGTTGGTGATCGTCGATGTGTGGATGCCCGAGGTCGACGGTCTGCAACTGCTGCAGCAACTGCACGAGAGCGCAGCGGCGCCGGCCGTGATCATGATCTCGGGGCACGGCAACATCGAGACGGCGGTGAAGGCGACCAAGCTGGGCGCCTTCGATTTCATCGAGAAGCCGTTCTCGCTTGACGGGCTGCTACGTGTCGTCAACCGCGCACTCGATCACCACGCCGCTGCCCAACGCAGCGTGGCGACGGGTGTCACGCCGGACGGCCATGGCCCAGGCGAAGCAGCCGTGGATGGAGTGGGCGCCGGCGCGGCGCCCGGCCGGCGCCCGCAGCGCCGCACCGAGCGCACCATTGCGCGCAGCGTGGTCGCCAGCGGCACCGGCCTGCACAGCGGCGTCAAGACCGGACTCATCCTGCAGCCGCTGCCTCCCGGCAATGGGATCGTGTTTACCAGCCTGTCCACGGATGCCACCGTGCCCGCCGACGTCGACTTCGTCGATTCGACCGGCTATGCCACCACGCTGCACCGCAACGGCGTCACCGCGAAGACGGTCGAGCATTTGCTGGCGACCTTCCACGCTTACGGGGTCACCAATCTGCTCGTGAAGATGCAGGGTGAGGTGCCGACCATGGATGGCTCGGCGCTGGAGTTCTGCCGCCTGCTCGACAGCGTCGGCCTGGTCGACCAAGGCGGCACGGTGGAGGAGATTGTCATCAACCGGCGCATCATCGTCGGCAAGGAAGGCGAAGAATTCATCGCCATCGAGCCCGCCGACCAATTCAGCATCGCGTACACACTCGTCTATCCGCATCCGGTCGGGGTACAGCAATTCACCTATATCCACGAAGGTCCGGAGTCGTTCCGCGAGACGATTGCACCGGCACGCACCTTCGGGTTTCTTCGGGACATGAAGCAGCTCGCCGCCATGGGCCTCGCGAGCGGCGGACGCCTGGACAACTGCATCCTCATCGATGACGAGAAGGTGGTGAACACCACGCTGCGTTTTCCCGACGAATTCGTCCGCCACAAGATCCTGGACATCATGGGCGACATCTACCTCCTCGGGCGTCCGATCCGTGGAATGATCACGGCACGCAAGACCGGGCATTCCGACAACATCGCCTTGGTGCGCGAGATCAAGAAGACGATCGGCCTCCAGTAAGGGCGCACGGCGCGTCATGCTGCACGGTCGCCACCGCTGCTCCCGGTTGGTCCTCTTGGGGACGACGTTCTTCGCCACCATCGATACCGGGTTGTTCTTGGTGGTCCTGGCGCTCGCGTTGTCCGGTGTGGCGCTGATATGGACGGTGATGCTGGCGCGCGGACTTCTCGCTGAGGCGCTCGACGCGGAGCCAGACGACGATGCGGCAGAAAGCGGCTGTCCGCTGCGAGCCTGGCGTGGCGGGCAGCTCAGCTCGTCTGCACGACGGACGCCTTCAGATCCCGGCGGGTTCTGTTGATTTTCTGCGCGGCACGCTCGGCATCCTGGCGGGTCGAGTAGCCGCCAATCGAGACACGATAGAGCGCGGCGCGCCCGTGCGGAATGGCTTCAACGTGGGCCCTATAGCCGCTGCGCGACATGGCGCCCTGGAGGCGCGTCGCCGTGCTCTTGCGGCGGTAGGTTGCCAGATGTACCGCGTATTTCTGCTGAACAGGTGGCGCGGCGGGAGCGTCATCCACCGCGTCGTCTCCCGACGCCGGTGGGGCCGCTGCCGCCCAAGTGCCGAGCTCCATGGATTCCGGTAGCGGTCGTGTACCGCTGTCGAAGCCAAACTCCAGCAGCCGCTTGAGGTCGCCCCAGAGGTCGCGCGACCCGAGCACCGCCACCACCAGCCGCCGGCCGTCTGCATCGGCTGCACCGACGAAACACTTCTTCGCGGCCAGCGTCCAACCAGTCTTGCCGACGACGTGGATGTGATAGTTCCCGAGCAAGCGGTTGTGATTATGCAGCTTGATCAACCGCTGGGTGCCAAACGAGGGCGAGACCGTAGTCGTCTTCGTATTGACGACACTCTCGAACAGCGGATTGCGCATCCCGTAGCTGAACATTGTCGCCAGATCGCGCGCTGTCGAGTAGTGGTTCTCCGCCGGCAGCCCGTTCGGATTGACGAAGTGCGTGTTGGTGGCACCCATGGAACGCGCCTGCGCATTCATGCGGTCCGCAAAGTTGCGAACTGATCCGGAGAGTCCCTCGGCAATCACCACGGCCGCGTCGTTCGCGGAGTTGAGCAATACCGCGTAGACGAGATCTCGCAACCGCATCTTCCATCCGGGTCGCAGACTGATCTTCGAGGGCGGCGCCTGGGAAGCCTCCGCAGTCACGCTGAGTGAGTCTTCGAGCCGCCCGCTCTGCAGGGCCAGCATCGCCGTCACGATCTTCGTCGTACTGGCAGGCGGCAGCGGTAAATCCGGGTTGTGCTCCCAGAGGATCACCCCGGTTTCATCGTCGACCAAGATGCCTGCTTTCGCCGTGATGACGGAGCGGTTGCCTGAGCGGGCGGCATGCGCCGAGGATACGCCGACCGACAGCAACAATCCGATCAGCAGTATCACGTGTTTCGTCTGGCGCATGCCCATCTGCCTCCCCCATCCCATCCACGCGGTGCCAAGTGTGCGGCAAGAGCCCTGCCTTGTCAACCGGAACCTCAAAGAAAGACTCGATTATCCAATGGGATGCAACTTTACTGCCGTGAATCTCCCTCGAGCGCTGCGGGCGCGGCGCGCGCCTGCAAGAGCATGCCGCGGAAGAAGAACACGCTGATGACCATGGGAAGGAGGTAGTACGCGACGCGGAAGATGAGCACCGCCACAACGGCTGTCTCGAATGGCACCGACAAGCTGGCGAAGATCGCGGCCATCGAGCCTTCCATGACGCCCAGCCCGCCGGGGACGAAGGACACGAGCGACAGGATGATGCCGACGGCGAAGCCGACAACCACAAAGCTCATCGGGATGGGATAGCGGACCGTGATGAAGGCGGTGTACAGGATCAGCATCGTCACCCCCCAATCGACCACAATCCAGATGGTGGGCAGGATCATGCGGCGCTTGCGCTCCAACACGAACTCGATGCCGCGATTCAGATTGCGCTGGAACCGCCAGATCCGCACCCGCGCCGGCTTGTGACGCGGCAAGAAGCGGTGCAGGAACCAATGGGCCGCCTCGGCTGCGAGGAACAGCGTGCGCCGCCGCAGCCCGCGGTGCAGCAAGAGCACCATCGCCACCGCAGCGGCCAGCACGAAGAAGAACAACAGGACGGAGATCGTCCCCAGCGCATAGCCATGCAGCTCGTGCGAGCCCAGCAGATAGGCGAAGCCGCCCACCACGAACAGCAGCAGGATGGTGTTGGTAATGAACGTCTGCACCAGTGAAATGATCACCGCCGTGCCCGATGGAATCGAGCAGCGAATGAAAAAGTAGAGACGCACCGCAAAGCCGCTCAGCCCGCCTGTCGATACGACGTAGTTCACGGTGTTCGCCACAAACGTGATCTTGAGCATTTCCCAGAACGGCACCTCAGCACCTGCGGCCTCGGCGATGCCGTGATACGACAGTGCCATCAGCGCGTAGCTCGCGACGCCACAGAGAAACGGCAGCAGCACGAACCGAGCATCGACGGTCGACGCCGTCTCCCACAACTTGCGGGCATCGGAGAAGAAAAACAGCACCCCCAGCGCAATCAAGCCGATCACCAAAGCCCATGAGAGCAGGTGCGTGCGGCCCGCAGGAGAGCCCACGGCCACGGTCGCCGTCTTGTTATGGTCGGGCTGCGGGATCATCAATGATTGCGCCCGACTTAGTCGCTCCGTCCCAGCCCGTCAAGGCGCGCCACCGGGCGCCGGCCGCGACCGGACGCGCCGCGGCGCTTGTGGGCGGACGGTGTCCGCGGTAAACGGACGCATCGCTGCCAAGGAGCCTGCATGTTCATCTTCTCGAATTTTCTGCTGGCCACCGCCTCGGTGCTGCAGTTGGTGCTGACGCTCTACATGTGGATCGTCATCGCCCGGGCGTTGATATCCTGGGTCAATCCCGACCCGTACAACCCGATCGTGCGGTTCCTCTATGGCGCGACAGAGCCGCTGCTGTACCGCATCCGGCGCAGCCTGCCGATCTTGCTGGGCGGCATCGATTTCTCCCCATTGCTGGTGCTGGTGGCAATCTACTTCCTGCAGGGGTTCCTGGTACAGAGCCTGCGCGACCTGGCGTTCTCCATGCGCTGATGGCGGAGAACACTCAGGACACAACGCTGCGGTTGCGCGTCCGCCTCCAGCCACGTGCCAGCCGGGACCGGGTCGTGGGTTGGCACGGCACGGCCCTCAAGATCCAGGTCCACGCACCACCGGTCGACGGCGCTGCCAACGCCGCCCTGGTCAACTTGCTGGCTCGCACCCTGGCTGTCCCACCCCGCGCCGTCCACATCGTCCACGGCGACACGAGCCGGGAGAAGGTGGTCGAGGTCGGCGGCGTGGATCCGGCCGCCTGCCGGCAGCGCCTCGATGCCGTGCTGCAAGGCCTCGTTGACAAAGGCAAGAGTCACGGTTAACCGTATGGTGTTCGTAAGCACATTTGGAGGGTCCTTCCCATGCCGATTTACGAGTACCGGTGCCGGAAGTGCGGTGAGTTTGAAGTCACGCAGCGCATCACGGAGCCGCCGCTGGCGCGCTGTCCGACCTGCCGTGGCAAGGTGACGAAGCTGATCTCGAACACGTCTTTTCAACTGAAGGGAAGTGGGTGGTATATCACCGACTACGGCCGCGCCGACGGCAAGGGCAAGGAGAAGGGCACGGAAGCCAAGGCCGAGTCGAAAACGGAATCCAAAGCCGAGTCGAAGACCGAATCCAAGAGCGAGAGCGTTGCGAAAGGCGAGTCAAAGTCCGATTCCAGTTCGAGCAAGTCAAAGGAGGTCGCCGCTGCGTGAGCGGCAGCCCGCCTCGTGATCAGAGCCGCCGCGGTACCACCGCGGCGGCTCTTTTTTTGTCCACCGCGCTCTGCCGAGTTACCGCGTCCAAAGCTCGCCACGCTGGGGAGAGATTCCCGTCAACCACTTTCGACTTTGGACTGCGGGCGAAGCCCTCGCTGACGTGGGCACCGTGACACCTGGACCCGCGATCGTTGGGATCGACACGGGCGGTACGTTCACCGACCTGATTGCCATTGTCGCGGGAGAGATTCGCACGCACAAAGTCCCGTCGACACCCGACGACCCGGCACGGGCGGTATTGCGTGGACTGCGGGAGCTGCTGCCCGAGAACGTGCCGCGGCTTGTGACCTACGGCTCCACCGTCGCCACCAATGCGCTGCTGGAGCGCCGCGGCGCGCGAGTCGTCTTGCTGACGACAGCCGGGTTCGAAGATCTCATCGAGATCGGCCGCCAGAACCGTCCGGCGTTGTACGACCTCGAGCCGCAGCCGCCGCAGCCGCTGGTGCCGCGGCGCTGGCGCATTGGCGTCCCCGAGCGCATGAGCTTCGAAGGACGTGTGCTGACGTCGTTGCGGCCGCAGGCCCTGCACGCCGCCCTGCGTACCATCCGCAGACTCAAGCCGGAGGCGGTGGCGGTGTGCTTCCTGCACTCCTACGCCAACCCCCGGCACGAACGTCGGTTGCGCGCCGCGCTGGCCGACACCGAGGTGTTCTGCTCGTTGTCGCACGAACTCAGCTCGGAGTATCGCGAATACGAGCGCTTCAGCACCGCCGTGGTCAACGCCTATGTCGGACCAGTGATGCATCGCCATCTGGAAACCCTTGTGCGGGGGCTGGAGACACGGCGGGTGAGTGACACTCGCATACGAATCATGCAGTCGAACGGCGGCGCCATCTCGGCGCGGTTGGCTGGACGTGAGGCAGTACGCACGGTGCTGTCTGGTCCGGCCGGTGGTGTCATCGGCGCGTGGGCGGTGGCGCGCGCGCTACGGCTGCGGCGCGTGATTACCTTCGACATGGGTGGTACGTCGACGGACGTGAGCCTGATCGATGGCGCGGTGCGCTACCGCTCGGAGTGGGCGATCGAGGGACTGCCGTTGAAGGTACCGGCGATCGACATTCACACCGTTGGCGCCGGCGGCGGCTCGCTCGCTTGGATCGATGCCGGCGGCGCGCTGAAGGTCGGTCCGCAGAGTGCCGGGGCCGATCCCGGGCCTGCCTGCTACGGGAAGGGCAACGCCGCCACGGTGACCGATGCGAATGTCATCCTCGGCCGATTGGTCGCCGACGCCTTTCTCGGCGGGCGCATGGCGCTCCATCCGGCACGGGCACGCACCGCGACGCGGCGCGTCGCCGCAGCGCTGCACCTCACGTGCGAGCGCGCCGCCGAAGGCATTGTGCGTGTCGTCAACGCAAGCATGGAGCGGGCGATCCGCAGCATCTCCGTCGAGCGTGGCCACGATCCGCGCGAATACACGCTGATCGCCTTCGGTGGCGCCGCGGGACAGCACGCCTGTGAGCTCGCTACGGGGCTCGGCATTCGCCGGGTCGTCGTCCCGTCCCATCCCGGCTTGCTGTCGGCGTCGGGCGCCGCGTCAGCGGTTGTGCAGCGCGATTCGGTGCGCACCGTCCTGCTGACGAACCCGCCGGTCGCCCACCTGCGGAGGTTGTTCATTCCGCTCGAGCGCGCGGTACGTGCCGACCTGCGCGCGGAAGGCTTGCCACCGGCTCGCTTTGCCATCATGCGGACGGTCGATGTGCGCTATCGGGGGCAATCGTACGAGATCGCTCTTCCGTTCAGCGCGCGTCTGCCCGCTGCCTTCCATGCCGCGCATCGGAAGCTGTACGGCTATGCCGACCCGGCACGGCCAATCGAAGTCGTGAATCTTCGCGTGCAGGGATACGGACGCCATGCGGTGTTCCACGCGCGGCGCGTTCCATCGCAGCCGGCGCCGCCGCCCGAGCGCCACCGCGTGCGCTGGGCTGGGCGATGGCTGCCGGCTTCTGCATATGAGCGTGCGCATCTCGCCATCGCGACGCCGGTCCGCGGACCCGCGGTGATCACCGAGTTCAGCGCCACAACGTTCATCCCACCCGGCTGGCGCGCCAGCGTACATCGGACCGGACATCTCGTGTTGAGTCATGCGCATTGATGCGGTCACCTTGGAGGTCTTCAACCACCGCCTGAGTGCGTTGGCGGAGGAGATGGGAGTCGCCCTGTGCCGCAGTGCCTTCTCCCCGAACATCAAAGAGCGGCGCGATTTCTCGTGTGCGGTATTCGACGGCCGCGGTAACATGGTCGCGCAAGCCGCACACATTCCCGTCCACCTGGGCTCGACGCCGCTCTCCGTGCGCGCGGCGATTGAGCGTGTGCCGATGCAACCCGGCGACGTGGTCGTCCTCAACGATCCGTACGCCGGGGGCACGCATTTGCCCGACGTGACAGTCGTTGCGCCGGTGTACCTGCGCCGCGAGCGCGCGCCCTTCGCATACGTTGCCAACCGCGCCCACCATGCGGACATCGGCGGCTCGAGCCCCGGGTCCATGCCGCTGGCAACGGAAATCTATCAGGAAGGGTTCCGCTTGCCGCCGGTGCGCATCGTCGCACGCGGTCGAGTAGTGAGCGAGGTACTGGATCTGTTTCTGGCGAACACGCGGGTTGCCGACGAACGGCGCGGCGACCTGCTGGCACAGCTGGCGGCGTTACGTCTCGGCGGCCGGCGCCTCCGCGAGATCGTTCAGCGGAGTGGGCGACGGCTGACGCAGCGCGCCATGAGTGCGTTGCAGGACTACTCCGCGCGACTGATGTCCACGGCGTTGCGGCGGCTGCCAGCGGGCGTGTACCGCGCCGAAGACTGGATGGACGATGACGGGGCCGGCGCCCTGCGCGTCCCGATCCGCGTCAGCGTACGCATCGCACACGGACGCGCAGTCGTCGACTTCTCGGGAACCGCGGCGCAGGTCGCCGGTGGTATCAACGCGAACCATGCGGTGACCGTTGCCGCCGTGCTTTACGTCTTCCAGGGACTCGCCGGCACCGACATCCCGGCAAACGCCGGCTTGCTGCGCCCGGTGCAGATCATCGCGCCGCCCGGTACCGTTGTGAACGCCAATTTCCCTGCTGCCGTGGCCGGTGGCAATGTCGAAACGGCGCAGCGGATCGTCGATGTTTTGCTCAAAGCGTTGGCACCCGCAGCTCCGCGCCAGATACCGGCTGCGAGCTGCGGCTCGATGAACAATCTCGCGGTTGGTGGTCACGACCCATTCCGCGGCCGCGACTTTGCGTATTACGAAACCATTGCCGGCGGCGCCGGGGCCGGACCCCGCCGTGCCGGAGCATCGGGTGTACACACCCACATGACCAACACGCTGAACACGCCGGTCGAGGCGCTCGAAGCCACATACCCTTTGCGCATCACGCACTACTCGCTGCGCCGCGCGTCGGGTGGAACGGGAGCGCACCGCGGCGGCGATGGAATTGTTCGTGAAATCGAGTTCCTGGCGTCGGCACAGACGACGGTCCTCAGCGAACGCCGCCGCCTGCGTCCTTACGGGCAGTGCGGCGGCGGACCTGGCTCGAGTGGACAAAACCTATTGATCACCGCACACACAACGCGCCGTTTGTCATCGAAAGTCACGCTGAATGTCAGTCCCGGGGATCGACTCCGCATGCTCACCCCGGGAGGGGGAGGTTGGGGGCGGCGCCGCCGGGCGACGCCGCCACGTGGCAGTTAGGCAGCCGGCGCGTGCCCGCGAGACTCCATGCGCCGTTCCAGTTCATGGAGCCGTTTCCGGAGGCGATCCACATCCGCCCGTGACGCGACGTCCAAGCGGTGCGTCAGCGGTGTTACGACGCCCTCGATCCGTTTCTGCAAGTCCGTACCAGCCCGCTCCGCGCGCTTGCGCATATCCGTGGCAAACTTGTCACCGCGCTTCACGACGTCATGCCGCATCCGATCGACGTCAGCTGTAAACCGCTTCAGCGCCTTGCGCGGTGCTGGCGGCAGCATATCCGTCGCCTCTTCCCATCGCTTCGTCACTTCCTTCTCCACCCTCCGGCGCAGCTCACCGATGCGCTTCGGCAACACCTTCCGCCAATCCTGTGTCTTCTTCGGGGTCATAGTTCTCACCTCCTTTCAACTTCAAGGTAACGCTGCGCGTCAAATTGTCAATGCACTGCGTCATGGCCGAGGTCCGTGCGGATCCCGGCGATAGGAATGTGACGCAACCTGGCGCCTTGCACCGGTGAAATCGCTATGTTAACCGCTCGTTGCTGACACCTGCGGTACGGTCGCATAGCTCAGCTGGTTAGAGCGCCTGCCTCACATGCAGGAGGTCCGTGGTTCGAGTCCACGTGCGACCACTC